>DATJII010000102.1:0-36569 GCA_035493435.1 Candidatus Limnocylindria bacterium | reverse complement strand
GGCTTCCTCGCCCAACTTGAAATGAGTGTTGCCCAAATTGTACCACGCCTGTTGCTGGAGTTTCAGGTCCTGGGCGGTGAGCACTTGCTCAAACAGTCCACCTGCCTTTTTGTAGTCACCGCTGCGATAAGCCGAAGCTCCCGCATTGAAACGCAGCCGGGGATCGTCCGGATTTTCCTTCGCCAGCTTTTCGTACTCCGCCAAGGCACCTTCAAATTGGCCCTTCTGGTATTGGGTTTCCGCTTTGCCGGTTGAGGCCTGGGCACGCGGCAAGCCGATAAGCAAAAGCATCAGGGCCACCGTGGTCGCTGCGGCTACTGCAGGAACTGGTGGTGTGGTGGGAAGGGGTTTGCTCACCTCAAGATGCCGTCCACTGTGCTTGGAGCGGATCTTTCCGTGATCAGGGATCAGGATCTCGATCGCCAAAAGCAATATACCCAATCCCAGCGGCCACTGGAATCGTTCGATCCAGTGCCGAAAGGTGGTCGTGCTGAACTTGGTTTTGGCCACGTTGGCAAAGGCTCTCCGATAAAGTTCTCCCATGGTATCGGAGTTATCCAGATGAAGGTAAAATCCGCCGGCGGATTCCGCAATCTGTCGCAGCAATTCTTCGTTCAACCGCGATTTCACCGGGCTGCCGTCTTCATCCTTGAAAAACACCGAATTGCCATAGGGATCGGTTGATTTCAATAGTTCCCCGGCGACGGAGCCTACCCCAATCGTAAAAATCCTGATACCCGCACTCGCACAGTCTTTGGCCGCTGTGACCGCTCCCGGTTCGTGGTCTTCACCATCCGTAACGATGATAATGGCCTTTTGGCTGGCGGCGTCCTGACCGAAGGCCGCCTTGGCTTCGTCTATGGCTTGGCCAAGTGCGGTTCCTTGTTCCGGAATGGAATCAGTATCCAGCGCCGCCACATTCTGCCGAAAGGCATCGTCGTCCAAAGTCAACGGGCACTGGAGAAAGGCTCCCCCAGCAAATGCCACCAGTCCCAAACGGTCCGTGCCGGTGGCGTGTAACAGGTCGTAGCAGGCAAGTTTGGCCCGCGCCAAACGGCTGGGACTGACGTCGGTTGCCTGCATGGATCGAGAGACGTCCACGCACACCACGATGTCGACGCCTTCTGCTTTCGCGATTTCTTCGCCGACGCCCCAGCGCGGACGGGCCAACGCCACAAAGACACAAGCCAATCCCGCCAAGATGAGGCCAGACTTGACCCACTGGCGGTGATGCGAGACGCCCAAGGTCAACTGCTCCCGCAATCGTGAGCGGACGAACTTGCTGATCGCCAGCTGCTTCTGCTTCCAAGCCCAGAAGAAAAAGCCCGCCGTTGCCGGGACCACTAGCAACATCAGCGTGACCAATTGGGGGTTGGCAAAACTCATGGCAGTTTCCTCCAGACGGTATGCCCCAGGATGAGTTCAAGGAACAAGAGCAGCAATCCGGGAGTCACAAAATAACCCATTAACTCTTCGTAATAAGCATGTTGCTTGGTTTGCACCTTGGACTTTTCCAACTTGTCGATCTCCTCGTAGATCGACCGCAGGGTCGCGGTGTTATCGGCACGGAAATAACGGCCTCCGGTTCGGGCCGAGATTTTCGTAAGCGTGTCCTCGTCGATATCGACGTCGATCATCTGGTAGCGCGTTTGCCCAAAGGGATCGATGTAAGGATAGGGGGCCTTGCCACGAATGCCGACGCCAATGGTGTACACCTTGATCCCCAACGCCAACGCGGCATCCGCTGCAGTCAGGGGCGAAACCTTGCCCGCGTTATTCTGTCCGTCCGTCATCAGGATCACAATGCGGCTCTTGGACTTAAGCTCACGCAACCGATTCGCAGCGGCACTCAACGCGGAACCGATTGCGGTACCCGATTCTTGCAACGCATCGAGCCGCTTCACGTTGCGCACCAGAAAATCGTGATCCAAAGTGGGTGGCGCCGCGACGTAAGCCGAACCCGCAAATACCACCAAACCAATGCGGTCATCCACACGATGATCAATGAAGGTCTGCAAGACATCTTTGGCGACGGCCACGCGATTGGCCTGGACCCCATGGAGTTCAAAGTCCTCGCTGCGCATACTACCCGAAAGGTCGAGTGCCACGACGATATCAATGCCGCTGGCCTGCCGTGGAGCCTTGCCTCCACCCGCCAATTGGGGCCGGGCGAGTCCGATGATAAAAAGTGCCAAACCCAGCCACCTTAGGCTAAGGAGGAACGCCCCGGCACGCGACCGGGCCAGCTCCGTAATGCCTCGGACCAAGGAAATGCTGGAATAGACAAACGAAGATTCCCGCCCCGTTTTGCCGCGCAACCAAGCCAGTACGGGAATGCCTAGCAACGCCAGCAGCCACCAAGGGTGGGAAAACTGAAAACTCGTCATCGGCCACCTCCCTGTTTCACGGCTTCGGCCAAGGTAGGCAATTCAAACGCCGTCTCTTCCACGAAATCGGAGGCCGAACGATGCAATCGCTCCAAATCTTCCCGCACGGGCTCATATCCGGCGAATTTGACCAAGTCGCACTGCTCCAGAAAGCCCGCCAACAAGTCACGGTGTTTCTGGTCGAGGATCGAGTTCTTTTGGGTATCCGCAAGAAACTCCTCGGTGGTCTGTTCCGGAGCTCGAATACGGAAGCGCTCTTCCAGATAGACCCTGACTATCTCGGACAGCACGGTGCAAAACCGCTCGGGATCCCCCATTTCTCGGACCACCCCACTCAAGCGTTTTCGCGCTCGGTCGGCGGCAGATTCCCGGATCTTTTCGGTCGCCGATTTCTTGTTCCTGAAGCGCCACCATAACCACAGCGCCAAGGCAGCCACGGTGACTCCAATCAACGTGGGTGTCAGCCAATCCCAAACACTGGGAATATGGACGGCGTCGTGGATCTCATGAAGTTCGACCGTCGGAGGCGCTGTTCCTGGAGCCGGAGTGCCCAATGCACCGGGAGCGGGCGGCGGCGGAACAGGCGAAGGCTGTTTGGTAATCGCCCACAAATTTGGCAAGAAAACTCCACCTAAAGCGAATGAAAGGATCCAAGGTAGCCGCCGAGGTAAGGAGGCGGACATTTGGTCCGACCTCTCTGAGGCTAACGATAAAGGGCGCATCTCAGGTGAATTAACATCTCCACCGGCAACCGAATCGCTCGAAATGGGAGGGAGGATCGTGTCTCTCATCGGCGCCGATTGCGTCCTTGGAAAAAACGGACGAGTTCCTTGATGTGGGCATCTTCTTCCGATTCGGGCCCGGGAGTGAGCATGCGCAGGTGATCCACCTTGGCGGTGCGGAAAAGTCGTTCCAGTTCCTCTTGGGTCTTCTTCTGCCGCGTGGCGAAAGCTTCGCGTCGGCGCGCGTCGGAGGTGTTGATCTCGACGACTTCGCCCGTCTCCGCGTCCTTGAGAATCAAGCGCCCGATGTCCGGCAGCGTCTGTTCACAGGGGTCGGTGATTTGTACGGCGATGACGTCATGCTTGCGGCTCAACTGGTTCAGGGTCACCTGTGAGATCCGGCCCAAAGATTCCGAATGGAGCATCTTTTTCCTCAAATGCTCATGGATGAGAGCCCGGCTGGGTTTGGTTTCCCCTAGAAAATCGGATAAGACTACGATGACCGATCGGTGGTGGAGAATACGTTGGAGGAACTCCAGCGCGCCATTCAGGTTGGTGCCACGGTGCTTCGGTTGATGATACAGGATATCACGGATCACCCGGAGAACATGTCGGCGACCTTTCGCAGGCCGGATGAATTTCTCGGTGGTTTCGGTAAAAAGGACCAAACCAACTTTGTCCTGATTTTTGACCGCCGAAAAGGCCAGCACCGAGGCGACTTCGGCAATCAACTCGCGTTTGGAAACCTCTCCCGAACCAAAAAGTCCCGACCCACTCAAGTCCACCACCAGCATGACCGTGAGCTCCCGCTCTTCGCGAAATTTCTTCACGAAGGCGTGGTTCATCCGCGCCGTGACGTTCCAATCAATCGTGCGGACTTCATCACCGGGCTGATATTCACGGACTTCATCGAAATCCATGCCAGTGCCGCGAAAAGCGGAATGATACTGGCCGGCAAGGCTTTCGCTCACCAAGCGGCGGGTGCGCAGTTCAATCTGCCGGATCTTCTCCAAGATCTCCTTGGGGACTGTCCGTTGGTCGTCATCCTCCCGGATTGGGGCCAGACGGGGGATGGCCCCACCTTGGGCGGTGATCTCGGTGTCGGAATCCATCCCGCCGGAAAAGGCCTGGCCCAGCGCTCGCTGGATTCCACTCACCATTTTTGACAGTCCAAAACTCATGTTCGATGGAGGCTCGTGCCCCAAGGCGCCTGGCGGGAAAGCCGACCGGGTGCCGGGCACATGGACCAATCCGGAGCCGCCGTGTTCACGCAACAGTAAGCGGACCGTCAAAAACCGTGAAGCTCAACACTTCTGTGCGCGCGATGTGCGGGCCGTGTTGCGCTCCCTTGGGGGCGTGGAAGTAACTGCCTGGCCCGTGAACCACTCCCGCTTCCTCCCACTCGCCGCTCAAGACGTAAACTGTTTCATTTGCCAGAGGATGGGTGTGGGCAGGAACGGTCACGCCCGCATGGAATTTGCGCAGCACCGATACGCCTCCGGTCGTTTCGTTCTTATGCAAAACACAAAGCTCGACCCCGGGGTAGGGGCCCGGCACCCAGGATTTCTCCCGGGCGAGAGCAACGTACTGAAACATGGATGGAAGTATGACGGATCCCTGACCGGATGGCCAGCATCACCAAAGGTGGATTTGACGGTTTTGGCGTCGTTGTATTCCGTAATGGACGAGTCCCAAGGACTACGTTTGAATGCGTCCCATGCGTCCGTACACCGGGTTCGTCCTGCCGCTACTGCTGTTAGCCGCCACCGCTGAAGCTGGAACCCGTGTCCAATTCCGGACGACTCTTGGGGACTTCTACCTGGAATTGTTCGACGAAGACAAGCCAGTCACCGTCGCCAACTTCCTTCGCTACGTGAATGAAGGAGCCTACGAGGATTCCTTTTTCCATCGCATGGTCCCGAATTTTGTCATCCAAGGTGGGCTTGGAACGACCGTCCATCGCGGGGCGACCAATGCCAGCGTCGCCTACATTACGACCCACGCCCAGATCACCAACGAGTTTCACGTCGGCACGTTTTACAGCAACGTGGCCGGGACGATTGCCATGGCGAAGACGGCCGATCCCAATTCCGCCACCAGCCAGTTTTTCATAAACCTGATGGACAATTCCTCCTCGTTGGACAAAACCAACAATAGCGGAGGATTTACGGTTTTCGGGCGGGTCATTGGCGATACGAACATCCTGGCCAAGCTGAATAATTTTGACGATTTCGGGGCCGACACTAATCGACACTCCAATTTCGTCGTGAATGCCGGTTCGCCGTTTGGCGAATTGCCGGTGACGCAATTGCGGACCAATAAGTCGGGCAATCTGTACGTCGACTTCGACGATTTGATCTACGTGGATGTCAGCGCGCTGGCGGTTCAGATAAGCACTCCTGCTGCCGGTGGGCACCAAGTAACGTGGAATCGGTCCGATCGCGGTACGAATATCGTGGAGTTCACGACTCAGTTCCCTCCGAGTTGGTCGACACTAACGAATCTTCCTGCAGGAGCGGGAACCATCTCGGTGATCGACCCGTCGGCGCTCACGAATCGGTTTTATCGTGTTCGTATCCAGAAACCCTGAGGTCGCGCGTAGTCGCGGCAGCTTCCGTGGCTTGCAGGTCCGAGCCGCAGGCGTAGTCTTCCCGCGTGAGCATGCTTCGATCGATTCTCGCAGGGTGCGTTGTGGTTTCGGTTTCCGCTCTGGCGGCGACACCCATTCAAGAACGGGCAGATCGCTTCCTGGGCTTGGTGAACGCCAGTTTTCAGGCGCTTACCAAAGTACAACAGGAAGCCCAGTGGGCCGCCTCAACGGACGTTAGTCCCGAGCATGACGCCGCCTCAGAAATAGCAGGGCGTGCCGCAGCCGCCTTCAATGGTAATCCGGCCCTGATTCGCGAAGCCCGGGAGCTCCTTGAACACCGTACAGAATTGACGGATTTGCAGCGCCGACAGTTGGACCGATGTCTCCTGAACGCCGCCGAAGGGCCAATGACCGCCCCCAAACTGGTGGCCGAGCGTATCGCGGCCGAGACGGCCCAAGCCTCCACGCTGAACGGTTTCCAATTTCACTTGGCCGGATCCAATGTGATCGCCAATGACCTGGATCGTATTCTCCGGGACTCGCACGATCTCAAGGAACGCCAGACTGCTTGGGAGGCCTCCAAGGAAATTGGCAAGCCCTTGAAGCCAGGATTGGTGAAACTACGCGATCTTCGCAATGGATGCGCCGCCGAGTTGGGGCATGCCGATTATTTCGCCCTCCAGGTGGCGGGGTATGGGATGACGACGGAGGAGATGGTGCGTCTCAACGACGAGTTCCTCCGGGAACTCCGCCCTCTCTACCTCCAGCTTCATACCTGGACCAAATACGAATTGGCCAAACGGTACGGACAACCCGCGCCAAAACGCATCCCGGCTCATTGGTTGAACAACCGTTGGTCGCAGGAGTGGCCGGGAATGGTTGAAGCAGTGAAGCTCGATCCCTATTTCACCAACCGCGCCCCTGAGTGGGTCACCAAGACGGCCGAATCGTTCTATGTTGGCATCGGATTCCAGCCATTGCCGGCCACGTTCTGGACCAAATCCGATCTGTTCCCGGTCAAGGCAGGAGATCCGCGCAAGAAGAATGCCCACGCCTCGTGCTGGCATGTGGATTTGGACAATGATATCCGCTCGCTTATGAGCGTCGAGCCTGACGCCTGGTGGTTCAATACCGCCCATCACGAGCTCGGGCACGCGTATTATTTCATGTCTTACACCCGGCCTGAAGTGCCGCCCTTATTGCGTATCGGCGCCAATCCGGCGTTTCACGAGGGCATGGGAGAATTGATAGGCATGGCTTCGCAGCAAACGCCCTATCTCCAGCAGCTCGGTGTCCTGCCCGCGGACTATAAGGAAGACCAGACCGCCACCCTGCTGGACTTCGCGCTAGGGCACGCCATTCCGTTCATGTTCTGGTCCAGCGGCACCATGACCCACTGGGAAGCGGACGTGTACGCGAAGAATCTGCCGGCTTCCGAGTGGAACAAACGCTGGTGGAAGCACGTGGCCGATTTCCAAGGTGTCGAACCCGCCGGTGGCATCGATTCACGCGGGGAAGAATGGTGCGACGCGGCGACCAAGACCCACATCAACGACAATCCCTGCTACTACTATAGCTACGCCATCGCGACGGTCCTGAAGTTCCAGTTCCACGATTATATCGCGAAGAACATCCTGCACCAGCCGCCCCAGCATTGCAGCTACGCAGGGAACAAGGAGGTTGGCGATTTCCTGCGGAAGATGCTCTCAACCGGCGGCACCCGCGACTGGCGCCAATTGCTCCACGAAACCACCGGCGAAGACCTCAGTACCCGCGCCATGAAGGAATACTTCGCCCCCTTGATGGCTTGGCTCGAGGAACAAAACAAGGGTCGGCAGATTGGGTGGGAGTGAAGAAGGGCCTGTTGCACGCGGAGACGCCGCGTCGGAAGAAGATGGAGAGAACCACGAAATGCACGAAAGGGTTCTGCCCCTTGGCAACTCGCGTTCTCTTCTCTTTTTCGTGTCCTTCGTGTGATTCGTTATTCAGTCTTTTTTCCTCCGCGTCCCCGCGCCTGTGTGAGCCCATGCCTTTTCTTCGGTGAGGCTATTTCAACTTGGCACAAATAAGGGACGTCTCAGACCGGACATAAACACAGCCGTTTGAGAAAGCGGGATGGGACCACGTCTTGCCGCTGATTTGGCTGCGGCCCAGTTCCTCATAGCCCGATCGGGTAAGGCGGGCAAGAATCAGTTCGCCTTGATCGTTTAGAATATAGGCACAATGGTTGCCCTCGTTGTACGTGATCGCAGCCTGAGCCCAGCGTTTCATAGGGGTGACGGCATTGGTTTTCCAGAGCAATTCGCCTGATTTCACGTCCAGTGCCCGCAGTTCGCCTTGGGCGGGCGCGTCGCCGCTGTTGTGATTTACGGCGTAGATAACCCCGTCGAGCAACACGGCCGCACTGTGCAACATGCTTAGATTGCGATTGGTGCCGACAAGCGTCGCGTGTTGGTGGTCCGAGTCGAGCTGCACGACCAGTGTTCCCGACCAATCGTGCGGAAAGTAGAGGCGATGTTTGGTACCATCGAACAGCGGTGTGTGGACGGCCTCGTCATACTTGCAGCGGAAGGGGAAACCCCACTGTTCGGCGCCTGTTTGGGTGTCCAAACCGTGGACGCCATCAGCAGTCCAAACGATCGCTGATCGACCGGAACCGTTGGGAATAGATAGCAAGGGTACATAGCTTGGGCGTTCCGAGAGGCTTCTCCAGTGCTCTTTGCCGGTCCCTTTGTCGAATGCCACCACGCACGCGTCATTGGTGTTACCCACCATGACAACCAGGGAGTCACCGACTAAAAGAGGTTGGCTGGAGACGCCCCAGTTTGGAATGTGGGCGTGGTATTCCGCAGCCAGGTCGTGTCTCCAACGAATGGATCCAGATACGGCATCGAGGCTGGAGAGGGTTCCCATTCCGCCTAACGTATAGACGGAGTTGCCCTCGATAAGAGGCGTGTTTCTCGGGCCGTTTTCGTAGCCGTAGGGATAATGGACGGCGCAAGGGTAGGCGTTGGTCCAGAGGAAGTGTCCGTCTTGGGCATCAAGGCACACGACACGTTCGGTGTCCACTTCAGCCAGCGGTGGTTTGAGGCGGTCCATGACATAGACCCGATTCCCCGCAACCGACGGGCCACTGTATCCCTGGCCGAGTGTTGCTTTCCAAGCCGTTGGGAATCCGCCGGATGGAATGACGGCTGGAAGGCTGATGTCGCGCCAAATACCGTCACGTAGTGGACTACCACGCCACTCAAGCCAATCGGCTGTGGCCGGCAAAATTGCCAGTGCCACAGCCGATGCGAAAGTCAGGAGGCGGTGCATGCGAACATGCTAGCCGCAAGTCAGAGGGCCTTACAGCTTCTTGACGCGGATATTCTTGTAGTACACCACGCTCTTGGGATCGTGCGCCTGGAGGGCGAACGTGCCGGCGTTCAGCTTGCGCTCGAAATCCTTGCCGGGCTGGCGGCCGGGCTCTTCGGTGAAGTCGTTGACCAACTTGTCATCCACATAGACCTTGATGTTGTTACCCTTCACCACGATGTGCTGGGTCCACCACTTGTTGTCCTTGGCCGGGGTTTCCTTGACGTCCTGCACCGAATAGACGCTGGCAGTCTTGCGCCAATCGCCGTGGGTGTTGTTGACCTGGATTTCATAGCCGCCCCAGGGCCAGCCCTGGTCCTGGAACTTGGTATGAATATAGATGCCACCGTTGGAGCCGGGCTCCGTCATGACGTCGACCTTCAACTCAAAATCTTTGAACGGCGCGAGCGGGCCGTAGTAATAGAGGTGGCTGCGATCGCCATTGGCGCGGAAGGCTCCGTCGGTAATCGTCCAAGCGGAGACGTTCTCGCTGATCCGCCAGTTCGTCCAGGTTCCATCGAAGATGGGAACGAATCCTTGTTCATCCGCTTTCGCAGATGCGACTGGGGTAGCTACCTGATTGGTGCCTGCATTCTTGTCCTTCTGGGTTGCACACCCGGCCAAAAGGATTATCAGACAAATTGGAAGCGAACGTTTCATAGCATCTTTGCGAGTTGTTTCTGGTATCACCGTCTGGTCCCAAATGAACGGGACCGGCGGAAGATTGCATTTTCTGGCTGATTCCGCAACGCCTTTGGTTCATCGTAGTGCCTTTCGCACTATGCGTATTGCTCTTACGGCATTTCTTGGCCTGGTTCTGGCGTGGAATTCAGCGGCGGAACCGCTCTTAACCGTCCCGCTCTGGTCGACGGATACTCCGGGCGCGAAAGGCGATTCTCCGAACGATATCCCGACTCTAACTGTTTATCGTCCAGAGGGTTCCAAGCCGAACGCACCGGCCATGATTATTTGTCCGGGCGGAGGTTACTGGGGCTTGGCCAGCCACGAGGGGCCGGATTACGCCTTGTTCCTAAACCGGCAGGGAGTGACCTGTTTCGTCCTCCGCTACCGCTTGGCCCAATTTGGCTACCACCATCCCACAATGCTTCTTGACGTGAGCCGGGCGATGCGATTGGTGCGTCACAAGGCGGAGGAATTTGGGGTCGATCCGCACCGCATCGGTATCATGGGAAGCAGCGCCGGAGGACACCTTGCGTCCACACTCATGACCCACTTCGATGCGGGTAATCCCAAAGCGCCAGATCCCGTGGATAGTGAGAGCAGCCGGCCGGACTTAGGTGTGCTTTGTTATGCCGTGATAACCATGGGCGAGTTCACTCACCAGGGATCCAAGGACAATCTCCTCGGCAAGAATCCGGACCCGGCGTTGGTGACGCTGATGTCGAATGAAAAGCAGGTGACCAAAGACACACCGCCAGCATTTGTCTGGCACACTTGGGAAGACAAGGCGGTGCCCGTAGAAAACTCATTGCAGTTCGCCGCCGCACTTCAAAAGAACGGCGTGCCATTCGATCTCCATATCTACCAAAATGGAGGACACGGCATCGGTCTGCAATCAAAGCCGCCGGAATTTGCCGGGGTCCATCCTTGGGGATTGGATTTGGTGTACTGGCTGAAGGCGCGGGGATTTTTGGCCAAGTAGGGCCGTTAACGCAAAAATATCGAAGAGGGTGCCAGGTAGTGGCCGGTGGTTGAGCGAAGCGCCATCGCCGGTATTTAGAATAATGGGAATGCTCGCGCGTGCTCGGTCCACCTACTTTGGGGCATGCTTTGGGGACCCGCTTCGCAAACCACGACGGGTCAGTCCCCTATCGAGGCGATCCATCAACGCCTGAACACTTTGGCAGGCGTTAATTTCGTTTGCGCCCAGCAGGATTTCGAAGCGACCCTCTTGGACCCAAAAGATGAGCGGAAGGGGTTGTTGCTCTTTGGGATACAGCGCAGAAAAATCGGCGCGGTAGAGGAATACCACGGGCATTGGCAAGCTCTCCAAATACTGTTTCCACGGACGGACCATCGTCGTGAGCCCATAGGTCATGCGGCAGAGGCTGCAGGCGTAGGTGGAAGGGGAAACCAACTTGTGCACGCTGTCGCTAACGGCGTTAAAGAAGCCGCTTTCCGCATTATAAACCATGCCGAGGTGGTTGCCCGGCTCTTTCGTTTCATCCATAGGGCAGGTCCAATACGGTTGCTGTGGCTCGTTTGGCACCAAAGCACGGTCTTTTCATGAGCTTCCAACTTTGGATGGGCCGCAATTGATTGATTGATACTGACTCCACCCTTGGCAATGCTGGCGCCAGCATGACGGCTGAGCCTGTAGTTCGTGTCAAGAGCCTGAGCAAGATCTATCGTCAGGGCGAAATCAACGTCACCGCGTTGAATTCGGTCTCGGTAGACATCTTCAAGGGAGAGTTTCTGGCGCTGATGGGGCCCTCCGGGTCGGGGAAATCCACGCTCATGCATATCATCGCCGGTATCGATAAACCTACGTCTGGATCGGTCATTATCGGTGGAATTGACGTTGCAACACTCAACCAGTCGGAATTGGCCGAATGGCGGAATCAGAACGTTGGGTTCGTTTTCCAGAGCTTTAATTTGATACCCGTGTTGACGGCTTTCGAGAATATTGAATTGCCGTTGCTCCTTACCAAGCTGTCGAGTTCCGAGCGCAAGAAACACGTGGCCACTGCTTTGAGCCTGGTAGGATTGGCGGACCGGGGGCATCACCGGCCTGATCAAATGTCAGGCGGTCAGCAGCAACGGGTGGCGATTGCCCGCGCGGTGGTGACCGATCCGCCGTTAATCGTGGCGGACGAACCCACGGGCAATCTCGATGCCCGGTCAGCCGTGGACGTGCTGGTCATGTTACAGTCCCTGAGCCGTACGGCGGGAAAAACGGTAGTCATGGTGACCCACGATCCCAAGGCGGCGACCTATGCCACCCGGAGTCTTCACTTGGAGAAAGGGGAGATTGCCGCGTGACCTTTGTCGGATTTATCGCCAAGAACGCCTTCCGGAATCTCCGACGGGCGGCATTGACCGTCCTGAGCATGGCGGTATCGCTATTTTTGCTGGTGACCCTCATGACGCTAGTGCGGGAATTCACGATTCCACCGGAAGACGTTGGCGCCTCGTTGAGGGTGGTGGTCCGTAACAAGGTATCTCTGGCCCAGCCGTTGCCTTATAAGCAACTCACCATCATCGACAAAATACCCGGCGTGGTGGCCGCGACACCGTTTACCTATTTTGGCGGGTTATTTCGCGACGAGACGTCCACCATGTTCGCGCAGTTTGGGGTCGATCCCGTACGGTTCACGAATATTTTTATCGAATCGAAGGCACCGGTCGAGCAGGTGCAGGATTGGGTGAAGGACCGCCAGAGCTGCCTCGTGGGCAAAGGCACGATGGACAAATATCATTTGAAGCTGGGGGAGCGGATGCGCTTCACGGGAACCTTTTACCCCTGCGACCTGGATCTGCGGATCGCGGGCGTTTACTCGGGCGGAATCGACGATCGGAATGTCTTTTTCCACCAGAAATACCTGGACGAAGCGTCTGGCAATCCGGGCACCGTGGGCACGTGGTGGTTGCGCATCGCGTCAGCAGAAGTTTCGCCCCAAGTGACCCGTGCGATTGACCAGGCCTTTGCCAATACCAGTGCTGAAGTTCGTGCGGAATCCGAACGCGCCTTCCAGATGAGCTTTGTGAGCATGTGGGGCAATATTAAGACCCTGGTTGGATCCATTGCCTCAGTGGTGGTGTTCAGCTTGATGCTGGTCACCGTCAGCACCATGAGCATGGCGATTCGCGAACGATTTCGCGAGTTGGCCATCCTCAAGGCGCTGGGTTTTCGGCGGCACGAGATTTTCAGCTTCATCCTGGCGGAGAGTTTTGGTTTGGCCTTGATTGGCGCGGTCCTCGGCGTGGGAGGGGCCTGGCTCTTTTGGTCCAGCATTAATATCCAAAAGGTCACCGCGGGGACATTGATCGCTTTTGAAGTGACGCCGCGATTGGCGGCGGAAGGCATGCTGGTCGCGGTCGTGCTGGGCATTGTGGCCGCCATTCCACCATCGATCGCGGTGGGGCGGACCAGCGTGGTAGCCGGACTCAGGACCCTTGATTAAGCCATGGCACTCCCGCTGAAATATAATCTCCGTAACGTCGTCGTCCGCTGGAAAACCACCGGATCGACCGTGCTGGGTGTAGCCTTGGTGGTGGCAGTCTATGTTTTGCTTGAGGCGCTGGCGCAGGGCATCGAGAAGAACAGTGCCAATACCGGCGATCCCCGCAACGTGTTGGTGGTACGGAAGGGATCCCAGGCCGAATCCAGCAGCCTCGTCACCCGCGAGCAGGTTCGCACGCTGCAGTATGCCGAGGAGATTGCGCGTGACGCGAAGGGGGAACCGCTGATTACGGCGGATATCATGACGTTGGTGAGCGCCATGCGCATCGATTTGAGCGGCGAAGCAAATCTGATCCTGCGGGGTATTTCCGCGAGAGGTGCCGAACTGCGCCCTCAAGTGGCGTTGGTGCAGGGGCGAATGTTCGCTCCGGGCAAGCGGGAGGTCATCGTGGCGAAGAGCCTGGCAGGACGATTCAAAAACCTGGATATTGGAGGCGCACTCAAGGCTGGGCCGGATCACCTGACGGTGGTGGGTATTTTCACCGGTGGTGGCAGTGCCTTTGATTCGGAGGCCTGGATGGATGTGGAGGAAGCGCGGGCGCTCTTTGATCGTGACATGTATTCCAGCCTCCTGATACGCGCCAAAGACGAAGCCTCCCTGGCCGCCCTGACCAACCGGATTGGTTCCGACAAGCGCCTGGCGCTGCTCGCCCAGCGGGAGGTCGATTACTATAAGTCGCAGACTGGGACGGCCGTCCCCATCAAGATTTTGGCCAATCTGTTGGGCACCGCGATGTCCATCGGCGCGATCTTTGCCGCCATGAACACCATGTACGCCAGCGTCGGAGCCCGGACGCGCGAAATTGGGACCCTGAGAGTCTTAGGCTATTCGCGCCGTACGGTGGTGGCCTGCTTCCTGGTGGAAGGTTCGATCATCGCCTTGTTCGGTGGCTTGCTGGGTTGTGGGGTGGCGATGATGATCCATACCTATGTCATTGCCAGCGGCATAATGTTTGGGACGATGAATTTCGAGTCCTTTAGCGAGACGGTTTTCCAATTTGCCGTGACCCCCGCATTGATGGTCAAAGGCCTGGTGTTCAGTGTGTTCGTTGGTCTGATTGGGAGCCTGCTCCCGGCCCTCCGGGCGTCCCGTTTGCCAGTGATATCCGCCTTGAAATCCCTATGAGCGATTCCCAGTTATCCGAACTCCGTATCGATCGATCCCTCAAGACCCGTCGCAGCGGCCCCTTCATCTGGATTTTCATCGTCATTTTTGGCATCGCGGGCGTCGTGGCGTTTTTCGCCTGGCCACGCCAGAGTGACAGCATACGAATTGTGGGTGATGCCAAGTCGAAGGCGGCATTGCCTGCGGAGGCGGATCCGAAGAACCAAGGCGGAACTGCAGGAGTTGGGAGTCGGACCGGAGACGCCATCCCCATCAAATATGCCTCGACGGAAACGGGACGAGTGGAGGGATCCATCCTGACCGTTCCGGGTTACATTGTGGCGCACGAACGGATAGAACTGAGCCCTCGCTTTCTCGGAGTCGTCAAATGGATCGGAGTCCACAAGGGCGATACGGTGACGAACAACCAGGTGCTCGTGCTGCTGGATGATTCTGAATATAAGGCGCGATTGGCCGAGCTGGATGGCCAGATTGGCGTGGCCAATGTGGGAGTGGAAAAAGCGCGGATTGAATTCAAGCGTTCCAGCGGTTTGGTGGAAAAAGGAGTGGAAACCCAAAAGGTCCTGGATGACGCGCGGCTGGCCCTGGCATCGGCCGAGGCGCAGGTAGGCCAGATCAAAGGCGCCCGGCAGTTGATCGAAACCTATATCGAATGGTGCACCATTCGCTCGCCGGTGAATGGCGTGGTGCTTGAACGCCTGGTGGATGCCAATGAACTGGTGACGCCGCAGGCCTTTGGTGGTACGCGGGGTCCCAGTACCTCACTCTTGGCGGTGGCGGACCTATCCGATTTGCAGGTCGAAATCGATGTCGACGAATCGTATATCTCGAAGGTCGGTGTCGGACAGAGGTGCAAGTTGCGCCCCGAGGCTTTCCCAGAGCGTCTCTACGATGGCTACGTGGCGGAAATTGCCCCCGAAGCGAGCCGGCAAAAAGGTACGCTGCAGATTAAGGTCCAGATCGAGAAACCCGATCGGTTCCTGACGCCTGAGCTTTCGGCCAAGGTCGATTTCCTGCCCAAGAAGTAACAGCCTCTAAGAGAGAGACAGGTGGCCCGTGGAATCACCGTGTTTTTCCACTCCTCGCGCACCCATGCGGTCGGCCATCGTCAGGAAAAGATTGGTCACTGGCGCGGACTTCGACTTGATATAACGCCCGCCCCGGAAGGCCCCGCCGGCACCGCCCGCCAGCAGAATGGGCAGATTGACATGGGTGTGCCGATTGCCGTCGGCATTGCCAGAGCCATAGACAATCATCGAGTTCTGCAACAGGGAGTTCCCGTCCGAGTCTTTGGTGCGATCCATCTTCTCCAGGAAGCGGGACAATTGCAGCACGTACCAGCGGTCAATCTCCTTCACCTTGGCAATCATGTCTGAGTTATTGAAGTGATGGGTCAGATTGTGGTGCCCCTCGGATATCCCCAATTCAGGGAAGGTGCGATTGCTGCCTTCACCGGCCATGAGCAAAGTCGCAATACGCGTGGAGTCGGTCTGGAAGGCGAGGACCATCATATCGAACATCAAGGCAATGTGTTCCTCATAGCTGCCAGGAATACCTGTGGGCGACTCCATACTGGGATTCGCCACCGACATCCGTTCGGTTTTCTCAATCCTTTGCTCAATCTCCCGAACACTCGACAGGTACTGGTCCAGTTTTTGTCGATCCTTGCCGTTGACCTGGCGCTGCATGTCCTTCACGTCGTCCAGCACGAAGTCCAAAATCGAATGTTGCTCCTCCTGCCGCAGCTTGAGGTTTCGGGTGCGTTCTGTCCGGGAACCTGCGCCGAAGAGCCGCTCGAATACCAGCCGGGGATTGGGTTCCGGCGGCAACGGTTGGGTTGCCGAACGCCAGGATAAATTATACTCGTACGCGCAGGAATAACCGGAATCGCAGTTGCCCGCCTTGCGCACTGCGTCGCAGGTCAATTCCAGTGAAGGGAAACGAGTCAGGTGGCCGATTTGCTGCGCCACCACCTGGTCGATGGAAACGCCTGCGTGGACGTCCGAGCCGGACGTTTTACGTATACGGACACCCGTCAAAAAGGTTCCACCCGCGCGGGCATGATCGCCCGCGCCGTCGACGCCCGGATTGGCGCTCACGTCGTCGAGCCCCGAAATGAGTTGCAGATGTTGCCGCAGCCCTGCCAGCGGTTCCAAGGTGCGGGGCAGGGCAAAGTCGCGTCCATCCGCGCCCTCTGGCCACCAGGCTGATGGGATGGTGCCGTTCGGAATATAGACGAAAGCCATCCGAACGGGGACCTTGGAGGCCGCGCCTGCCAACGCTCGCAGCGGATGCAGTGATTCCAATGCTGGCAGTGCAAGGCAGGTCCCGAGTCCGCGAAGGAAATGGCGGCGGCTCAGGCTGGCATGGCGTTCCCGGGCGGCCTGGGCTGGGGTGACTATAGGGTTCTTCATAGGGTGGGTGATTTGGCTGGCCGTTGATTGTCGACACGTTCGCGGGAAAGAGCGGTCGAAGACGCAGGGAGAGGTTGAACTTTCTGAAAAGGGGCAGACTCGATCACGCCCTGGAGCAACTCCGAAAACCGGCCGTTGTTCTTTTCCAACCGGTTCACGATCTGGTCCACGGTCTCGACGTCATAATATTCCAGCCCGCGGCCGAGTGCGTAGGTCATCAGTTTTTCAGTCAGGCACCGGTAGAACTCTGGACGATGGCGTACAATCAGGATCCGCTTGAGTTCATGGATACTGGCAAACGTTTCTCCGCTGGCGAGTTTGCCAGTGGCGTCGATGGCCTGGTTTCGCTCCTTATCACGCCAGAGGCCCATGGCGTTGAAATTCTCAAAGGCCAATCCGATGGGGTCCATCCGATTGTGGCACGAAGCGCAGAGCGGTTTGTCCCGATGCAGGGCCAGCATTTCGCGCAATAACGGCTCATGATCGGAAGCGCCTTTCTCGGCAGCCTCCAGCGCCGGGATATTTGGCGGCGGTGGCGGTGGCGGCATGCCGAGGATGTTATCGAGCACAAAAAGGCCGCGTTTGACCGGCGAGGTCCGGTCTGGATTGGAGGTCACCACCAACACGCTTCCTTCGGTGAGAACGCCGCCTCGGGGGCTTCCGGCCGGCAGGGAAACACGGCGCATTTCGGCGCCCGTCACGTTCGTCATGCCGTAGAGCGTCCCTAGTTTTTCGTTGAGGAAAGTATAATCACTATCGAGTAGTTCGGTCACACTTCGATCTTCGCGAAAGACGCTGCCTACAAACATCTCGGTCTCTTTTTGCAAGGCTTGGCGCAATTCGAGATCCAACTCGATGCGAGGCTTGGTAAACCGAGGACGTGGTGGCGTGGAGCTGTTCGTTCCGCCGGTACCGCTCGCCTGGGGTTTGTTGGTCGTGGTGTTTTGCTGGGCCAGACGGGCGAGAAACGCCTCGCGTTCTTGCCGCATCTGCTTTTCGGAGCCGCTGTCTCGCGCCAGGACTACCCGGGCGTCGATGGAGGTTCCCTCAACATCCCGCACTTGGAGCCACTGGCCGGTAAAGTTACGAATCATCGCGTCCGCCCGCTTGTCCTCGAGCATCCGTTTGACTTGGGCGTTGAGGTTCGGCCGGAGCTCATGTCGGCCCGCGAGCTGGAATAGCGTTTCGTCCGGCATGGTGGACCAGAGAAAATAGGAGAGTCGCGAGGCCAGGGCATATTCGTCTACTTGGACATTGCCACCGACGACACTTGAAGTGGGTTCATTCTGCTCCATGCGGAACAAAAAGCGGGGCGAGGAGAGAATTGCCACCATGGCGTGCGCCATGCCGGATTCAAAGGAAACGCCGGGTTTGCGATAGTCACTTTCTGCGAATGCCGCCAGCCGGTCAACCGTGCGCTCGTCTGCCGGACGGCGATAGGCGCGCCGGGTTAGGTCCGCCAATAACGTGCGTGCGTATTTGCGCCTCGCGAAGCGGCCTTCAGGTATGGCGGCGCCGAAGAAACGGGCGTAGGCGGGAGGTCGAACCCAATAGGTCGGTTCCGTTGGTCCGCGGACTTTTAGGGAAAGCAGGTGGATATCGAGCGAATTCAGCTTCTTGGCCACGGGAACCAAGGGTTCTACGGCGATCGAAAGCGAGTGGTCACCAGCCTGGAGGGATCGCTCCAGGTCAAAATGAAGGAGCTTGTAGTCATACCAGGCGAATTCTTTCCGAAGCAGTTCCTGTCCATCGAGTTGGATTACAACATTGCAACGGCCAGGATCATAATCAAAGGTGCCTCGGACCGCCATTTCCACACCCAACCGATAGCTTCCGGAATGCTCAAGATTGAAACTATTGGTTCCTTCCGCCGCCTGATAGTAAGAGAGCGATAAGAGTCCGTCTTTGCGCCCGAAGTTCTTGCCTTCCTTGACGATATTGGTGTCAGTTGCCCGGAAAGTGTTGCCGGCGATCACCTTCTCGGCCATTTGCCGATCAACCAGGGGAACCGCTTGGGCGACAATGGCTTTTGCCGCGACGATATATTTCTCGAGCAGCAACGGCGACACCGTCAACACGTCACCAATCGTATCGAAGCCAAAGCCAGTGTCGTCGGGCGGGAACTCTTCGTCGGCTTTGAAATCGATCCCCATCAAGTCTCGAATGGTATTGCGATACTCGGCGCGATTAAGTCGGCGAACCGTCACCTTACCGGCTGGTGGATTTCGGGGATCCAAGTCGAAAGCCTGATACTTAATCCATTGTTCGAGAACCGCCTTTTCTTCCAGCGTCGGTTGCGCCTTCTTCGGGGGAGGCATGAGGCCCGTGCGGACATTCTTTAAAACGGCCAGCCAAAGGGCATAGTTATCCGTCGTCTGTCGGTCCGAACCGAGTTCATCGAAAGCTACGCCACCCTTCTTCTCGCCGTCCAGGTGGCAGTCCGAACAGTACTTGTTCAGCAAGGGCTGCACCTTGTTGTGGAATTCCCGACCTGCCGTTGCCCGATCCGTGGCCCATAAAGTCGAGGAGGACCACGACAACCACAGGGCCAGCCACCAGTGCCAATCCAAGGCAAACCGGACTGGCAGCGGAGGTAAACCACAGCTACGGTGCACTTGTTGGGAACCGGGCGTCATCACAAAGGGCAGTCAGAGAGATTAGCACGGGCGGACGGGCCGTGCTAGGGATGGGGCGACAAAGTTTTGCAAAAAACGGACTTCATTCGTGCGAATGGCTTGCCGCTAGCTCCGCTTTCAAGGCTGCGGAATTGCGGGGCTTTGGAGTAGCGATGACTCCGCAAAATTCAGACATGCGAAAACGTACGACGCCAGTTTCCAATCCGATGTTAAAGTCTCCCGAGGAAAATCGGGAGCAACGCTTGGCCATGCGGAGCGAGTTTTTTCAACGGACCATCGATCCCCGGCAGTTGCTGGTGCCTTTTGAGAATATCCCGGGATTGCTGTATTTCGTAAAGGATTCGGCAAGCCGATTGATGGCCATCAGTCATGCCACTGCCGTCCGTCTCGGATTTGAGAATGAGGAAGCACTCATTGGGCGAACCGTCCACGAATACCTGCCGTCGGATCTCGCTGAAAAGTACGTCACCGACGATCGCTGGGTGATCGAAAACGGCAAGGCCATGCGCAATATCGTGGAGATGTTTCTCAACGAGCAAGGCGTCCGGGATTGGATTGTGACCGATAAGTACCCCCTGCGGGATACGGCGGGAAACGTGGTCGGATTAGTCGGAACCATCCAGACTTTTGAGGCGCGCCGTCATGCGTTGGCCCATCTGGGACCAGTCGGAAAGGCGGCGGATTTCATCCGGGCGCATCTCGGGGACCCGATCATGGTCGGAGAGATTGCGACTCAAGCAGGGTTTTCCGAAAGGCAGCTACAGCGACTTTTCCGACGGGTTTTTGGGATGACCATCCAGCAGTTTATCATTCAGTCTCGTGTTCACGGGGCGATCCACGAATTGACCCATTCAGCGCGTCCCATCGCGGAGATTGCCATGATGTTCGGTTTTGGCGACCAGAGTGCCTTCAGCAACTCGTTCCGCCAAGTGGTGGGTATGCCTCCGAAGGCTTATCGGGACCGGTATGTGGCCCGGAATGGGGCTTGAAGACCGGACGAGCAAGAAGGACGTTTTTTCGTGCTCCCCGATGGTTTGTATACAAGCTTGAGATTGTGCGTATTTGCAACCTCACGTTTGCCGTCCTTCTCGGTTCGGCCACCTTGCTGGCCGCAGACCGCGATGAGCCCAATATGAGACAATACTGGGCCTCAAAGCGCTATCGAACTAACGCGTTTCCCGATAGTTGGCGCCCAGAAAAATTCCCCCAACCTCCCGCTGATTTTGAGGTTCTCAACAAGAGAGAAGCCTATCTGGAAGTCATTGTCCCGATACCAAAGTTTATTGCCCGATTTGGACTGCCCAACCGCTATCTCACGGCCCGAAAGCAGGAGGGATACAGTGATTTCTTGATTTACGATCTTCCGTCCGGCACGTCCATTGCCTTGTACGTAACTAGGCCTCCCGCGAGTGGTATCGGGGCGGCGATAATTGTCGACCGTGCCGGGAAGGTGATGAGGTTGATCAAATGAATTCTGGAAAACCGGCGTAATTGTCACACGTTTGTGTCATTCGCTGGTTTGACCCTCATTTCCCCGTCGATACCATGATTGGCCCTATCGAAAAGGACGAATGATCCCCATTCGGTTGTCGATAACCCCCTTTGAATCATGCGTTTCAGTGCGGAATCGAAGTTTTTGCGCAGTGCGGACCGACGCAGGAGTTTGGTGATTCTTGCGGGATTGCTGGCAATGATCCTCGTGGCGAACGGAGTGATCGGTCTTTTTGTTCTAAGTAACTCCAACGAAAACCATTTAAAGGACTTGCACACGCTGGGGCAAATCGCCAAGGCGATGGAGTCCGCCCGGTCAGCGCAGGTTCACCTGAAAAAGCAGGTGCAGGAATGGAAGGACATCCTGCTACGCGGTTCAGATCCCCAAGACCTCGCGAAGTATCGTGCGCTGTTCGAAGAAGAAGACCGACGGGTTGACGCGGAGTTGGAGTCGCTGTCTGCGGTGGTTCGCGGCCTGGAGATATCGGTGCCTGAGATTGAATCGTTGCGTAAAACGCACACTGAATTGGGTGGGCAGTATCGCAACGCCCTGCGGGAATATCAGCCCGAGGATCCCTCCAGTGCCCTGAAGGTGGATCGAAAAGTCCGCGGGATCGACCGTACTCCTACCGACCAGATGGATGCCATTGTGCTCCAAGTGTCGGTCAGTGCGGAGCAACTACTGAAAAAGGCCTCGGCCGAGACCGTGACTCGTTACCGCATGTTGCGCCGACTCTCCATCGCCGGAACCACTGCGGGTGTTGCGGTGGTCCTCGTTTTCCTCGCGCTTTCCGCTGCGTCCCCCGCCAAGGACTAATTCTATGGCAGCGGAAATTGTCGCTAACCTGCTCGCTGGCCTCGGCTTGTTCTTCATCGGCGTCAAGTTCATTGGGGATAACATGAAGCAGATGGCCGGCCGGAGCCTGCGCCGGTTGGTGGGTTACCTTACGCTTCACCCGTTTTTTTCCGCCGTTTCTGGGGTGGTGGCGGGGGCGCTGGTCCAAAGCGCGAATGCGGTGACCTTCATCATGACCAGCCTGATTTCCAGCAGGCTCATTACGGTGCGGAAAGCCATGCCGATCATCGTCTGGGCCAATGTGGGGAATTCGCTGATCGTGCTGCTGGCGGTCCTCGATCTCCGGCTGGCGGCGCTATACCTGCTGGGGACAATTGGGTTTTGTTATTACCTCAACCTTGATCGGTCCAATCGGTTTCGCCATGCCGTGGGGGCCTTATTGGGCTTGGGGCTCCTGCTTCTGGGCTTGATCTTCATGAAGGAAGGGGCCGATCCCCTCAAGAAAGTGGAATGGCTCACCCGGTTCCTGGCATATACGAAAACATCCTACGCGCTCGCTTTCCTGTCGGCCGGATTCCTGACCTTCATTGTGCAATCTTCAACCACTGTCTCGGTCATTGCCATCGCCATGGCGAAGGTGGGTTTGCTCGGGGTGGAGCAGACGGTGATGATCATCTACGGATCCAACCTCGGATCTGGCGTCAGCACCTGGTTCATGTCGGCCAACCTCAAGGGCATGGCCCGGCAGGTCGCCATATTTCAAACGCTCTTCAAAGTCGTGGGGGTCGCCGTACTTGTGCCGCTCTTCTACGCGGAAATTTATCTCCATCTTCCCGCCCTCGAGAGTATAGTCAGTCACTTGGCGGGCGACTTCGGGCGGCAGATGGCTTATCTTTTTCTGCTGTTTCAACTCTGCGCCGCAGCATTGGTCCTTCCGTGGACTGGCCGGATTCTGCGGCTGTTGGAGTGGATCTCGCCAGCGACCGTAGAAGAGGAGCTTTCACGGCCCCAGTACATTTATGAACAGGCCCTTGATGAACCTGAAACGGCTTTGGAACTGGCCGAAAAGGAATCGCTCCGGCTGGTGAGGCATCTCCCTGATTTTCTGGACGACCTGAGAGAGGACACCTCATCGAAGCCCGCTTTGGGGGCGGTAACGCTTCGCAAGGCGGTGGTCGAAGTGGGAGACGAAGTCAGGCTTTTCGTCACGGATCTCATTGACGCGCACCAGTCCCGGGAGCTGTTGGAACAGGCACTCAATCTCCAGAATCGGGTCGATATAGTAGGATCGCTGGCCGAGACGCTGGCGGAGTTTGTGGCGTTGTCCCACCAAGCCAGGGAAATGGCCAAGCTGGCTGCGTTTTCCGGACGAATGGCAGAGGCACTTCATCTCATACTCACCACGGGCTATGAGACCGCCGAGAATCCTGACCTGGAGAATTGTGGGGTGCTCTTGCAACTAACGGCAGACCGGGGCGAGATGATGGCCCAGATCCGCCGTGGCTTTTTGGGTGAGCGAAATTTGGAGCCAACCGAGCACCAGAACCTGATGACCTTAACCACCTTGTTCGAGAGAACCGTGTGGTTGCTACGCCGCTACGGCACCTTGCTGGAAAGCCAGGCAACTACGAGCAGTCGATAGCGTCATCGCACCGGGTTGAAGTCAGAGGAGAAGCCCGGATTTGATGATGCCGGGAATGCGGGCAACCGGATTGCCTGAAGTAGCGACTATCGGCGTGAGGGTGCGAGAGTGAACTTCTCGTCGACCGTTAGGGCCTGGCAACTGACGGGCCAGCCAACCAAAACTGCCGTTCAGCCACCTCGTCGCTAATGGTGGAAGCGATAGAATAGCCCGCCTCTCTCATGAGTGTGCCACAGGCATCGAGAGCAATGCCGGGCGGTTGAAAGCGGGGATGAAACTCAAGCATCACCACTGGCTTATGGACGCTGAGAGTTCGTTTCATGCCTTGGAGTACGAAGTATTCAGCCCCTTCAACATCAATTTTGACAAAGCCTGGCTGCAAATCCATGACGCTGACGAAGGAATCCAAGTTTACCGTTTTCAATCCGGTGTCGGCATCCGAACTTCGAACCTGGGGATGGTAGTTCTCACCCATCGGAAAGGTGATTTCGACTCCACGCCCATCGCCCACCGCGGAGCAGAACGAAGCGGTCCGAATATTAGGATACATCCCAGCGATAATCGCCATGTTTGCCTGCAGCCGTCGATAATAGGCCAGATGGGGTTCAAACGCGTAAAATCGGGCGTCGGGGCTGGCCTTAGCCGCAAGAATCAGGGAGTAAGATCCTTCGTGCGCGCCAACATCAATGAAATCTCCACCATTGTAATATGAAACTGCGGCGCGACATTCGGCGAGAAAACTGGCGTTCCCTTCGGTCTGCCTGAGAAGGAGTGCCAGGCGCCGCGGCATCCATTTCACGGGAAGATCAAGAATGCGAGCCCGGCATGGTGAGTCGTCCAGGAGCCATTGGCCGAATGGCGTTTCGCGGAGTCTGGTGCGGATTGAATGGAACATTGTCTTCCCTTGGAATCCTTTCAGGTACGCCTTGTTTTTCAACGGTGAAATGGCGTGCGGCCGGGAAGCGAAGTGGCAGGCCAAATCCACGGACTGGATCCTCAGGCCTGCTCTCGAAAAAAAGCCCCGACCTGGCAACACACGGAAAATGCCAGGCCGGGGCAGGTCAACTGCTTATTTAATACGGGTCGATGCGGTTAGGGAGAAGTGGGCCGGTAAAGCCGGAAGAAGGTCTTCACGTCAGTAGTCGGCAACAAGGTGTAGTAATTCGTCCCGATCACGATGGGCGGCACGGACACGTCGGTCCAGACCTTCGGCTCCACCAGGTTGGTGCTGCTTTGCAGGGTGAATCCCGTGGCGCCAGTGCCCCAGGAAACCGACACTGCGGTGCCAATCGTCAGGTCGGGAGCGCCCGGAACGACCCCCGGAACCGCCAGGTAGTCGAGATCCTTCGGGTCAATGGCGCCATTCGAAATCTGCAACCGGTCCAGGAGCCCCTTATAGGGATTATAGAAGCCCGGTTCGGCGCCAATCACGAAGGTGGTGTCGGTTCGGGTATAAATAATTCCCCGGGTATAGGAAATCGTGTCGCCGAGCAGCCCATCGACATAGAAGCGCAGGTCGAGGCCGTTGCGGTGAATCACGGCGATATGATGCCACAGGCCATCATTGGGTATCGCCGCCTGGGTGGGGATGTCGAGAATGCCGAAGGTGGTCACGAACACATGATGATCGGCGGTGACGGAAAAGCTCATCGCGCCGCCGGGGCCTGCGGAGCCGAACAAGACCGAACGCAACTGTCCCGCGGGAAGCGTGGTGTAGTTGACCCAAGCCTGGATGGTGAAATCACCCGATGGGAAGTCGAGGACCTGGTTTGGATCGTTGACGGTAATGTGCTGGCTGCCGTTGAACGAGAGGGCGAAATCGCCGGCCTTTTTGGACGGAGTGTTGGTCACCCAAGCCGGGGCCTGGCTGGCGAGCAGGATGTCCTGGGCCGGCTTGGCGGTGCCCGAAGCGGAGCCGGCGTTGGGGTAGGTCGGGCCGGCTTCATTAAAGCCGAAGGAGATCACCGTGGAGGATAGCGGCGCCTTGGGAGTGGCGGCGACACTGTCGAGGTCGGTGTCGGCGAGCAGGGCGCGGTGTACCCGGATACGATCCACCGTGCCTGCGAAGGGTTCGCCAAAACCAGCCGAGCCGAGCCCGATCGATGTATAATTAGCAGCCCGCACGTTGTCGGTGACGGCGACAAAGCCGACGCTGACGCCGTCGCCGTAATAGGTGATGCCGACACCTGGCTCCACCACGGCGGCAACATGGGTCCAGACGCCCGTGGGCGGGTAGTAGCCCGAATCGGCGTCGATGATGCCGAACAACGTGAACGCGAGTTGTCCGTCGGGCCGGATCCCGAGCTTCCAGGATCCTCCATAACCCGTGATGCCTTCACCCCGCGGGGCGGAATCGGCGGGGATATAAATCCACGCTTCCGCAGTGAGGGGTTGGTCCACCGCGTTCAAGGCATTGGTGGCGCCCAGATCCAGGAGCAGATAGCCATCGGGATCGGCAAGCGTCAGGGAATGGTCGGAGACGATGCCCGCCGGAGAATCCAAGTTGACGACAGGATTGTCAGCGGGATCGGCCACCAGTCCCAGGTTTCCCACGAGGGTAGCGGTGGTATTGGTGGTGGTGTAGCCGGTGCCTTCGTTGAATTCAAAACGGGTCAACGTATCGGCACTGGCGGCCAGCATCCCGCAGAGGGGCAGCCAGAGTGCGGCGTGTTTCAACCGGGTTATTGGATTCTGGCGGAGGACAGGGGCCGAAGCGGTGCCAGTATTTGGGGAATCAAGGAACTGTCGTGGTATCATCGTTCAATTTCAGTGAGATCCCGATTCCACCGGAACTGCGAAAACAGGGTCATGCAGGGGCGGCAATACGGGATCGTTTTTCAATCTTTTCCATGGGGGTTAGGAGTCGGCTTTGGGTACCGACGGAACGACAACTAACGGGGCGTCGGGGTGCTGGCAAGTGCAAGTTGTCACGCGATTGCAACCGTGCGCGAGGGTCTTGCCCACGGTGATCAAGGGCAGCCAAAACTTGGTTGAAAATGGGCCGATTGGCTCAATCTGGACACCGAATCAAAGTGCCGGATTGCCCTTCGATCCGGGCACGGGCACCGTTTTGGCGTGTCGGGGAACTCAGAGAAAAGTATACGCGTAGCGGGATCGCATCGGATGCGCGAGATAGCCTGGGCATTCAGTCGGCTGGGCTGCAGCAGTTTTGGTGGGCCGGTCGCGCACTTGGGTTACTTGCGGGAAGAGTTCGTCCGCCGTCGCGAGTGGTTGAGTGACAGTGAGTACGCGGATTTGGTCGCGCTCTGCCAATTCCTGCCCGGGCCGTCGAGTTCGCAGGTGGTGTTTGGATTGGGACTCAAAAGGGGCGGTGTGGCAGGCGCTTTTCTGGCTTCAGCTTGTTTTACGCTACCGTCCCTATCGCTCATGATACTCTTCGGCTACGGCATCAATACCGTGGGCAACGTGGCTGGTGCGGGGTGGCTGCACGGATTGAAACTGGTGGCCGTGGCGGTCGTGGCTCAAGCGGTATGGGGAATGGGACGGGTCCTTTGTCCCGATCGCGTCCGATTGGCCATCGCTCTGGGGGCCGCGAGCTTACTGGCGGTGTTTAATGGAGCCGGAATACAAATCGTCGTGATGGCTGCGGGAGCCGTTGTCGGTTGGTGTTTTTTCAGAAAATCCATAGATCCAGGCACCGCACCAACTCCCCAATACGGCCGCGCGCACTATTGGGCGGGAGCGATATTAATAGCGTTCCTGTCGTTGCTGGTGATCCTGCCTGTGGTGGCGAAGGCCACAGGATCACATCGGTTGGCCGTTTTTTCCTCGTTCTTCCGCTCGGGCTCCCTGGTCTTTGGGGGAGGACATGTGGTGTTGCCGCTTTTGCGGGCCGAATTGGTTCCTCCTGGCTGGATCTCAGACGATGCGTTCCTCGCGGGATATGGGGTCGCGCAAGCGCTTCCAGGCCCTCTCTTTGCCTTCAGTGGATATCTGGGGACTGCGATGCCGCTCTTTTCTCAATCCTGGCTCGGGGGTGTGTGGTGCGCGTTGGCGATCTTTTTACCCGCTTGGATGCTCGTGGGTGGCACCTTGCCGTTTTGGCATCGGTTCCAAAATCGGATTTGGATGAAAGCTGCGCTGAGGGGCGCCAATGCGTCGGTGGTGGGAATCTTGCTGGCGGCCCTTTTTAATCCGATCTGGTCGCAGACAGTTGCTACAGGACCCGATTTTGCTGTTGTGGTTGGGGCGTTTGCGCTGTTGGAGATTTGGAAATGGCCGCCTTGGCTCGTTGTTTTGCTGGGGGCTTTCGCGGGATCGGTACTGGTCTGAGACCAGATCTTTTCTGGCGCGATCCCCAGCCAAATCAGTTTTCAGTATAGGCGCAATTCCAACGCGATGCGGCTCTTTCTGGCTCTTGAAGGATATGGTCCAAGGTAGGGGTAAAGGCTTCCGCACGTTGATGAATGCGTTCTATTTGCGAGGCTGTGCAGTCCTTGTTTTTGGGCAAGGGGGCAAAGAAATGAAGTCCCGCTTTTCTGGCGCTCGATTGGACGGACTGCAGCCGGGCGGAATCGGGACCGTCCCTGGACTCTGGAGGACCCAACAGGGCTACGACTGCCGTATCCTGCCCTTCACGATCAAGGAAACACCTCTCCAGCCATCGCTCCAGGTCGCTTCCTAGCTCAAGTTGAGACTCGTCGGCGACGACAATGATTTCGGCCGCAACCACTTCGGCGGTGGCGATTAAACGCAACTCAGGATTTTCCAGCAGGTCAAATCGCCAGAACTGGACCCGTAAGGCGAGTTCGTCTGCCTGCTCATGGGGGCCACGAATAAGATTGGACAAAAGTCCGACCGCTCGCCGACCGGCAGCGATGTCTCTATAGACGATGACCACCTGGGTCGTCATGGGGGGCTGGGACGTCAATTGGGGGCCACCCAAATCCAAGGAATCCAAAGCATTCATACTTCACGTCATTCCAGAACGAAACAAACCGCGAATCGAGGGGACTTTACGGTTCCGCAACGTGGACCATCGCCTTGGGAAAATCAAAAAAACTCAGCGGAAATTCTGAGTCTTTTTATTGAACAAAAGCGACGAATTTCACTCGTCGCTCCCGAAGAGGCGGTCCGTGCAAAATCCAGACTGGACGGTCGCTGATCGACACCGGCTTCGCCAAACTTGAAATGTTTCATTTCTCACGATTGAATGGCCGCGTAAGGAAACAACGGACGGGCTGTATGGTTGAGACAAAGGCCCGAACATCCTTCAACCCATGAAAAAACTGCTTATCCCCTTGGTTGCCATTGTTTGTGTCGGCTGTGAAACCACCTCTACCACGCCAACGGCGTCGGCGGCGGTGAATACCGCAGTCTCCAACGCTTACGCTCCGCCGAGTGCGACTCTCGGCGATATGCGTTCGCAGGCTTTGGCGGCGCATCCTGAGTGGAGCCCGGAAGTCCAGCAATGGGTTAAGGAAGGACGCCTGGGCCCTGGCATGACCACCGAGGCAGTCCAGGCGGCGTGGGGTACGGCGGCCAAGAAGACGAAGGACACGGCCCAGGGGCTGGTCAAAGAGGAGTGGACTTACAGTTATCCGAAGGATCCCAATGTTTATCAGCTCCACTTTGAGAATGGCAAACTAGTCACTTGGTCCCAGGACAAGAAGTAGGCCGTACTGTTTTTTCGCATCGCCCCGCGAGCCGTTCGGCGGCTGCGGGGCCTTCTGGCCCACTCGCTGGGGCGGCCGTTCTCTTGATTCCTGGCGCTGACGTCGGTCCCCGGTCTGCAACCCTTCACCCTGACTACGCCCGGCCAACGAATCAAAGTTCGGCATGCGGCTTGACAAAGCGTCGTTCTTGCATTTCTGTTGTTACAGAAATGGCTGCGACGAAAGCATTGTCGGATACAGATCAAAAGTTCATCCTCCACTGGGGTGAAATGGGAGCCCGTTGGGGCATTAATCGAACCGTTGCCCAGGTTCATGCGTTGCTCTTCATCTCGCCCAAGCCACTGAATGCCGAGTATATCCAGGAGACACTGGGAGTGGCCCGGTCGAATGTCAGCACCAGTCTTCGTGAGTTGCAGGGCTGGGGAATCGTGCGATTGGTGCACCTGCCGGGTGATCGTCGTGATCACTATGAAAGCACCAAGGACGTGTGGGATATGTTTCGGACCGTGCTAGATGAACGGAAAAAGCGCGAAGTCGACCCAACCCTGGCGGTGATTCGAGAGTGCCTCGCCGAGGCGAATGCCGGCAAATCGGGCGGGGGATACACGGCCGCCCGATTGAAGGAATTGGAGCAGTTTTTCACCGTGACCACGAGCTGGTATACGACGGTTCGGAACTGGCCCACGCCGCTGTTGGTGAAATTTTTGAATCTGGGCGAAAAATTGAAAAAGCTGGCAGGCTTGGGTGCCGATTAATTTTTTTGAAAAGGTGTTCTGTGAATACCGAAATGACAGGTAAAAACGATGGCCGCGGGCCGATCGTTCTTTATGATGCCACGTGCCCCCTGTGCCGCGCTGCGGTGCGGCGTTGGAGTGCCGTCCTGGGGCGGCGTGGCGTTTCTTTTGAACCCCTTCAAACTCCCTGGGCCAGCCAACGCCTGGGACTGGCCCCCGGGGAACTACCCATGGAGATGAAGCTGATCCTGCCCGACGATTCGATGCTCGGAGGGTACCGAGCGGTGGCGTATTTGTTCCGCTTGGTGGGTTACACGGCATGGCTTGGCTACGTCATGGAATGGCCTGGAATCCGTCGCTTGAGCGATTTGGCATACCAGTGGGTGGCGCGAAATCGCACCTGCATGGGAGACGTCTGCACTCTACACCCGGGGGATCTGCGACGGCATCACGGAGTGACGACCTTTTTTGAAGGGCCCTAAGAGACTGTTTTAAAAATGCAATTGGGCTGGCTGCTGGGATATTGCAGTTCCTGGAAGGTGGCATTCCTGAGCGCACGTGCCCTATTGACGTCGGAGCCTGCACGGGAAATGCTTACGCTTCCGTACCACGGGTTGTCACTCCATGAGTTCAGAGATACTTCATTTCGAAAACGCTCGCGCCGCCCAACAATTGTTTGGAAGCGACGAGCAGAATTTGCGCGCCTTGGAAGCGGATCTAGGCGTCAAGGTTACGACCCGTGACGGCTGGATAAAGATTGAAGGCGCCGATCCGGCGGTGCTTCGCGCCAAACGGCTTTTCCAGTTGTTGGAAGGGGCGCAAAAGGAAGGTTCGGCGTTGAAAGCCCGCGACTTTGCCCACGCGCTTCAAGTTGTCAAAAATGATGGCGAGAACGAATTAGAGGCCCTCTTTAACCAGAAGATCGTCACTTCGTCAAAAAAGGGAACGATTACCCCCAAGACCGCCGGACAGCGGAAATATGTGGAAGCCATCCGCGATTTTGACGTCACGTTTGGCATTGGGCCGGCTGGTACTGGAAAGACCTATCTAGCGATGGCGATGGCCGTCAACGCGCTCAAGGAAGGTAAGGTAGGCCGGATCATTCTGACCCGACCCGCCGTCGAAGCGGGCGAAGCTCTGGGATTTCTACCCGGCGATCTCTACCAAAAACTGGATCCTTACTTGCGGCCGCTGCATGACGCCCTGCACGACATGATGATCGCCGACGACGTGCAGCGAAACATGGAACGTGGTGTTATTGAAATTGCCCCGCTTGCCTATATGCGTGGCCGGACCTTGAACCAGTCCTTCATCGTCCTTGATGAAGCGCAAAATACCACCAACGAGCAGATGCTGATGTTCCTGACCCGCCTGGGCTTTGGCTCCAAGGTGGTGATCACGGGCGATCCCACACAAATCGATTTGCCTCCGCACAAGCGGAGCGGGTTGCTGGAAGCCCAACGAGCCTTGCAGGGTGTGGAAGGCATCGCTCTTATCCACTTTGAGAAGCGGGACGTAATCCGCCATCCGTTGGTTCAACGGATCGTGACGGCCTATGAGCGGCATCGAGGCACCCAATCGGGCGCCCCGTCATGAAGCGAAATACCGCCGATCTAATTTCGCCCGCGGGAAATCCCCCCGACGCGGGTGTCGTGGTCCGCAATCGACAGCGGCAGGAAAAAATAAACACCCCCGCAGCCGAACGGTTCGCGGCGGTGGCTCTGGAGTTGATGGAAAGCCAGGCTGAAGTTTGCTTTCACCTGGTTTCGGCCCGCGAAATGGCCCGGCTGAACTGGCAATTCCTGCAGCATGAAGGTTCAACGGATGTCATTACCTTCGATCAAGGTTCAGCGCCCGGGAGGCTACGGGGCGAAATATTCATTTCCGTGGCCGATGCACAGGCACAAGCGGAGGAGTTTGGCACCACTTGGCAGGATGAATTGGGCCGTTATATGGTCCATGGGCTTCTGCACCTGGCGGGATATGACGATCTGCAACCATCACAACGCAAAATAATGAAGCGACTTGAAGAACGGCTGATGCGCCAATTGCGGAAATGCCATCCGCCAGCCACCTTTGGTGGAAGCTGATGGAAGTTCGCGCGCGTGGAATTGCCTGCCGGGTCCGGCGTTTTGCCGAGACTAGCGTCATCGTCCAGTGGATCACCGAGGACGCGGGGCGGGTATCCACCTTGGCGAAAGGGGCGGGACGCCCCAAGTCCCCGTTTGCCGGTCGGCTGGACTTATTGGTTGAGGCGGATATCAGTTACGTTGCCAGCCGCCGATCTGAATTGCATACGTTGCGCGAAGTGGAAGTGATTGGCCGTTGTGAAAAGGTGGCGGCTGAGTTTGCCGCGCTACAGTTGGCGGCGTGCGCGATTCATGAATTGGAATTAGCCACCGAACCGGACACCCCATTGGAAGGCATATTCCCTTTGTTTAAAGATTTCCTATCGAGTCTGAATCGCGATGGAGCAAAGCCACGATTGATTCTAGCTTGGGAAGCACGGTTGCTGGAGATAATGGGATTCGATCCCGCTGAGGAAGCCGCTTCGCTGTCGTCCGATTCGCTGGTGTTGCTGCAAGAGTTGTCGAGTTTGCCGTGGGACGAATTGGCGTCTATTGCCCCCTCCGGGTCGGCTGTACGTGAGGTGACAGGCTTTCTCGGCCGGCGATTCGAGAATCATTTTGGGCGAATGCCCAAGGGACGCGAAGACGTTTTCCCCCGCGCCAGATAGATGCACGGTGAGGTAAAGGGGACGGGTTCCAGTGCGGATTGTCCGAACTGTGGCTTGCCAGATGATCGTCTGGACGCAAGGTTATCCCGCTATTTTCAATCGGGTGGCAGCCTTGGGATCGTCCCATTCCAAAAGCTGGTGATTCACCCGTGAGCAGGATGCACGCCCGCCGTATTTCCAGATCCAACTCTGATGGGGAAAATTCCGCCGTTCGGCTTCGTTCCGAATTGCTGAGTTCCTGGCTGGAGGCGGACCGCCCCGACTTGGAGCTCTGGGTGGTCTGGATGAATTCCGTGTGCGTCGTCGTATTAATGGTGGGTCTGGTCGGAATGCAGTCATCGCGGCCGTCGACGCGAGCGGTAGTACCACCGTCGGAAACCGTGCCCCTACCGATTGAGGTATTTCAACCGCCCCTCCCGCCTCCTGAAGAACGAGAACGCGTGGCCTCTCCCGATTTGAATTCGCCTTCCGTGTCCGTACCTGTACCGCCCAGCGTGCCAGTTGTGGCTATTGATGACCCGGCGAAAGTCACGTTTGCCGTGCCGGTATTAAACGTCACTTCCATCACCAACCGGGTGGACTTGGTGGCGTTTCCACCCCGGCGTGACACTTCATCCGCTCCAGCTAAATCTGGTCCAGTTCGGTGGGAAGGAAGTGTTTCCAAGGGAGTCTCTGGCGGATATTTTCCGCGGCCGGATTATCCCCGCGAAGCGATTATCAAGCATGAGTCTGGGACGGTGGAAGTCTTGGTGGAGGTCGCCGAAGACGGCGTAGTGACGACAGCGGAAGTTCAATCTTCCTCGGGGTCGAATAGCTTGGATCGACAGGCGGTCCAGTTTCTTAAACGCAAGTGGCGCTGGCCGGCGGGCGAGCAGCGGAAATATATCGTTCCAGTCGAATTCAGCCTGCAGCAGTGAGTGTGTTGTGAAGCCCGACAACGAATAATCAACAGAAGAAAATGACATGCCCCTGATTCTTGCAAATTCCGTGGCCGAGTGGTTCGTCCGTGGTGGCCCGGTAATGTGGCCGCTCCTGGCGCTGGCCTTGGCTCTCGTCGCGGTCATAGTGGAGCGCTGGGTTTTCTGGATCAAGATGCGCAGCCGTCGCGACGGCCAACGATTGCTCAAGGTGCTTTCTTTGATGGAAGGATTTGAGTTTGCCGAAGCCACAGCGCTGGCCTCGCAGTCCAACGATCCAGTCCTTCGCACCATCCACAGTGGACTCAGCCATGCCCACGGTTCGCTTCAGGGCGCCATTCAGATGGCGGCTGGATTAGAGCTGAAAAGGGCGGGTAGGTTCATGGTGCTGATCGATACTTGTATTACCATGGCGCCTTTATTGGGGTTGCTGGGCACCGTCACAGGCATCATGAAGTCCTTTAGTGAAGTGGTGGGTGAATTGGCGGTGCAAGGTGTGACGGCTGGCATTGGTGAAGCCTTGATCGCCACGGCGTGCGGACTGGGTATTGCCCTATGCGGAGTGTTTTTTCTCAATTTCTTTAACGAATTGATTGAGGAACTGCGTTTTGACCTGGAAACCGCCGCAACCAATGTCGAGGTCATGGTGACCCGCGCCCGGCAGGAGGGCGTGAGCCCAGCGGGCTGGGGGCGCCCCAGTTCTACGGCTGAAGGTGCCGTATGAACGGGAGTGGATATTCTTCGGCATGGCGTTCCCAGGGAACGATCAGGACGGCGCGGCTCAAAAAGCCGCGGATTGAGATCATACCCTTGATCGACGTGATGTTCTTCCTGCTGGCTTCCTTCATGTTGGTCAGCCTGAGCATGCAGAAAGCGTCCACCCGGACGATGGATTTGGCAGTTGCTGGCACCGCGAAGGATGATTTTCAGCCCAGTGCCATCAATATTGTAGTGGCTGGCTCAGGCCGGTTCTATCTGGGAACGAACGAGGTCTCCGGGCGACAGCTGGATGCGGCGCTGGCGGTGGCTCGTCAAGCCAGCGGTCAAACGCCAATCCTGGTCACCAGCGGGCGCGATACCGCCTATTCAGAAGTCGAAAGAGCGCTGGCGCATGTGCGGGGCGCGGGCTTTCAGCGCGTGGCCTTCGTCACGCGGCCTGCCGAGCGGATGGACCCACGCTGAATCCTATGCGACTTTCCATACCGGCCCCGGTTCGCAAACCTCGCATCGAGATCATTCCTCTGATTGATGTCATGTTTTTCTTATTGGCATCCTTCATGATGGTGAGTTTGACCATGCAACGGCTGCGGACCTTAAATATTGATCTGCCCTCCGCCACCGCGGCGCGTTCCAACCCCAAACTCGATCTTCTGGAAGTGACTATTGATCGCACAGGGGACCTATTCGTGGAAAATCGGCGATATACACTGGCCGAGTTCAAGATATTGTTGCATAATCGTGTGTCGGCGAACGCCCGGCTTCCCGTGTACGTCAAGCCCCATGGCAAAACGCCTCATGGGGTAGTAGTGTCGCTCATCGATGGAATTCGAGCCGCTGGAATTCAGAAGATCTCCGTGGCCATAGGCGATGAGGGCTTGAAGCAAGAATGATACAAAAGGCAACGAAGATCGCGGTTTGCGCCGCCGGTTTGACTTGGGTGGTCGCCCGCTCCGCGTGGGCTGGCGACTGGCCCCAGTTCTTCGGTCCCCATCGTGACGGTTCCACCGAGGAATCCCTGGCAGTGGAATGGCCGGGCGGATCGCCGAAGACGCGCTGGCACGAAGCGGTGGGACAGGGATTCAGCGGCCCGGTCGTTAGAGGCGGGAAGGTGATATTGTTTACCCGGGAAGGCGATCAGGAAGTCCTGAAATGCCGGGATACTACCACAGGCAAAACGGTCTGGCAGCAGGCGCTGCCCACCTCCTATACCGACGATTTCGGATTTGATGAGGGGCCGCGAGCGACTCCCTTGATAGTCGGGGATTGCGTCTATGCCATGGGTGCGGCGGGTCATATACGCTGCGTGAGCTTTGCAGATGGCAAATTGCAATGGCAGAAGGATGCCGCCAAGGAATTCTCGGCCGGCAAAGGTTATTTCGGATTTGCGTGTTCTCCAGTGTCCGTGACGAATGCGGTGGTGTTCCAAGTGGGTGGTGAAGCCGCTACGCTGGTGGCATTGGAACCCGCAACTGGCAAACTTCTATGGAAATCCGGCTCCCACGAGGCAGGCTATGCGTCGCCCCGGGTGGTCGTCAAAGAAGGACGAGAGCGGCTTTTGTCGTTCGATCGGGAAGGTCTATCTGTGATCGAAGGGCGAACGGGCGTGGAGCTTTTTCAGTTTCACTGGCGGGCTCGCATGGCGGCGAGTGTCAATGCTGCATCGCCTGTGCTGGACGGCGAACGAGTATTTCTGACCGCGTCCTATGGTACCGGGGCCGTATTGCTCAAGCCCGTGAAGGACACCTATGAGGCCGTTTGGTCGGATCAGGAGGGCCTTTCCGCGCATTTTACCACGCCCGTGTTGTACCAGGGCCATCTATACGGATACCACGGCCGCCAGGAACAAGGGCAGGAATTGCGCTGTATTGATCTGGAGACCGGCAAAGTACGCTGGAGTGAGCCTCAGTTCGGGACCGGCAGCGTCATTCGGAGCGGTTCCCTCCTGGTATTGGTGAAAGAGTCGGGCGAATTGGTATTGGCGAAGGCCGATCCCGCAGGTCTGCGTCCATTGGCGCAATCGCAAATTGTAGGAAGCGGCGTGCGGGCTTTGCCGGCCTTGTCTGACGGCTGTCTCTATGTGCGAGACAAGCGGCAATTGCATTGCATCGAGCTGAAGTAGATTCCCGCCCGGCCTTGCCGCCCCCGGGAGTTCATCCCCTGAATACGGCATTTTGCGGCTCATATTGGGATGATTTGGTTTTCGAGTAATGAGTATCACCCCGTTGGCCCGCTGCGGCTGTCATGCGTATATGGGGCGGGAAGGAATTGGGGACTTTCCCCCAATTGGCAATACGGAAACCTGTTTCGAAGGCATATTGGGGATTCGGTGGGTGGACCGAACCCCGCGTTTCCTTGGACAGGGCAGCCTGGATCGGCGGGCGGGAGCAGGCTCTAGACTGGGGACGCCACTGATTGGATTTGGCCTGGGAAATCTCCTTCCGACTGTTTCATACAATATGA
>DATJII010000101.1:0-18205 GCA_035493435.1 Candidatus Limnocylindria bacterium | reverse complement strand
ATCCCTCCCTCCCGCCAGGGACTCACCCCTATCGGGTGTTCCACGCCGTTATTGATTTCCGCCAAACCCTCCAGCCGACGGGCTTTTAAGAGGCTTTGGCGGAAATCAATAACGGCTCGGATCTAACTACGCTTCCATCCCACCGCTCCGCGTTTGCCAATACCTCTTGACAAAACTCATAGCAGTGCGGTGGCAAGCGAAGCGCGACACCGCTCTGGATGCGTTTCCAGGCTGGCAAACAGCGATTCATGCCCTTATGCGGCTTGATAGGCATGGTGCCATACAGGGGTATAATTTCCCGTCTCATAGAGTGGGATTCGCTTGAAGCTCACCACGGGTATGAATTTCGGTTTGCCTCCCTGGCAGACGCGCCACCGGGCTAAAATAGTCGGATTCAGGCGATGCGGGCCGTCTTGGAGTGTGCCGGCGGAGTGAATACCCTGGTTAGGGCGCGGGGCTCCGGTTGCCCCTCAGATCTTCTCAGACCAAGCGACTCACCAAAGCGGTGTCGCGCTTCGCTTGCCACCGCACTCCACGACGCTGGCGCGTTTGCCAAAGCGCACCGGAAGATTTTGAATCGCGCGCGCTCCAATGCCCTCGCCCCCTTGGGGGAGAGGGCCAGGGTGAGGGGGTATAGCTATACCGACGCCTAGCCATACCCCATCGGCCCAGAGGAAACTATATCAGACTCCGCGCCTTCGCCAAGGCCTCGTCGATCTTCGACGGGTCCTTGCCGCCGCCGCGGGCGTTGTCGGGCTTGCCGCCACCTTTGCCGCCCACGATGGGGGCCAGGGCCTGGATCAGTTTTCCGGCCTGGTATTTGGCCGTATGGCTCGCTGCCACTGCGGCAATGAGCGCGACGGCGCCATTGCTGGCTCCGGCGAGGATAACCACGCCTTGGAGTTCGCCTTTGATGGCATCGGCGATCGTCTGGAGCGTGTCGCCGTCGGCACCGGGCACGTTCGCTATAAGGACGGGCACGCCGTTGATCGTCTCCACCTTGGTGAGCAATTGCTTGGCGGTGTGGGCCGCTTCGCGCTGGGCGGCGGCTTTGAGCGCTTTCTCCAGTTCCTTCTGGTGGGCGAGCAACGCGTCGATTTTCTTTTCCAACTCGACCAGCGGGGCATTGACTTTGCCCGCGAGGGTCTTGATCAACTCATTTTGTTCGCGGGCCAGGTCGTAGGCGCTCAATCCTGCGACGGCTTCGATACGACGGAGGCCCGCCGAGACGGCGCTTTCGCTGGCAATACGGAACAAGCCGATCTCACCGGTCGCCCGGGTATGAGTGCCACCGCAGAGTTCCATTGAGTAGCCATCCAGCTTCTGGGCGTGGCCACCGATCTGGACGACACGCACAACGTCGCCATACTTGTCGCCGAAGAACTGCATCACGTCACCGCGTGGCTTGATGTCCACATACGGTACTTCGAGCCAGGAAACCGTCCCGTTTTCGACGATCCGTTCATTCACGAGGCGCTCGATATCGGCAATCTGCTGCGTCGTGAGTGCGCCGTGATTGAAATCGAAGGTGAGCTTGTCCGGGCCGACGGCAGAACCCTTCTGGGTCGCATCGCGGCTGACGACTTCGTGCAGGGCCCAGTGAAGCAAGTGCGTCACCGTGTGGTGACGTTGGATCGCTGCCCGGCGAGCACCGTCGAGGCGCAACGTGACATGCTGGCCTACGCTGGGAGCGTCGTTGCCCTCCAGAAAGTGGAGCCAGGTATTGCCGGACTTCTGGGTATTGGTGACGCGCCAGAGTTGTCCCGAACCGGTCAATTCGGCGGTGTCGCCGACCTGCCCACCCATCTCCGCATAACAAACCGAACTATTCAGAACCACCACCGTCTTGTCCTTGAGCGCCACAACTTCCTGCACGTCGGCGCCGATATGATCGTGATCATATCCGAGGAAGTGGGTCGGGGTCTTGGTCTCGATTTGGGAGAGTTCGATGACTTGTTTCTTTTGGGACGCTCGACCTCCGGCCTTTTGGGCTTCCATTGATGCTTCGAAGCCCTTGGTGTCGACTACTATCCTCCGGTCTCTGGCCAAAAGCTCAGTCAAGTCCAATGGAAAGCCATATGTATCATATAGCGTAAAGGCCGTCGAACCTTCAATCGCAATAGGTCGATTCGCAATGCTTAGAAGGTTTTGGACCGCATACTGGCATTCGTCTTTCGCTCCAGCCAGCAGTTCTTGATAGGCAGCTTCGGTAGCTCCCTGTTTAGAGGCCTGAAAAACCAGGAGTCGAAGTTTTTCGATTGTCTGGGAAATTGTAAGACGTGCAGACGAACTTTGTTGTGCTGTCGGGAAGCGGAATGGAAGCGGCTGAAACCGTTTCGCTATTTCGAATTCGACATTGTACAGCCAACTCTTGATATCGGCTTCCTCATTTCCCAAGGCGCTTGGTAATGAATCAAACTTGGGCCGCAACGTAGTCAACCATTCTGCATTCTGCAGCGCTTTCTGCTGATAGTCAGTCTCCCATTTGATGAGCTCATTGAAGAGCTTTGTACCATCGTCAAGTTTTCGATTGAATGACTCCTCTTCTTGCTTCAGCACCTCTTTGACATGTTGCTGTCGGGTGCGGATCTCGGGAAAGACATCGCCCATCGAGAGCGCGAGGACATCCACTAACTTATAGAAGAACGGTTCCTTGAATCCGAGCGTGCGCCCGTACTTCACCGCGCGACGTAGGATACGACGGAGCACATAGTTGCGATCCGTATTGCCCGGTTGGATTCCATCCGCGATGGAAAAACTTAGCGTACGGATATGATCCGCGATCACGCGGAACGCGACGTCGATCTTTTCCTGTTCGGTATCCCCCGTGCTGCCCGCCTTGGGCAGAGTGGAGCCATACTTCTTGCCGCTCAGTTTTTCGATCTCGTCGAAAATCGGGCGGAAGATGTCGGTTTCGTAGTTGGAAATCTTGGCATTGGCGAAGTCGGCAAAGCCTTTCGTGCCTTGCATGATCGAAGTCACCCGCTCAAAGCCCATGCCGGTATCGACGTGCTGGGCGGGCAGGGGACTGAACGTGCCGTCCTGGTTCGCGTTGAACTGGATGAACACCAGGTTCCAGATCTCAATGCACTCGGCGGAACCTTTGTTGACCAACGCGCCCTTCGTGTCGCCCGTGGGCGTGAGGTCGATATGAAGTTCGGAGCACGGACCGCATGGGCCGGTCTCACCCATCATCCAGAAGTTGTCCTTCTTATTGCCGTTGACGATGTGAATCGCAGGATCGAGTCCGGCGGCGCGGAATTTCTCCGCCCAAAAATCCCAAGCCTCCTGGTCGAACTCCGACGGATCGCCCTTGGAGCGGTCCGGATTATAGACCGTCGCGTACACGCGTTCCTTCGGGAACTTCCAGATTCCGGTCACCAATTCCCAGGCCCAGTCGATCGCGTCGCGCTTGAAATAGTCGCCGAACGACCAATTCCCGAGCATCTCGAAGAACGTATGGTGATACGTATCGAGCCCGACGTCGTCGAGGTCGTTATGTTTACCGCCCGCACGGATGCACTTTTGGGTGTCTGCCGCCCGGGTGGGCAGGGAAGGAACGGCTCCGGCCCACTTGTCGACGTCGGCCTTGCGTTCACCCAGGAAGATGGGCACGAACTGGTTCATGCCGGCATTGGTGAACAGCAGGTTGGGGCTGTCCGGCATCAAGGACGAACTGGTAACGATGGTGTGCTGCTTCGACCGGAAAAAATCCAGGAAGCTCTGGCGAATCTGGCGACTGGTCATCATGGGACCCCGACGTCAATCAAGTGTTGTGAGACAAACGGGGAACCATCCGGTCCCCCACGAAAATGAGCCCCAAGCCTACCCCGACGCCACCCCCCGGCACAAGGACGCCGAATGAAAGACCGGTTTCGTCGCCCCTTTGAAAACCGCACGGATCACCCAGTGATCCTCGTCGGCCCAGGCCGACGCGAGGCAACCCAAAACCGGGAGGGCGAGACTCCGTCTAGCCGAACAATCGGTTGGAGGTTTCGTTTAAGAATGGCAAACTATTGCAACGGAGCGTGATGCAAATAATATGAGCCTTTCCTCAAAATCCCACACTCGATGCCTCTACCGTAGATTTGCACGAAGCTTCCAGCCGATAGCAGGGCTCGTCGGGAGCCTCGCCCTACCGGATTTGGAGGACGCGTCTGGCATGCCGGGGCCACAAGGAGAAGCTGGGTTGCCCAGTAAATCTTCGGCTGCGACGCCCACCCAAAGCCAAGATTTGACACCAAGGGGCAATCCCTCTAATGGTGCCGCGTTAATCTGAAGTCGTAATTCCAACACTCTTTACAACATGCCTATCGCAGTCGGATCCATCGCCCCTGATTTCACCCTGAAGAGCAAGACCGCTTCCGGTCTCGTGGACGTCAAGCTGAGCGCGAACCTCGGCAAGAAAAACACCGTGATTCTCTTCTTCCCCCTCGCTTTCACTGGCGTTTGCACCGCCGAAATGTGCGACATCTCCAACGGCTTGGGTGCTTTCCAACAACTCAATGCCGAAGTCATCGGCATCAGCGTGGATAGCCCGTTCGCCCAGGAAGCTTGGGCTACCCAGCACAAGATCACCATTCCGCTCGTCAGCGATTTGAACAAGACCGTGACCGACGCTTACCAGGTTCGTTTCCCGAACCTCGCGGGCGTGGGTGACACCTCGGCGCGCGCTGCGTTCGTGGTCGGCAAGGATGGCAAGGTGGCCTATGCCGAACAGACCGCCACCCCGAAGGATCTGCCGAATTTCGAAGCCGTGAAGGCTGCTTTGGCCAAGCTGGGCTAAGCGATCCGGCGAGCTTTGGAATCCCGCCAGGTTCCGTCGTAGAAGATGGAGCAGGCGGGATTTTTGTTTTTTTCGAGAGATGGTGAGTGGCTTCGTCTCGGCAATGCAACTTGTTGAAACAGAGTCTGATGGGATGTAATCGTTAGCGCTGAAGTCTGACGCTTCGTTACCGTTGCCGGGCTTCGAAACGAAACGTCTCGCCGGAGTTAGGGCTCGTCGGGAGCCTCGCCCTACCGGTCTTGGGGCGCGATAGGGTTGGTCTAGGCCGACGACGATCACTCTGGTTTCGGGGCAAGCCGAATGTCCCTTCAGAAAAGCTTCTTACCCAAACAAATCCATCTGGTTGACGTTGGCCAGGCGGCGCAGTTTTTCGCGGTCATTGCGGACTCGTGGTGCGCGGGCTGCCGGGGCGGCTTTTTCCTCGGGCGTCACTTTGTCTTCCGCATCGACCAAGTGTTGTAGATTAAGCTCGGCTTCTTCCAAGACCCGTAGAATGTCCTTGGCGCGATCGATGACGGGGCGGGGGACGCCTGCGAGGCGGGCCACCTGGATGCCGTAGCTCTTGTCGGTCCCACCGGGTTGCACCTTGCGCAGGAAGACTATCTGGTCGTTCCATTCGCGCACTGCGACGTGGTAATTCTTCACGCGCGGCAGCCGCGACGAAAGCTCCGTGAGTTCGTGATAGTGCGTCGCAAAAAGTGTCTTCGCGCCGACCTGATGGTGCAGGTGTTCGACGATGCTCCACGCGAGGCTGAGCCCATCGAACGTGCTCGTTCCGCGTCCGATTTCGTCAAGGATGACCAAGCCACGACGTGTGGCGTTATTGAGGATATTGGCCGTCTCGCTCATCTCCACCATGAACGTACTCTGGCCGCGGGCGAGATCGTCACTCGCCCCGATACGCGTAAAGATGCGGTCGAGCAGATCGATGCGCGCCTTTTCCGCCGGGACGCGGGAACCTGTATGGGCCAGCAAAGCCAGGAGCGCCACCTGTCGGATATAAGTGCTCTTACCCGCCATGTTCGGGCCGGTAATGAGGGCGATCTGTTGTTGGGTGACGTCGAGCTCCGTGTCGTTGGGAATGAATCGTTCCTCGGAAACGACCTGTTCCAGGACCGGATGGCGGCCATCCCGGACATTCATCACGCCTTCATCGCGCACTTCGGGACGGACCCAGCGATAGAGGCGCGCGGTTTCCGCAAAGGCGGCGAGAACATCCAACTGGGCCAGGGCGCTGGCTGTTTCCTGGATGGCGCGGAGATGCACCAAAACCTGCTCGCGCAACTGGAGGAAGAGGTCGTATTCCAGCTTCATGGAGCGTTCCTCGGCGCCGAGGATCTTCTGCTCCATCGTCTTTAATTCCTGGGTGACGAAGCGCTCGCCATTCGCAATGGTCTGCTTGCGGATATACTCCGGCGGCACCTTGGCCAGGTGCGTCTTGGTGATTTCTATATAATAACCGAACACCGAGTTGAAGCCGACCTTGAGCGAGGGAATCGCCGTGCGCGCAATCTCGTCCTGCTGCAGCTTGGCGATCCACCCCTTGCCGTCGCGCGACCCGCCCCGCAGTTCGTCCAGGTCGGCCGAATACCCGTCGCGTATAATACCACCTTCCTTAAGAGCCAATGGCGGTTCGTCCACGATGGCGCGGGCCAGCAGGTTCACCAAGTCCGGCAAATCCTTCAACTGGGTCAGCAACTCGGCGAGTAGTGAGTCGGGTCCTTCCGCCAAACGGTCCTCGCTCGTCCAACCGCCATCCAAGGAACCCTGTGGTGCGGTGATGGGCTGGGCAATCACGCCTGCGATAATCTCCCGCAGGCTGGGAATCTTTTCGAGGGCCGCACGAAGCGACGACAAGTCACGCCCATTGCCCGAACCGAGGCTGATGCGACTGAGCGTCCGTTCCAGATCCCGCACGGAAGTGAGTTGTCCGCGAAAAGCCTCCAGCCCGGACGGGTTTTCGATCCACGTGTCCACCGCTGCCTGTCGTCGATGAATCGCGTCGACACCCGAGAGCGGCTGGGTGAGCCAATCCCGTAAACGGCGGGCACCCATCGGGGTGGTAGTGCGGTTCATGGCGCCGAAAAGCGTCAGGTTCCGAGCCGCGTCCCGCTGCAAGGGCTCCAATACTTCCAGATTACGCAACGAAATGGCGTCCAAGACCAGGTAATCCGCCGTCTGGTAAAACGTGATACGGGTCAGGTGGCTGGTATCGCGTCGTAAATGGTGGACGAGAAAATGGAGAGCCGCCCCCGCCGCGCCAATCGCCGCCGGTCGATCCTTCAGTCCAAAACCATCCAGCGAAGCGACCTTGAAATGATCCCGCAACGTGAAGACCGCTGTGTCAGGCAGGAAAGTCCAACCTTCATACGGACTCAATTGAGTTCGTGGGGACACGAGCATCTCCTTGTGAGAGAAGGACTCAGAAGGATGGACGATCTCCGCCGGGCGCAGGCGGTCGAGTTCGGCCGAGAGCGCACGGATATCGGCCAGTTCCGTGACTCGAAAATCGCCAGTGGTCAAGTCAACGCATGCCAGGCCGAATTTCGATCCCGAGTTGCAAACCGCTGCCAGGAAGTTGTTTTGGTCGGCGACTAGCAGGCGGTCATCGAAGTGCGTCCCCGGCGAGAGAATGGTTGTGACCTGGCGTTCAACGAGTTTTCCGGGACGGGCTTCCTCCGTCTGATCGCAGATCGCCACCTTCTTGCCCGCTTTTAGCAAGCGCCCGATGTACGTGTTGGCCGCGTGGTAAGGGATCCCGCACATGGGAATCGCCTGCCGCTGGGTCAGTGCCACATTCAGCAACTGCGCCCCGATTTGGGCGTCTTCGAAGAACAATTCGTAAAAGTCCCCGAGGCGGAAAAACAGCAGGGCATCCTTCGGCAGTTCGGCTTTTATGCGTCGATACTGCGCCATCATCGGTGTCAACTGCGTCTCCCCTGCCATGCGTGCGGAGAGCGTAGGCAGGCGGGCGGACAGTGCAATCCCGGTCTGTCACAAATACCAATCGGGAACCACTGGTGAAAAGGACATCGAACAAAATGCCGCCCTGCAGCGTTGAAAAGGATAAGAAACAGGGTGGATTCAAGATACGCGGCGGTGGTTCGTTCGCATTGTCTGGCGGACGGCGATAGAGTTCAGTGAAAGCGTACCAATTGCACACACATCCCGCACCTAGCGAGCTCCGCTACACTCATATGAAATCGGGTCCATCAAAGCCTGCGACCTCCGGGCGTTGGCAACGCGCTTTTACTCTGATTGAACTACTGGTCGTCATTGCGATCATTGCGATCCTGGCTGGCATGCTTTTGCCCGCCCTCGCAAAAGCAAAATCCAAAGCGAAACAGACCTCCTGTATCAACAACCTGCGTCAGATCGGCATTGGCACCGTCCTCTATGTGAATGACAACAAGGGGTATCCAGGATGTTATTCGCCTGCCAATAATTGTTACGTCTGGATGTTCCGGCTGCTGGGGACCATGGGCACGAACCGCGGAGCCTTCTGGTGTCCTGCGGCGTCTCCCAAAGCAGCTTGGGATACGAATCAGAATACGACTCTCGGAGCGAAAAGCGGTGGAACGGGTCCAGACGGAGTCAAGACCCCCTACAACGTTTCCAACGCCTCACGCTTCTCCTACGCGATGAATGATTGGGGGCTGAACCTGCAACACGTTCCCCAACTTGGTTTCGGCGGTGACGTGGACGGCGGCTTTTTTCATGGCGTGGTCAGCGATGCGATGGTCAAGAGCCCTTCGGAGGCCCTCATGCTCGCCGATAGCCGTGCCTTGACCAAGAAAGCTCCCTCTTGGGAGGCCAACCTCGATCCAACCCAAGAGGACCAAATACCCGGAAATCGTCATGCTTTCCGTACCGATTTCTTGTGTGCGGATGGGCACGCGGAATCCGCCAATCGGACGAACATGATCAACCCCAAGAATCTTGCTTGGAGAGCGCGCTGGAATAATGACAACGATCCCCACACCAAGGATATCGCGGATTGGACGGTCAATTGGGCCGAGGCGGCCAAGTTGGATCAGTAAAGGATTTGTCTTTTTCGTGGTGCCAGACTGGCGGCAGCCGTGTTCATTGTTCATGCTTCCGAGCGAACACTTGGCATGAACTATCATTACTGCGTCGCCAGTCGAGTCGGGCGATTCGTGAAATTGTGCGTGGCAACCCTCTCACTCGGCATTGCCACAGCCGTCGTAGCCCAGGATATCACGGGCGTTCTCCCACCCCTTTCTGCCGGGGTCGGATACACGAACTACCACATCGCCAAATATCCCTGGTCCATCCACGTGGTGTCTGTGGACCTGAAAGATCCGACGCTCAGTCTCCATTCGTTTCACTCCCGAGGCGCGGCGATTGGCATGGCGACCTTGAGCGACCAGGTGCGGCGGGTGAGTCCGGCCATCGGCAAGCCAGTGGTAGCGGTGAACGGCGATTTTTATAAACGCGAACAGGTCTATGCCGGTGATCCCCGGGGTATTCAGATTGTCGAAGGCGAAATACTCAGCGGTCCCAACGATCGGGCCACGATGTGGACGGATACCAATGGCCTGCCGCACATGGCTGTTGTGTCATCGCGGTTTGCCGTCACGTGGCCCATCGGCGCCTCACAGCCGATGGATCTCAACGGCGAACGCGATGCGGGAGGCATCGAGCTTTATTCGTCGGCCATTGGGGCATCAACCCATACCCAGGGCGGTCGCGAGATCGTCTTGGAACGAACCACCAACAGTGCTTGGTTACCGTTGCAGATCGGCAAGAGCTATATCGGTAAAGTGCGGGAAGTGATCAATGACGGGGATAACCCGGTTCCAGCCGGCACTTTGGTTCTTTCGCTGGGGCCGGATGTCACTGTTCCTGCCGGGCTCAAACCCGGAAGTTTGGTTAAACTTTCATTGGCGACGACTCCGGATCTAACCGGCGCGCGGGTGGCTATCAGCGGTGGTCCGACCCTGCTGCATGGGGGGAAACGTCAAAAGGTGGTGGTCAAAGGCGAAGGCTTTGAGTCCACCTCCATGCTGGAACGGCATCCCCGAACTGCCATTGGTTGGAACAATGACACCTTTTATTTCGTGGAAATCGACGGACGGCAACGTGGGTTGTCGGTCGTCATGACCTTGGATGAGGTCGCCGGTTTGCTGCTCAAGTTGGGTTGCGAAGAAGGGATGAATTTGGACGGAGGCGGTTCGGCCACGATGTGGGCTGAAGGGGAGATTCGCAACAGCCCGTGCGACGGACATGAACGTCTGATCGCCAATTCCTTGATGATGGTCCGGGCTCCCAAGAAACCTAGTCAGGCAGCGGACGCGAAAACCGGGGCCCCGACGGCTTCGGCCAAGGGGAACTGAGGGGCAGGAAAGGGTTTCGAGCCTGGATCAACGCGAAGCGTCTTGGAGTGCGGTGGCAAGCAACGCGCGACACCGCTTTGGACGCGTTTAATGGCAGGCAAGCCGGGATTCATTCCCGTGACCAACATCGAACGAATTGAGAAAATACCCCTACTGGACTGCGTGGCTTATTGATGTGTCAGGCGCGAAAAGACGGTTGGCAGAGTGAAGTCTGGGCGTAATAGACGCCTCGACCTCCATCGCACTTTTGGGCGTCGCGGATTACCAAAGCGGTGTCGCGCTTCGTTTGCCACCGCACTCCACGACGCTTCGCGGCCGACCAAGGCCCGTCGTGCTACATCACGAAACAACGTTCATACGTTCATATGTTCATCCGATCGCATGAAGGTATGAACGTATGAACGTTGTCGGCCCTATGTGGCACGATGGCCCCTAGGTCTCCTTTTGAACCGCATGCCCATTGGAACTCACCACGCCCACCGGCAGGATGAAACTGAGGGGTGACTTGAGCATTCGTCCACCGAGGGCACGGTAGAATATCTTGCGCTCCGGGCCTTTAACATTCCGTGCCCTCATAGCCACCGTGAGGGCCAGGCCAAAGCTCACGGCAATGTTCAGGACTCCCACTCCCAAGACGCCAACCACCGTCCAGAGCGCCGTTTGGGAGTAGAGATGGTCAATGCCCAACGACGCAAAGGCGGCGCTCACTTGACCCGTTGAGAGAGTGACGTGCCGAACATCCAGGGGTAGGCCGAGGAAGGTGGCGAACTCCGGGGCCAATCCCAGCAGCAAACCCAGTGAGATGTTGCCAGCCAATCCCGCCATGTTGCGTTCCAGCCATTGGGCGATGCGACGAGTGGTCGTGGGGCCCAACAGGCGTTGCATCCGGCGGTGTTGAGTGATCATGGGGCCCAACCGATGCAGCACAAAACGGTTATCGGCCCAAGCGGCAATCATGCTTGAGAGCCAGAGCAGGATTCCGGTGAAAACGGCATAGATCCAACACGCGCTCATCGGCGACATGGATTCCAGAATCGTTTCGGCTTTGTGGGTGTTGGCCAGATGATGGCCGAAGACTTGGACCCAGAGAAAGTCGATGGCCAAGGTGGCGGGAATCACGGCGACGAGATTGCCAAAGACCGCGGCTATTTGGGATCGTATTAGGAATACCACTTCATCCACCAAAGCTTCCAGATGGGCGGGCTTGCGAAGTTCCGCCATGCGCCGGGCCAGGGCCGGGGCGGTGTTCGCCGGTTGCTTGGTGGCCAGCGTGAAGCCGAAAATCTGGATGGCCACGAAACTGATCGCGTAGTTCAAGCCGAAGGCCGCGCCTTTGATGAATCCGGCCATGGCGAACGTGGCGAGTACTAGCTTGATGACGGTGGTCAATCCGGTGATCGCTCCCCCGCCCATCGCGCTCTTTAGCATCGAGGTGTATTCGGGTCCATTGCGGGCTACGTAGTGGTCGCCGGTCTCAGCATTTCGCTCGACGATTCGTCGGGTGATCAAGTGGAGGTTTTGACGGCAGAGGGCGACAGCACTGCGACGCTCATGGTTTTCGCGAACGAGATCCGCCAGGACACTCATGGTTCGCTGCACGTCCCCGGGAGGCGCCGACCAGGCATCAAGCAGCAACTCCAGCCGCCGAACCTGGGCGCGCAAACGTTCGATGTCGTAGACCAGCGCGGTGTGGACACCGCTTTTCTCCAGGCACGCCACGACCTCGTCGACGCATCGGTCACAGGCTTCGGCACGGGTCCGGACTAGGTTGAGTTCGGCGGCTAGTTCCCGGATTGGGGTGCCTGCATTTTTGCGTTCGAGCAGGGCGGTTAGAGCCGGGCCCAGTTTTTGAAACGGCAAATCGCGGAACACCGACTTGGTCATGCGACTACGGATCTCGCGCTGGCAGCCAATGACCCGGATGCGGTCGGCCAATTGGACCATGGCATCTTCCATGTCCGCTTTTAGCGAAGCCCAACCCGCTTCTTCCGGTGTTTCGTCCTGATGAAAAAGGGCGATTATTCGCGCGGCCAGTTCGGCATCCAGCTGTTCCAGCCACGTCGCGTCCGTTTCATGGGGAAACAGTCGATCAAAGACGTCGGCCAAGTCGCGGGTGTCGGGTGAATCCGGTAGGAGACCGGCGGTCAACCTTGACCCGAGCTCGTGAATGAATCCAGTGCCTTGGGAAAGTCCAGTGTCGGCGAACAAGTCCAAGGCTTGGGTGTCGCGAATGAGCGAGCGCAGTGTTTGGGCGACGCGCTGTCTTACTTCAGGTTGACGATCGAGGAGTTGAAGCAGGAGCTTGAAGCGCGCAGCGGGCAAATCCCGGCGAATCCACCCGAGGATATCTTCCGCCCAGTCAATGCGATCCGCCAAGGGCTGGTCCGGGCGGGTGTTAGCCAGCAGGGAATCGAGCGCGGGCTTGCCGCGCAACGTCGCCCACCGCTCGGCATATTGGGTCCACCACTTCATCATTCGCGTCTCAGCAAGGAACGTACTCTCGTCGCGCTCCCGGCCAGTATTTGATCCGGGGGCCCGCTGGGGCGTTCAGTTTGCGCCGGGATTATCCCACGACTGAAAGAGAATCCCGTACTCTTTCGCGGACTAAATTTGCGGGCTGCCGAGGCAGGCCGTGGAGCGCTCCGCAAAGTTGGTGAAGGCTGATCGTGCGATATGCCCGACGGTCGCGATCAGTGGGAAGGGGACACTGTCGAAGTGAAATAATTAGTAAATGGTCGGCGCCTCCAGGATCAAACGTCCCAGCCCTTGCGGTAGGGGGAGCGTACGAAGGCGTTCGCGGTCTTTATATTCGAGACCTTGAACGCCTTGGCGTCCCATTCGATGCGCCGGCCGGCGCGCAGGGCCACGTTGCCCAGCAGCACGGTTTCGGTGATCGGACCGGCGACGTCGAAATTGGAATAGGCCTTGGGGCCGCCTTTGCACGCCGCGATCCATTCTTCGTAGTGCGATCGCTCCCAGTCAGAGGACTTCGGGAAGAGGGCGCGGACCTCTTTCAAATCATTGCCAGCCCGTCCCGACTTGAGAATGCCGCCACCCATGTGACTGGGAACGTAGAGCACGTCCTGGGTGCCGACGACGAGGACCCCATTTTCCGCGTAGGGAGCACTGCCGTGGAAAAGTTCGGACGGGGGAAGCTTGGCGCCGTCGTACCAGATGAACTTGAACGCCGGTTTGCCATTGCGGGCTGGAAACTGCCACGTGACCCGCGACCATTGGGGACCGGTCTCGGAGTTGGCACCTTCGGATTCAGCTTCGACCCATTGGGGATTGCTCATGTCCAGCGACAGGGCTGCCAAGTTTAGCAGATGGCACCCCATATCGCCAATGGCGCCCGTGCCAAAGTCCCAATAGGCACGCCAGTGGAAGGGAACATAATTGGAGTGATACGGGCGCACCGGGGAAGTGCCGAGCCAGAGGTCCCAGTCCAGGCCCGCCGGAACGGTCGGTGTTTCGATCGGACGGGGTTTGGCCTGGGACCACCATTTTCCCGGTCGGTCCGTCCAACAATGCATCTCGACGACGTCACCCAGGATTCCTGACCGCACGATTTCGGCGTCCCGCCGGAGCAGGGGATTGGCGATTCCCTGGTTTCCCATCTGGGTGGCAACGCCTGCTTTGCGGGCCGTTTCAGCCAGTTTCCGCGCCTCCCAGACCGTGTGGGTCAGCGGCTTCTGGCAGTAGACGTGTTTCTTCTCCTTGATCGCCCGCATCGAGGCGGGAAAATGCATGTGGTCCGGAGTGGACACGGTCACCGCGTCGATCCCACGGGGCATCTCGTCGAACATCTTGCGGAAATCGCGAAAACGTCGGGCCTTGGGGAAACGTTTCCAAGCATTCGCGGCGGAGCGATCGTCGACATCACAAAGGGCGACGATGTTTTGGGAATCGCACATCGTGGTGTCGGTCCAGCCTTTGCCGCCGACACCTATACCCGCGATATTCAGGCGCTCGTTGGCCCCCAGGACGGGCAGGCGGCTGATGAACGGGAAAGCCAGGACCGTGGCTGCGACGGTTGACCGGGTAAGAAAACCGCGGCGGCTCAGGGCGTTCGAATTGGGGAGCGGGTGGTGTTTCACGGCGTTGGAAAAGGCTTGGAATCGTCTCCTACGAGACGACCGCCGTGGTAATCGCATTCAGGCCAACGGCAGGCCCCAATCGACGGTCACAGCCGAGCCCTCCGCCAGGAAAGCTGAGGCGGGCGCCTGGCTCAGGCTTTCGGCAAATTCCGGTCCGTACAATTCCACCGCGCGGCAGTGCAATTCAGGTTCCACGCCCTGCCAAACACGCCATTGCGGGTGTGCGACCTTATATTCCAGCACCCGCCCGCCACGTTGGGTGGCATAGCCCCAGTAGTGTTCGGTAATGAACTCTTCTTGGGAGCCGGGTAGGGGAAGTGCAGGAGTTCCGGTGGTTCGGAGGGCCAGGCTATCCCATTCGCCGCGATGAGACCATTCGTAGCGGAACGAAGTCGATCCTCCCGCGGTCTCAATAGCATGCCGCATGTCGGTGGAAATATATTTCTCTCCGTGCGAAATCTGGGCCACCCGCGCGATGGCCCAGCGGGGTACGATTTCCTTGACGAAGACCACGCCTCGAAGCCATTTGTCAGCCGCTTTCCGGCGGACATAGAACCTCAGGTTGACCTCCTCGAAGTCCCGATGATAAGGCACGGGAATACCCATCAGCCGGGTATCCAGAAAGAGAAAGCCCACCATGCTCACCAAAGTCTTGCCGTTCCAGGCATCCAACTCGGTGCCGGACGGAACCCAGCGGCGCAGGCACCCCGGGTCGATTTCATAGTTGAGCATCGCCAGGTGCTGCCACCGGGCGGAGAGAAACCGCTGGGGCCGCCAGCTCACTTCACGGGCTCCGGCGCCAGCAAATGCTGGTTGAAGAACAGGATGGTGCTCAGGAATTGGAAGTCGGCGTTTTTCTTTTTCTGGAATCCGTGACCTTCGTCCTTGGCCATCAAATACCAGCAGGGGCCGCCGTTTTCACGGACCGCCTTGACCATTTGCTCGGCCTCGGTCAGTGGCACGCGCGGATCGTTTTTGCCTTGCACGACGAAGAGGGGGACATTGATTTTCTTCACGTTTGTTGTGGGCGAAATCTTCATCAGGTGCTCACGCATCGCGGGGTCGCGTTCGTCACCGTATTCGACCCGGCGCAGATCCCGGCGATAGTCCTGGGTATTTTCGAGGAAGGTGACGAAGTTGGAGATGCCGACGATATCGACCCCGCATTTCACGCGGTCGCTATAGTGAGTGAGGCTCGCCAGGGTCATATAGCCGCCATAGCTTCCGCCGGTTACCGCAATACGGGAGGCGTCTAGATCGGGTTGGGTCTTCACCCAATCGATGATGGCCCCGACGTCTTTCACGGAATCTTCGCGTTTGAAGCCATTGTCGAGGGTGAGGAACGTTTTTCCGTAACCGTCCGACCCGCGCACGTTCGGGAAAATGACCGCCACGCCCAGTTCATCGAGATAATAATTATTGCGCCCTTGGAAGATGGGGCGGGCCTGGGATTCCGGGCCGCCGTGAATATTGATGATCACCGGCCGCTTCCCCGCAAATTTGGCGGGATCGGGTTGATAGACGAAGGCACTGATCGTCAGGCCGTCGAACGACTGGGTGCGAATGATTTTCGGCTGGCGGAACTTGGAGGAATCCAGGCCGCCGGTTTCGCTTTCGGTCCAGCGCGTCAGTTTGCCATCGGTTACGTCGAGCGAATAGGCGTCGGCAGGCGAATTGGCGTGGGCCAGAGAGAAGCCCAAATCACGGCCGTTGGAGTGCCACCTCACCCCCGCCATGACTCCCAGCGGAAGCTTGGGTGCGGGCTTTTCCTGCAGGCTGGAGGTGTCGAGCAGGTGCAGCGCGCTGGAGCCATCTTCGTTGGCCACGTAGGCCAGGGTTTTCCCGTCGGGCGAAAGGTCGAACGATTCGACGTCCCACTTCAGGTTCGGCGTCAGGACCGTCAGTTCCTTGGAAGTTAGATCGATGCGGGTGAGACGGCGAAATTCGGAGTCCTTGTCGGTCGCGGTATAGACCGTCTTCCCATCGGGGCTGAATTTGGCTCCCGACCACGCGACACCTTTTTCGTCGGGGGGCGTCAACGGGCTCATTCTGCCAGACCGGACGTCCAGCAGGTGAAGGTGGCTTTGGTTGATCGAGACGTAATTTCCCACGATGAGGGTCGATTCATCCGGCGACCAATCCGCCACTTCCCAACCACCCCCCTTCACCTGGGCCACCAGTCGATTGGAGACGGGATCGGCGGGGTCGACGATATAGATATCGTTGTCCTTGCCGTTTCGGCGCGTGCTCGCGTAGGCCAGCCATTTACCGGAGTCCGCCCAGCGGGCGCTGGTATTTCGGGATTTGCCATCGGTCAGCAGGGTGACTTTGGCGTTGGCCAGGTCGAAACGATAAAGCTGGTAGAACTCCCCGCCACCGGTGTCCTGGGTGAACACGGCGTATTCGCCCGTCTTGGGATGGAAGCTGCCGCCCCCGACGGGTTCAGCGAAGAACGTGAGTTGTTGCCGGGCGCCACCAGGGAATTTGACCAAGTGTAACTGGGCGGTATCCGAGAACCGGGTGGAGATGAGCATCTCACGTTTCTGGGGATGCCATGAGAGGAAAGCGGCGGTGCGAAATTCGAGGTAGCGGTTTACATCTCGTTTCAATTCGGGCGGATGGGCTGGGACGCCTTCAACGACGAGATTGTCCGGGGTTTGGGCCAGCAAAGCCGAGGTGGCAAGCGTCAACATGGCTACAAGCGACTTCATTGCGAAAGCTAGGGTGCACCACGAAAACGCGTTCGGCTAGTCCGGTTTGGAGGTTCGATTTTGATGAAAAACAACCACTTAGTGGTTGAAAATCACCCAAAAAGTGGTTGATTTTCAACCATGAAGCGGCGGCATATCACTCCCCGGGTGCAGGCGGCCTTGCGTGACACGCCGGTCGTTTTCTTGCAGGGGCCTCGGCAGGCGGGCAAGACCACGTTGGTCCAGAGCCTCAAGGAAGATGGCTTTGACGCTCCCTATTTCACGTTCGATGATGCCGCCGTTCTAGCTGCCGCGCAAAGTGATGCGGATAGTTTCGTGGCCAATCTGCCCACCCGAGTCATTCTCGACGAGGTGCAACGTGTGCCCGACCTGTTCCGTGCCATCAAACGCAGCGTCGATATTCAGCGGCAGCCGGGTCGTTTTCTTCTGACGGGCTCTGCCAATGCGCTCGTTTTGCCCAAGGTCTCCGAGTCGCTCGCGGGTCGCATGGAGGTGCTTTCTCTTTCGCCCTTTTCACAGGGTGAGATCGAGAGCCACTCGGAGCATTTCATCGATGCTTGCTTCGCGAAGGATTTTAGCCCGGGCCATTATCAGGACTCCGACTGGCCAGCGCTCACCGAGCGAATCGTTCGAGGCGGCTATCCCGAAGTCCTCACGCGATCCACCGGGGCGCGTCGCCAGGCCTGGTTTGGGTCTTATGTAACCACGATTTTGGAACGGGACGTTCGTGACATCGCCAACGTCCAAGGTTTGCGTGAACTGCCCAGGCTCCTTCGCCTGGCTGCCGCTCGCGCCAGCGGGCTCCTCAATTTTGCCGATCTGGCCCGGGACGCGGGACTTCCGCAGACCACTCTTCAACGGTACTGGGCGCTTTTCGAGGCGACTTTTCTGGTGCGCAGTTTGCCAGCGTGGACTGCCAATTTGGGTACCCGGCTCGTGAAAAGCCCCAAGGTGATGCTCAGCGACACCGGCCTCCTCTGTTACCTGCTGGGACTGGATGTGGAGCGACTGCAAAATGACGCGCTGATGACCGGTGCGGTATTGGAGACATTTGTGGGCACTGAACTGGTCAAACAAGTCACCTGGAGCGAAACCTCCCCGGCGCTTTTTCACTACCGGACGCATACGCAGCACGAGGTCGATTTTGTGCTGGAAGACGCAGCAGGCCGATTGGTCGGGATCGAGGTGAAGAAAAGCGCATCGCCATCGCCGAACGATTTCAAGGGGTTGCGTCACTTTCGTGACGCGGTAGGA
>DATJII010000100.1:0-7461 GCA_035493435.1 Candidatus Limnocylindria bacterium | reverse complement strand
GGCCAGCTATACGGCGGCCCGAAAGCTGGATCCCCAGGATCCCGACGCACAGCACAACTATGACACTCTGAAGCAGTTGCTGGATCAAATCCAACCCCCTCCTCCGCAGGACCAGGATAAGGATAAAGACAAAGATAAGGACAAAGACCAGGACAAGAAAAAGCAGGACGATAAGAAGGATCAGCAGAAGCAGGACCAGAACAAGGACGACAAGTCCAAATCCGGTGACAAGGATCAGCAGCAACAGGATAAGGACCAGCAGGGTAAAGATAAGAAGCAAGAGAACGGGGACAAGAAAGAGGGCGAAAAGTCCCAGGGCCAACAATCGCAAAAAGAGGACGGCAAGAAAGAGGGCGAAAAAAACGAGTCCCAAGGCAAGGAAGGTGACCCGCAACAGGCTGGCGACAAGAAACCCAGCGAGAGCGGCATGAAAGCCCAGCGCAAGGAAGGCCAGGACCCCGCGGCAGCAGGCGAAGCCCGCGCCGAGGATGAAAAGGAAAACCAGGCCGGGCGCATGTCCGCGCGCCAGGCAATGAAGATGCTCGACAACCAGAAGGGTGAGGAAAAAGCCTTTGTATTCAGGGCAGCCCGGGCTCGCGGATATACCAACGGCGAACCGCGTGACGCCCGCGAAGCCAGACGGAAAGCATGGTGAAAACGATCCAAATTCCATCAGGTCGCAGGATCGGCACCGGGTCATTGGCCCGGATGCTAATACTCCTTTGGTGCCTGGCCTGCCGCACGCACGCGGCGAATGTTACGGCAGCGTTCGATCGACTCTTCATAGAGCTGGGCGAAACCGTCCAGTTTACCGTGACCGCCGACAACGCCCAGCGCATTGACCGCATCCAATTTCCCGAACTGGCCAATCTCGCGGGTGGCCAGGACTTGGGAACTTCCCAGCAAACCGAAGTGATCAATGGCGCGGTGAGTTCCCACATCTCCCGCCGCTACCGGCTGCAACCCGCGGCCGCCGGGGATTTCACCGTCCCGTCGTTCAAATTAGTAGTGGACGGCCAGGAGGTAACGACACCCACCGTCCGCTGCCGGGTGCTGCCTGTTGAACAGCATACCAATACGGTCTGGCTCAAGATTGTGACCGAGCGAGATACCTATACCCTGGGAGAGACCATTCCGCTCGAGTTGCAGCTATATTCCGCCTATAATATCGATAGCGGCTCGCCGCCCAACCTTTCGCTCGATGGATTCATCAAGGGACACGATGAGAAACCCAGCCAATCCCAGACGGTGATCGGCGGAAAGAACCATATCGTCCTGACCTTTCGCATGACGGCCACGCCAACCAAGGGTGGTGATTTGCAAATCGGACCCGCCAGCATGGACCTGGCCGTGGTCGTTCCTTCCCAGAATCGGGCACGGGGCTTCGACTTTTTCTTCGGGGGCGGCTCCGCCCAAAAGGTCACCGCCGAAGCGCCAGCCAAAACCCTGCACATCCTGCAGCCGCCCATGGAAGGACGGCCCGTAGATTATGCCGGGGCCGTGGGCCGATTCACTGCCAAAGCCACGGCCAGCCGGACGAATTTCACCGCCGGCGATGCCATCACCGTCAAGATCGTCGTCAGCGGCCAGGGAGCCTTTGACACCCTGCCCGCACCCAAGCTGGAGGAAATGCCCGGGATTACTATTTATACAGGGACCAACTCCTTCGTCCCCGGGGACAGCCTGGGAATGATCGGGACGAAAACATATGAGCAGGCCGTCATCGTCGAAGACCCGGCGATCACCGAGCTGAAATTCGAACCCTTCAGCTTTTTCGATCCCCAAACCCGCCGGTACGAAAAGGTTTCGCTGCGCCCGATCAAGATCAAGGTGAACCGTCCGGCGGTGGCTGGAAACGCCGCTGGCTCAACCAACGGCTCGAATACCCTGGCCTCGGAACCCACCACGGCCAAGGGTGATGGACTACGACCCCTGCGGGTGGATTACGGCGATACCGTTTCGTTGGCGGCGGGACTTTCGGACGCCCCCTGGTTTCCGGCACTGGCAGCAGCCCCACTCCTGGCCTATGCCATTCTAATGTACGGATTGACCCTCGCCAAACGTCAGCGCCTGGCCCCCAAAACGGCGCCAGATCCACTCTTATCGCGCGATTCCCTGCTCTCCAAACTGGCCAAGGCTGCCGATTCGGGTGATGCGCCCAATTATTACAACACCCTCAACCAGTTGCTCCAAGTCGAGATCGCACCAGTAGCCGGAGTGCCGCCCAACTCCGTCAACAGCGCCATTGTCGAATCCAAGCTAATACCCATGGGACTTCCCAGCGAGGAGGGCAACCGCCTTCGCAAACTCTTCGAGGGGGTCGACGAGGCCCGCTTTGGAGGCATCGCCAAGCCGGACACGTTGCGCGCAGCCATGGCAGACGTGGAACCCGCTTTGAACGCCCTGCGGCAGCTTCAATGGAGGAATTAGACCATGAAACTCTCCGGGATTTTTTGGCAGATATTACTGGCAACCGTGTTGAGTATCGGCGGCTGGCTGGGCTCCATCGCATCCGCCCGGGCAGACGCCTTCGACGACGCCGCCCGCCTCTATGAACGCGGGCAGGCGCTGGAAGCCGCCTCGATGTATGAACAGATTGCGACGACCCGTGGCTATTCCTATGCGTTGCTTTATAACATGGGAAACGCCTATTTCCGGGCGGGTTCGCCGGGAATGGCCATCTGGGCCTGGCGCGAGGCCGAATACTTGAACCCGCGCCACTCTGACCTCCAGGCCAATCTGGCACTAGCCGCCAATCGAGGGAACCTTCCAGTCGCCAAAGGACTTGCTGACGGCACACTGCGTCGCATCCGGCTGTGCGAGTCGGCTTGGGCCGCGTTCACCGCCACCTTGGTTTGGGCGACACTCCTGAGTTTTGGGCGTACCCTCCCCGCATTATATCACAAGACCACTTCGCTACGCTGGCTGGCTGGCATTGCCACTCTCTGTTTTTGGGCCCTGTACGGCACCAAGTATTGGGCCAACCTGACCGGTCCCAATTGCATCGTCGTCGCCCACGATACCGCCGTGCGATTCGGCCCCTTGGAGGAAGCCCCAGTGGCCTTTCCAGCCCCCGAAGGCAGCGAACTCCGCATCGTGGGCTCCCGCAATGGCTGGTTCCAGGTGACCGACAGCAACGCCAAACCCGGCTGGATCGACCAAAAACACGTCAAACGCAGGCTGCCTTAGCCGGAATCATGCAGTCGAATCAGTCGTCCTTGGGAAGCCGATTTCGTGGCCAGCGGCGATTGCATCCGCAGCCTTCCCCGGTCACGATGGAGGCCACCGTTCGTGTTACCCATGAGTCAATCGTCCCTTAGTTTTTCAGCGCCGCCCCGGACGTCAACGCCCGACGCGTCGGCGACGTCCGGCATGACTCGCCGTGCGGTCATCGACATTGGCACCAACTCGGTGAAAGTCCTGGTGGCTGACGTGACGGGACGGCATATCGAACCGGTGTGGGAAATCGGCGAGCAGACCCGTCTGGGACGTGGGTTTTACGAGACCAAGACCCTGCAACCGGAAGCGATCCGGTTGACTGCGGAAACCGTGGGCCGGTTTGCCCAGCGGGCGAAGGACTTGGGAGCGCAGTCCATCCGGGCAGTCGCCACCAGCGCGGCCAGAGACGCCCGAAATGCCGAGGATTTGTGTTCAGCGGTGAAGGCTGCCTCGGAGCTTTCCATCGATATTATCTCGGGCGATTTGGAAGCAGAGCTTTCCTTCGCAGGGCTCCAATCCCGCGATTCAATTACCACTTCGGTACTGGCTCTGGACGTCGGCGGTGGCTCCACGGAATTCATGATCGGAGGACCAGAGGGACTGGCCTTCCGGCATAGCACGCCCTTGGGAAGTGTCCGGCTATTGGAGCGCTTCAAGCCCGATGCCTCTCCCACTTCCCACGATCTAGCGCAAACCCGCCAATGGTTGCTGGATCACCTCCGCAGCGAAGAGCTTCGTTTGGTTGCGGAACACTTGGCCGCGTTGCAGCCAACCATGGTGATCGGCGTCGGTGGTACGACGTCGCTGCTGGCCTTGATCCATCACCGGCATTCCACGTACGACACGGATTTGATTGAAACCACCGTTTTTGCCCGGGCCGAACTGAGCGCGTTGGTGGAGAAACTCTGGCTGACGCCGTTGGCGATTCGACAAACCCTTCCCGGCCTGCCCCCGGAACGCGCCGACGTCATCTTGTTCGGCGCGGCAATCTACGAAGCTGTCCTGATGGCTTACGACCTTCCGCATTTGGGAATCAGTACGCGCGGACTCCGGTATGGAGCCTTGGTGAGGTGAATCCGGAAGCCGTCAAAGCGGAAGCGGCTCCCTTGGTGACCGCCTGGGAATCCGAGCCGCATCACACGATCCATGTCGCCCGGCTGGCCGTCACTCTCTTCGACGGCTTCGTTCATCGCCACGGGTTGGGCGAGGAAGATCGCTTGTTGTTGGAGATTGCGGGAGTCCTCCACGATATCGGGTGGTCGCGCACCCATCCCGATGGCAAGGGACATCACAAGGTCTCGGCCCGCATGATCCGGGAGCATCCGTGGACCTCCCTCACTTGGCGGCAGACGGAAATCGTGGCAGAGACGGCACGGTATCACCGCAAGAGCCTGCCCAGTGAGGAGCATCCGGACTTCAAGGGGTTGACCGAGGATGACCAGCAACGGGTGGCCTGGTTGTCGGCCTTCCTGCGCATCGGTGACGGCCTGGATCGACGTCACATACAGCGAGTCCAGGAAGTCGAAGTGCGGGATCTCGGCGACGGCTGCCGCATCACGGCCCACTCGACCTGGGAAGCCGAACCGGAATTGGCAGCGGCAAAGAAAAAGGCGGACTTGCTGGAAAAGCTGATCAGGTGCGAAACCGTCTTTGCGGGGACCGCGAAATAGGCTGTCGCGATTTGGATATTTAATCCTTCACTCGTTCCCGGCCGATTCAAGCCATGCCGCGGGTAGGGACACTTCTTACCTAATGGCGTCATTGCCCTTGTCACCCGCCTCGCTGTGCGCGCAGAATTCGCTTCCGTGACACCCACCAAACCATCGACCGGGCATTTTGTCCGCGCGCTGGTTTGCGGGCTATGGATTTTCCTGCTCCGACCGGCAGCCGGCCACCCGGTAGCCGTCCCTCCCGCCAGCCGCTATCTGATCGATAATTGGGAGATTGAAGACGGTCTGCCCGAAAACTCCGCCACTTCCATGGGCCAGACCCAGGATGGGTATCTATGGTTCGGGACCTTCAACGGCCTGGTGCGTTTTGACGGCGTTCGGTTCAAGGTCTTCGATCCAGGGAATACGCCCGAGCTGCCCAGCCCGGGGATAGTCAATCTCCACGTCGATTCCAGCGGACGGCTGTGGGTCAGCACGCTACGGGGCCTGGTCATACGGGAACGCGGCCGGTGGATCAACCTGGGAAACGCCAACGGCTGGAAAGGTAATTATGTTCGCACCTTCGCCGAGAATGCCGGGGTCATCGGCATGACGAGCTTTGACTGGAAGGTGGCGCGCGCCGATGTCCTGGGACATGTCGAGCCCCTTCCCGATCCACCCGGCAATCTCGACAGTGGCTGCTTCGCCTACGTGGACGCCCTCGGGCGGGTTTGGGCGATCAAGCGGGAGTTTGCGGGCTATTGGGATGGGACTAAATGGCAATCCACCCCCATCACCAGTTTGGTAGCCCCAGATATGCGTGGCGCGGCGGCGGCCCGCGACGGAGGCCTGTTGGTGCTGCAGACGACTGGCCTGCACCGTGTCCGGGACAACCGCCTGATATCTTCGGTGACCTTCCAGCATGAAGTGGCGGGGGCCTGGAACCTGCATGAAGATCGCGAAGGCACGGTCTGGGTCACGGACATCCAGCAGGGACTGCATTCCATCTCCAAGGAGGGCCAATTCACTCATTATACCGCCACCAACGGCATGGAATTCAGCTCGGTCCGTTTTGTCGAAGAAGACCGTGAGCAGAACTTGTGGGTAGGCACCAGTGGCAACGGCCTGTTCCGGTTGAAACCGCGGACCTTCGCAGCCATCGGGCTGGACAGTGGGCTGCCTGAACGGCTGGTCAAGTCGATCGCCGAATCCAAGTCTGGATTCCACTATTTTGCGACCTATGGCAAAGACGCGGTGCAGATGAAAGACGGGCGCATCTCGCCGGTGACGGCCGGAGCGGCAGTTTCCGGCTATGCCCAATCGGTGCTGGTGGACCGCGAGGACCGTCTCTGGGTGGGATCCTATTCCACCGGACCGAACGACGTCGGGCTCTACTATATCGATCGCTCGGGACGCCATCCGGTCGCCCAGGCCGATTCGGGTGGGGGGACCGTGAACGCGTTGTTTGAAGATAGCACGGGACGCCTGTGGATCGGCGGCGACAAGGCCGCCATGGTCCGCGGACCCGCTGGATTCGGCTCCGTCCAAAAGAAAGGCGGAGGAGCCCTGGCCGGAGTCCGAGCCTTCGCCGAAGAACCGGTGAAGAAAACCATTTGGGCCATCAACGATGAAGGCCTCTATGAATATGGTGGTAATGAATGGCAGGAATTTACCACCCCGGGCGGCAAACGGTTTGGTGAAAGTTCCGGCCTGACCTTCGACCGCGAAGGCGCCCTCTGGCTGGGAACGGCGCAGGACGGCCTGCTGCGTATCAAGAACGGCCAGATCGCGGCCATCACCCATGCCGAGGGTCTGCCAACCTACTTCCTATCCTGCATGCTGGATGACGGCTTGGGGTATTGGTGGATAGGCTGCAACAAAGGTGTTATCCGGGTGGCCAAGAAAGACCTCGACCGGGTGGCCGACCGGAGTCTAACCCACCTGCCCTTCCAACTCTACAATACCAGCGATGGCCTGCCCTCCAGCGAATGCCCCACGGGGTTGCAGCCGACCGGATTCAGGGATTCCCGGGGACACTTATGGTTTGCCACCACGAAGGGAGCGGCCGTCATCGATCCGCATTTTCCCAATCTGAATATAACCCAACCGGAGGTTCGCATTGAACGCCTGACCTATGTGGACCAAGCCGGGATCAGCCATGAAATCGACGAACCCGCTGCGGCAAATATCTCCATCCCGCCCGGGAGCCGGGAATTGGAGATCAGCTATGACGCCCTTACGTTTCGGGCACCGGAAAAGGTTCAACTGGCCTATCGGCTGGGTGGAAAGTCCGAGCCTTGGATCGACATCGGCAACCGTCGCAGCGTGTTCTTCCACACCTTGCATCCGGGACAGCTCGGATTGTCGATCAAGGCAGCCAACGATAGCGGCCTCTGGAACGATACCGGAGCCTCGATCATTCTCGATGTCAGGCCGTTCGTCTGGCAAACCCTGTGGTTTCGCCTGCTGGCCGCTGTTGGGACTGCGGGAGCCATCGGCACGGCAGTATGGCGAGTGGCCCGCACCCAATTCCAATTACGCCTCCAAAAGCTGGAGCATGAGAACAAGCTCGCCGAACAACAGGCCCGGCTGG
>DATJII010000099.1:0-30734 GCA_035493435.1 Candidatus Limnocylindria bacterium | reverse complement strand
CCAGGCGATGCCCGCATCGGGCGCACTGACCAGGATCCGCAACTCCAGCGAACGCTCCCTGGCATCCGTCACTTGCAAGACTTTCACCTTGCCATCCCAGCCCTTGGCCGTGGCCAGGATGCGATCCAACTCCTCCCTGAGTGGCTTGAGGGGCACTGTATAGTCGGTGTAGAGCATCACCGTCCCAACGAGATCGGCGGTCACCCGGGTCCAGTTTTGAAACGGTTTTTCGATGAAATAATTAATGGGTACAATCAACCGTCGCAAATCCCAAAGGCGTATGACCACGTAGGTCAGTCCAATTTCCTCGATTCGCCCCCATTCACCTTCCACAATCACCACATCGTCCCACCGAATGGGTTGGGTAAAAGCGATCTGGATCCCGGCAAGAAGGGTCGAAAGGCTTTTTTGGGCGGCAAATCCGGCCACGATTCCGGCCACCCCGGCGGACGCCAGGATACTGGCGCCGAATTGCCGCACGGAGTCGAAGACCATGAGCATGGACGCGCCGGTAAAGATGCATATCACCACCACCGCGATCCGTTTCAATACCCGGACCTGGGTCTGGACCTTTCGGGTAACCAGATTGTCCGGCTCATCAATACGGTACTGGAGTAGCACCGCTTCTTCGCCGGCGTTGACCAGTTGATAGAAAATAAAGCCTACTGCCGCAGTCAGGAGCAAGCTGGCCGCATGATTGAAGAAATTGTGGAAGGTAGGCGGAAGATCCAGCGTGGGAACGATGAAGATAACCGCCATCAGCGGGGTCACCAAACGCATCGCCCGGATTATCAGGATCACCAACACATCATCCCATCGCCGCGTATCCCGCCTGGCCCAGCGTTTCAATTGCCATTCCACGACGCTCACCATGCGGAAGAGAAACCAAAACAAGACGGCAATATTCCCAGCCTGCACGAACCACATGATGGCCGTCTTGAACCCCACGGTAGCCGGCGTGAGTTCGGCTGGGAGTATGATCCAAAACGAGAAAAACAAACCCCAAACCCATGCCAGCATGGAGAGCGGTGGCAGTGTCTCCTTCAGGACCATGCTGAACCACGATGCGGCCAACGCTTTCTCGGGCACTTCACTGGTCTTCTCTTTCGTCTGCTTCTGGATTTCCCGGCGGATATAGTGACGAATCATCCTGGAGACCAGAAACGTCAGAGACAGGGCGGTTATGGCGGCCAAGAGTTGAAACCAGGTAACGCCGAGGAACGCCTCCTGTCCCAGCCAGGTCGTGTTCCAGGAACCAAAATACTGGTTGATCCACTCGATATTTGTCGCAGCCAAGGGAACGGCAGCCATGGCGGAGAATTCAGGCCGTCCCGAATAAACCGGCCCATTCGCAGAGATCGCTCTGGCACCACGCCAAACTTTGGCTGTTAGTGCGACCATTCTCCATGGGCGTGACCAGGCTGGGACCTCCCCGCTTCTATTCTGGCCGGAGAAATTCTCCGTGATCCGTTCCATTGCCTCCATCTGCCGCAGGGATCGTTCCATGTTCGGCAAAACCGAGCGGTTCAATGCGGCATGCTATTGATCGCTTTGATACTGTTAGCGAAAGCGCTGGCTCGAAATGTCTCACCAAGGCAATTTGCACTCATATCCTCTGTAAACGCTTTGCAATCGGCAGTTGAGCACCGAAACTCCACCAACTTCCTTCGCTTCGCCACACCATCCCCCTCACGCCACCTTCGATGGCACGCCCCAAGCTTGGTCACGTTCGAACAGGAGGAACCTCCACCTGCAAACGCGTATGAATGATCTCTATAACCTCTTTGTGACCCAGCTACGCCGCACTTACAACGGCGAGCGGGAACTTGTCAGGACGTTCTCGTTGCTGGCCAAGCGAGCGCGAAGCGAGAAACTCAAGGATGCTTTCCTAAATCACCTCGAAGAAACCAAACGCCATGTAAATCGGTTGGAGACCCTTTTCGGAAGCCTGAAAGAGGAACCGCATGGTGCAGCTTGCACCACCACGAAAGCGCTGGCTGACGAAGCGGAAGCTCTGTATCGGGAAAATGCCGACGATACCTCGGTCGATGCGGCATTGATAGCTGGCGGGCAAAAGATAGAACATTATCAAATAGCCACCTATGGCTGCCTGCAACAGTGGGCCCGGACGTTGGCGCTTCACTCCGTCGATGACACCCTCCATGAGATTCTCGAGGAAGAAAAGGCGGCCGACCGCAAACTGAGCCAGTTGGCCGTGGAGGGACTCAACCAATCTGCGGTGGCTGGCAAGCACAGCATGAGTCTTTTTCATTGAAGATCGGCTCATGGCTACCGTTCGCGTTCCCGAAAACTGCATGGTGTCGGGCGGGCTGCACAGCGGCACCAGCGGTGAGGTGTATAAGAAGTGAGCCGTGAAAAGGCTGCTCGCATTCCTTTTGAAAGTGTTTCGTGATGCTTTCGCCTCCGCCAACGGAGGGGGCATTTTTGTCCAAAGCGCGGCGCTTTCCTACTATACGGTTTTCGCCATCGCCCCCCTTTTTATCATTGTCCTGGCAATTGCGGGCCTGTGGTTTGGCCAGGAAGCCGCACAAAAACAGCTATTCGGCCAACTATCCGAAATGGTGGGAACGGAGGGCGGAGAGGCGATCCAGGCCGTGGTGGCCGCCGCGCGGCACCACCAAGCCGGGATCTGGGCGACCTTGGTAGCAGTGGGAACGTTGTTCGCTGCCTCCACCGCGGTCTTTGTCCAATTGCAGGATTCTCTCAACCTTATCTGGAGGGTGGAACCACCGGCACACCGTGGTCTTAAGGATCTTGTCCGGCATCGAATTGTGTCTTTCGCCATGATCCTGGGTATTGGCTTCCTATTGCTGGTTTCATTAATCATCAGCTCTTTTCTGGCCACCATGACCCAATTATTTGGCACCTTGGTCTCAAACAAGGATGCCGTGCTATCAGCCCTCAATTTCTTTGTTTCGCTGGGCATCATCACCCTTCTTTTCACGCTCATCCTTAAGGTCCTTCCCGACGTAAAAATGGGCTGGAAACCGCCCTTTCTTGGAGGCTTTCTCACGGCGATCCTCTTTAATGTCGGCAAGTTTCTTTTCAGCATCTACATTGGCCACAGCAGCATCGTATCGGTATATGGAGCCATGGGGTCTCTCGTGGTCATTCTGCTGTGGGTTTACTATTCGGCCCAAATTCTTCTATTCGGAGCCCACTTTACCAAGGTTTTGACCAAGCGAACCGAAGGTACGCCTTTACCCACCCGCGACGCGACGCCCATCAAAGGCGCGCAAGACGCCACGATTCGAGCCGCTTAGGGGCTCTCCGCTTTCTGGAATCCTCATTCCGTGCAATTCGCCATAGTGCTGGATGCGACCGTGCCCGGCAGTTTCCGTTCTCGGGTCCGAATGTCGGTTTTTGAATCGGCCCAAATCATTTCCTTGCAGTAGGTTATGCGCCCTCCAAAACCGAGCGCCAGACTGGCACAACTGAGGCTCAAGGTAGAGCGTGAGCACGGTCCGTTTTAGTGAAATAGTGAAAATTGCCGGGGAGCCGGACGTGCACTTGCTCTTGACCGACCCTGCCCAGGACACCCGGTTGAAAAAGGCGGTTTCCGCCCACCGCGTGATGACCATTCACCAAACAACGGTCGGCACCAAACGTGACTACGGGACAGTAGGTTTTGTAAAAGGGGCCACGGGACAGTTTCTTATCTTTCCGAAGTCAATCGGCGCCTATGAAGGCCGAACGGTGGTCGGTATCAAATACGATCTGCTGAAGCACATACCCGACGCGACTGTCCACCAGCGACCCCATAGGAAACCGCCGTCACAAGTTCACCGGAAAAAGCCTGACGCCATCATCATCCCGTTCGACCACGATGCATCGCCGGATCCCCCAGCCACGAATCCCATACGCACCCACTTAGAGAGGGCCGTCCTGGCGTTGGAGCAAGGCAGACAGGTCGCGGCCCACCGGATTCTAACCACGGTTTTGAGGAAAATATAAACACACAAGGAATTCTATGCGAGCGGTTTGGAACGGAACCATTAGCTTTGGGCTGGTATCGATCCCCATTTCACTTTTTCCCGCCACCAAGAAAGAGGAACTGGCTTTTCGGTTGTTGCGTAAAAAGGACCTGAGCCCGGTCAACTATAAGCGCGTCGCCGAGGCCGATGGCAAGGAGGTGCCCTGGGAGGATATCGTGAAAGGCTACGAGTATGAAAAGGGCAAGTTCGTGGTGATCAAGGACGAGGATTTCCAGCGCGTCGATGTGGAAGCCACCCAAACCGTTGATATCATCAATTTCGTCAGCATCGAAAAAGTCGATCCCCTGCTCTTTTACAAACCCTACTACATGGAGGTCGGCAAAGGCGGTGACAAGGCCTACGTACTGCTCCGGGAGGCCATGAGCCAGGCGGGAAAAATTGCGATCTCCAAGGTGGTTATAAAAACCCGCCAACATCTCGCCGCGATCAAGCCCCAGCACCATGGATTGATGCTTGAACTGATGCATTTCCCCGATGAACTGCTGGATGCCGACGAATTCAAATCGCCCGGGAACAAGTCACTGGGCAAACCGGAACTGAACATGGCGAAACAACTCATTGATAGCATGAGCACCGAATGGACGCCCGAGATGTACAAGGACGACTACCACGAGGCATTGGAGGCGCTCATCGAGGAGAAAGTCGCCCGCGGAGGAAAGCTTCCTGCCCTTTCCCACAAGAAGAAGAAGGCCACGAACGTCATCGACCTCGTGTCAGTGCTGCAGAAGAGCGTCGAGCAACACAATATGGCCGGTAAATCGCGCCGGCGGAAGAAGGCCGCTTGATATGTCGCTGAAGGAATACAACAGGAAACGTGACTTTTCGATCACCCACGAACCGTCTGCCAAGGTGGGCCGAAAAGCAGGGAATCGATTCGTCGTACAAAAGCACGCCGCGACACGCCTTCATTACGACTTTCGCCTGGAAATCGACCGGCGGCTCAAATCATGGGCTGTACCCAAGGGTATTCCAATGAAGACGGGCGAGAAGCATCTTGCGGTTCAGGTCGAGGACCATCCGATTGATTATATCGACTTTGAAGGAACCATTCCGAAAGGGCAGTATGGCGGAGGCACGGTGATGGTGTGGGACACCGGCACATTCGAAATCCTGGACCATACCGACGTGGACCAGGGGAAATTGCACTTGGCACTCAAAGGCAAGAAACTGAAGGGACAATGGCACCTCGTGCAAATGCGGCACGGAAAGGAATGGCTGCTCATTCGGGGCGCTGGCCCCCAAAAAGAGGTTTCGCAAAGAAGCGACGATACCTCGGCCTTGTCAGGCAAAAGCATGGCTCAATTGGGACGAAGCAACCGTGTGTGGACGTCCAAAGGCACGACTCCCGTTCCTGCAAAAGCGAGGGATCCCATCTTCATCGAACCCATGAAGGCACGCTTGGTGGCCCTTCCTCCCGCAGGCGACGAGTGGATCTTCGAAATCAAGTTTGACGGCTATCGCGCGTTGGCGTTTAAGCACCGCTCAGAAGTCCACCTGCTGTCCCGCAACCAGAAGGATTTTGCCACTCGGTTCCCCGAAATCGCCCGGGCAGTCGGGGATCTGGCCAGCCGGTCCTGCGTGATCGATGGAGAGATTGTCGCGCTGGACAAGAAGGGGCGTTCCTCATTCCAGGCCTTGCAAGCCGCGGATACAGGCGAAGCGCGGCCCGAAATTTATTATTATATCTTTGATCTCCTGGAGCTTGATGGCAAATCCCTGCGTCGCCATTCACTGAAGGACCGGAAGGCCCGGCTGGAGGAATTGCTCACCGGAGTCCCGGATCCTATCCGCTACTCGGCTTCGCTGGAGGGACCTGCCGGTCCCCTGCTTTCCCAAGTCGGAAAACTTGGCCTGGAAGGCCTGATAGCAAAAAGAAAGGACTCGGTCTATGAATCCGGGGAACGATCGGGAGCGTGGGTGAAGCTGAAACTCCGCCAGGAGCAGGAAATGGTGATCGGAGGCTATACCGAGCCGGAAGGAAGCCGGAAGCACTTCGGCGCCCTTCTTATCGGTTACTACCAGGGCCGGGACCTCCTCTTCGGCGGCAAGGTGGGAACTGGATTCAACGCCGGGGTCCTTAAATCGCTCCACGAGCAATTCAGCCAAAGGGAATGCCAGGGATGTCCTTTTGCCAATCTGCCCGAACCACGCCGGGCTCGATACGGACAGGCTGTCACGGCCACGGTCATGAAGCGCTGTCACTGGGTAAAACCGGAGATGGTGTGCCAGGTCCATTTCTCAGAATGGACCCGGGACGGAAAACTGCGGCAGCCCGTGTACCTGGGGCTCCGTGAAGACAGAAACGCGCGAGAGGTCGTGCGAGAAAAAGCCGGTTGAAATCACATGCGCACTGCATCCACATTGGAGATCGATCACACCGAAGTTTCCGTCTCGAACCTGGACAAAGTCCTTTATCCCACGGGCGGTTTCACCAAGGGCCAGGTGATTGATTATTATATCCATATTGCTCCCTGCCTGCTTCCCCATTTGGCGAAGCGGCCAATTACCCTCAAGCGCTATCCCGATGGGGTGGAAGGGGCTTTCTTCTACGAACGGCAATGCCCATCCCATCGCCCGGCCTGGGTCAGGACTGCGTCCGCCGCGAAACAGGAGGGTGGCGAAATCCAATATTGTGTCATCGACACTCTCCCCGCCCTTGTTTGGGCGGCCAATCTTGCCGACATTGAGCTCCACACCTTTCTTCATCGTGCCCCCCGGATGAACGAACCCACCATGGTAGCGTTCGATCTTGATCCCGGTCCGCCTGCAGACATCGTCCTTTGCGCCAAGGTGGCGCTCAAGCTGAAGTCACTTATGGACGGGCTTCAACTGGAGTGCTTCGCCAAGACTTCCGGCTCCAAGGGAATGCAGGTCTATGTCCCTCTGAATACCAGGGTCACCTACGACCAAACAAAAACGTTTGCGCGGCTGGTGGCCGAAGCGCTGGAAAAGCACCTGCCGGACAAGGTCGTCTCGAAAATGAACAAGAATATAAGAAGCGGGAAAGTGCTGGTGGACTGGAGCCAGAACGACAGTCACAAGACCACCATTTCGGTGTATTCTCTGCGCGCCAAGGAGTTTCCCACCGTATCGATGCCCGTCACCTGGGAAGAAGTCGACGCCGCTTCCCGCCGAAAATCCCCTGGCACGCTCCGCTTTGAAGCGGGATCGGCCCTAAATCGCGCCGACAAATTGGGGGACCTTTTTCAGCCAGTGTTGAGCTTGAAACAAAAGCTTCCTGGCTTGGATCGACTGCAATGACAAAGACGAACAAATCTAATTCGCCGAAGCCAAAAACGACCTTTGCCAACCCGATTTCGCCCACTTCCGCGGCTCATCCTTCGCTGGAAGCCCTCAAAGAGGAAGCTTCCCGTTGCCAGGCTTGCTCTTTGTGGGCCAACGCAACGCAAACCGTTTTCGGCGAAGGGCCCACGACCTCGGCTATCGTTTTTATCGGTGAGGTTCCGGGAAATGATGAAGATCTAGCCGGGAGGCCCTTCGTGGGTCCAGCCGGCCAGCTCTTCGACGAAGTACTGGAAGAGGTGGGCCTTGACCGGGAGAGCGTCTATGTGACGAACACGGTTAAACACTTCAAATGGGAGCCCGCTGCCAAGCGCCGATTACATAAGAAGCCCAGCGCCCGCGAGGCGGCCGCATGCCGTCCCTGGCTGGATGCCGAAATCAAAGCCATCAATCCCCGTATCATTGTTTGCCTGGGTGCCACGGCCGCCCAGGCTATATTGGGCAGGGATTTCCGTGTGACAGCCCAGCGGGGGGAACCTCTGCCATCCGCTTTGGCACCGATCGTCATCGCCACAGTACACCCGGCTTCCATTCTGCGCACGCCGGGCCCTGAGGATCGTCACAAGGCTCGCGAAGCCTTTAAACGTGACTTGTCAGTAGTCGCCTTTCTGGCTCGGGATCACGACCATAAAAAGCGATGACCGTCAAACTGCCACAAACGCGAGGCGTCGGGACCTGAATCGTCGCCTGCTTCCCCTCGGGCGGTTTTTTCCTTGGCTGGATCTATTGGGCCGATTGAAGGAATGCAAATGGCACTGGAATATTTTTTCGTCTTGGTAGTCGTCGTCCGGTGGTACCGATGGGCTATCCAACTTGTTCGATTCTGGCTCAGCTGGTGCGCCATCGGCGTACGCGCAATTGTCGCCGCCACCTATGGCTTGGTTGACCGCCCCGCGAGCCAGCCCTACCTGAACGGCGAACTCCCCCAGGCAAATCCTCAACCACACCCCGCTTGGTCCTGTGTCCCCATTTTCCCAGAACTAAAGTTTACCAATGCTTTGGGCCTCACTTTCGTTCCCGGAACCGCCGAATTGGCGGTTTGGGAGCGCGAGGGTCGCATCTATTCCTTCTCCAACACGCCGTCTGTTGCCCGCAAGAAGTTGATTCTCGACCTTCACGACCGCTGTCAGGGTTGGGACGATTCCGGCCTCCTCGGGGTCGCTTTCCATCCTGGCTTTGCGACCAACCATTCTGTGTTTGTCTATTATACCTGGGTTGCCCCGGGCACTGTGGTCGGCAATCCCTCAAATCGACCGCCCGAGTTCAAGAAAGGCGCCTATCACGACCGGCTTTCAAAGTTCGTGACCGATGAATCGGGATCCGCCTTGGCGAGTGCCGAAATCGTGCTGGTAGACCAGGAGGGCGACAGCGCCTGGCACAATGGGGGTGGGTTGTTTTTCCATCCCCGCGATGGCTTTCTTTATTATGCCGATGGAGACGACCGCAGGGCACCCACTCAAGTCATAGACCAGGACCTGTTCTCGGGGGTATTTCGCCTGGATGTAGACCAGCGGGGTGGCGCAGTCAGCCACCCTATTTTCCACCAGCCCAAGCACGGGAAAACCGCCAACTATTTCATTCCCACTGACAACCCGTTCGTGGGACAGCCTGGCGTCCTGGAGGAATTCTACGCCCTGGGTCTGCGAAATCCGCACCGAATGACCGTCGATCCGGTAAGCGAACGTATTTTTATAGGAGATGTGGGCATGGACCAGCGTGAAGAAATTGACGTCATCGAGCCCACCGACCGCTCGGGAGTAAACTTCCAGTGGAATTTGGCCGAGGGAAGGGGCGCAAAACTACGTACTCCGCTTCGAGGTGCTGACCGTGGTCCGTTGCTTGACTACGACCATGGGGATGGGCAGGCAGTGATCGGAGGCTATGTCTATCGGGGAAGGCGACTCGCAGCCCAACTCGCTGGAAAATACATTTTTGGCGACAACGTCCAGAGAAAGATCTGGGTACTGGACGAATCCACAAAACCCGTCCGGAAAACACTTCTATGCGTCCTTCCCGAAGGCCTGGGGCCAAGTTCCGGCAGCAGTTATATCGGATTGTCCTCATTCGGCGTCGATGCGGATGGCGAACTTTATCTTTGCCAGATGAGCAGCCAGGGTGGTGGAATATTCCAACTGGAACCCAATCGAGCAACCGATGCAGTCACACCCCCGCCGGAGTTTCCCCGGTTGCTCTCCCAAACAGGCGCCTTTGATGACCTGGCCCGCCTGCGTCCGGCGTCTGCCCTCCTGCCGTATGAGGTGATTTCGCCGCTCTGGTCCGACGGAGCCGCCAAGCGTCGATGGATGGCCCTTCCTTTGGGAAAGCAGATCGCCGTTACCAACGGGAATTGGACCTTTCCCGAAGGCACCGTTTTCATCAAGCACTTCGAAATGCCGGTCACCGGTTTGCCTGGAGCCCAACCCCGACGACTGGAAACCCGCTTTCTGGTAGCCGGACCCAAGAGAGCCGTTTTTGGCGCCACTTATCGCTGGCGCCGGGATCAATCCGAGGCGGATCTTTTGGAGGATATGGTCGACGAAGAAGTTTCGATCGCCAGCGACCAAGGCAGCCTTCAGAGAGCATGGCATTATCCCAGCCGGACCGAATGCGCCCTGTGCCACAACATCGATGCTGGAGGCATCCTGGGGGTGAAGGCGGTGCAATTAAATCGCGATTTTGCTTACCCCTCGACCGGCAACACGGACAATCAGCTTCGGACTTGGAATCATCTCGGGCTCTTTGCCCCGGCTTTGGACGAGAATGGTATTCCCAAGATGGCCAAACTGGTCTCGCCGGACGATCGCACAGCAAGCCTGGAGGCTCGTGCGCGCTCCTACCTCGATGCGAACTGCAGCCATTGCCACCACTCGAATTCTGGCGCTTGGGATGCGCGCATGGCCACTGCCTTGGACCAGGCGAATATAGTTAACGGCCCGGTATCACTCGACCTGGGACTGGAAAGTGGCAAGGTGGTCGTCCCCGGCCATCCGGAACGATCGGTTATGCTTTACCGCCTGAAGAACACGGGCGCGACCAAAATGCCACCGGTGTCGAAAAACTACCCCGACGATGCAGCCGTCGAACTCTTCTCGCAATGGATTAACAGTATGGCTGCGGGACCAGTTCCCTAGTTTTCAAAACAAGAAATCCCATTCACTGGCTGGTGACGGGGCGGTGCCGTCGTAACCTGCGCCATCCCCATTCCAGCAAGGCTGCGAGGTAAAACATGGGAGTGACGATCAGCGTCCCAAAATAGAGGACGAAATAAAGAAACGCTCGCGTCGAAACCTCCTGCATGCTGACCGCACCGGACGGCAGCGTGGCCGTCACCACGGTGGTGTACTGTCGCCAGCCCAGGGCATGGAGCATGAGAAACCCCGCCATGACTAGGGTCCCCCAAATGATAAACTCCCGTGACACGGGCGGTTTGCTGACGGGTGCCGTATTCACAATTCACTCCCCTTGCCGGCCTTCTTCCAAAGCGGCCCCATCGTGGTGGCATATAGCATCGCGGCATCGCCTACCTGATTGCTCGCGGCGAAACGCAAGGCACCTTTTCCACGTATGGGGAAGGCGGACATTTCCAAGGTGGAATGCAATTGGCGCAGCCAAACCTCATCACCGAATTGTGCCGCGGCAATGAACGCCATGCCGCTGGATCCGGCACTTATATGAAGAAGGGGTACTATCGGCCCGGAGTCGACATCCGCCTCGCCCGGAAAACTGGCCGGCCACTCCTCCGCATAACCAAAACCCGCAAACGTCCGGCCGATCTCCTGTTTGGCCTTGAGATATTGTGCCCGGGCAAAGGTCTCGTCCACCAACGCCAGGCAGTGGGCAACCATCCAGATGCTGGAGCCTTCGGGGCCTTCGACCACTTCACCGTTCATCGTGTACCGGCTTACCAATAGGCCCGTGGCAGGGTGTATCAACCTGGTCTTGGCCATCCGCAACCAATCCTTCGCCATCTGCCGGTGATCGCTACCCATTACCTGGTCTCCAACCCGCAATGCCGCCAGTGCCACCGCGTGATCCAGGGTCCAGCATTCATTCGGATAGCTTTCCGCCGAAAGTATCGGTGACGCTTTGAGACTGGCTTCGATCACCGCGATCCGCTCGCGCAACGGTTGCCGGAGAGCGTCACTTTCCGCGACCGTCTGGCGCGCGGCAAGCATGAGGGCGATCTCGCCATCCACAAAGAGGCTTCGAAAAGGGCGATTGCTTGATTCGTCACTCCGCGCATAGGGAAGCAGGAATACGTAGGGACCGTTGCTTTTCTCCAAGGCCAAAGTTTCGGTAATGATCTGGTCCATCACCGGCAGCGTCTCCCCTTGGCGGGATGGGTCGCGGAGCGTCAAATTCGCCAGAGACCAAACCAGGAACGTGCGGCCCATGAAATCCCACTCTGCGTTGACTCGTCGCAGGCGCTGGATCTCGGCGCCGCGGGCCACCGGATCGCGCCAGGTTTGCATCTGCTGATTGGCCAACTGCTCTGCCGTTGACGAAACGCCCTCGGCCCGCCAGAAGTCGGTGGCCGGACGGCGAAAACAAAAGTGGATCACCGGTATCCACAAGACACCTGCGACCAGCAACGAAACGCCTGCCCGTGCCATCCTGGACAGGAAACGATCGGTTGGAACCAGAGTTTTCATAGGAGCAACTCCATCCAATCACAACCCGTATTCTTGTGTGTAAGGCTGAGGTAAATCATGATCGGCACGTCTCTATGAGGAAAAATCGATGGGCTCTTCTGATAGCCTGCGTTGTTGAACTGATTGCCATTGAACCCAAGCCCTTACGGGAGGTTGCCAAATCTCACATCACAGGCAACGTCCCGTCGGTCGAAGAATTTCGCCCTTTTTTGATCCGTGACTTAGCCGCCTATTTGAAGCCGCAGTATGGCGAGGGATTACAGATCGGGTACGAACTTCTGAGGAAGGGTCCCAACCAATCTGGCGTCGCCTATCCCAAATACTACCTATGGCTGACTTTCACGAACGCGCAAAACACGGTAGTTGAGGGCGCCACGAGGGTGGCTGCCATCGATCATCGGGAGTTCAACATCACCGATTTCATGCCCAGTTCAGAGATCAACGCAGAACCTGGAATAGTCAGCCGAGTCTTCCCCAAGCCTTTGGTCTCGAAAATACTTTCGCTGGCTAAAAAGGTCAGATAGCGCCGACTCCGCCAAAAATCAGGCGAACTCGTTTCCAAATGCGGGTGCCGGGGTGGCCACCCTGGTTTCTGATTTAGCACCGCCCATCCCGGCACTGGATTAAATCCAATCTTGCCGATACGGTCTCGGCTTTGGCGTTGGACTGGAAAGCCGCCTGCGGAATGAACGAATTGCTGAATCACCGTGCTCGTTGGGCGAGCCTGCAACAACTAGGTATCTGGCTCGTGCTCGTCACTCCGGTGGCGGCCATGGCGGGCTCGGCCAGTGCCGGGTTCCTGTGGGCGCTCGACGCGGTAACGCGGCTGCGGTTCGACTTTCCCTGGCTGCTTTTTCTCTTGCCCCTGGCTGGCCCGGTCATTGTCTGGCTCTACCAGACTTGGGGTGGAAAGTCCGAGCGCGGCACCAACCTGTTGATTGACGAAATCCACCAACCCGGCGGCGGCGTGCCGGTCCGCATGGCCCCTTTGGTCCTGATCACCACGTTGATCACCCACCTGTTTGGTGGCTCAGCGGGGCGCGAAGGAACTGCGGTGCAGATGGGGGGCGGACTCGCCTCGGGCTTCGTGCGTTGGTTTCGGGTGCCGGAAAGGCACCGCCGAATGCTCCTGATGGCTGGCGTGGCGGCCGGATTTGGATCGGTGTTTGGCACCCCGTTGGCCGGTGCCGTTTTTGCGATGGAGGTTTTGGCGATCGGCAGCATGCGTTACGACGCCTTGATCCCCTGCCTGGTCGCCGCCTTGGGGGGGGACTTGGTTTGCAGCGCCTGGGGAATCAAACACACCGTGTATCATATCGCGATCGCGGAACCGTCCGCCCGATTCGGCTTTGGCCACCTGGACCTCTTGCTGGTCCTCAAGGCGATGGGCGCAGGCGCCGTGTTTGGTCTCTGTTCCCTGCTCTTTTCCGATCTTACCCATACCCTGCAGAACCAATTCCAGAGACACGTGAGTCACCCCTGGCTGCGACCCATGATCGGCGGAGCCTTGGTTATAGCGCTGACCTACACGATCCAAGACCGCTCCTATCTTGGATTGGGCGTGAAGAGCCCGGTGCCCGGCGAGGTGACTATTCTTTCGTGTTTTACGGCCGGGGGCGCAACGTCGTTTAGTTGGCTTTGGAAGACACTTTTCACCGCGATCACCTTGGGCTCGGGCTTTAAGGGTGGCGAGGTGACGCCCCTTTTCTATATCGGCGCCGCCATGGGAAACCTTTTGAGCCGCATCATGGACGCCCCGGTGGACCTGTTCGCGGGACTGGGCTTCGTGGCGGTCTTCTCCGGCGCGAGCAACACGCCGCTGGCATGTACCCTGATGGGCATCGAGCTTTTTGGCGCTGAACACGGCGTTTACCTGGGTGTGGCCTGTTTCACCGCTTACCTTTTTAGCGGGCATTCAGGTATCTACGGTTCCCAGCGCATCGCCATAACCAAGGGCGAAGCCGACCCCCTCGCGGCGGATATGACCCTCAACGAACTCCGGCACCGGAAACACCAGGATTCCGGAAGTCCTACCGAACCACCGCCACCGAAAAGCTAGTCCACGAAAGACACGAAAGAAGGCGGGTTCATTACGAGCTTTCCTTTTCGTGTCCTTCGTGTTTTTCGTGGTTCAATTCCTCCGTTCACGCGCCCGGTATTGGGACGGACTGCACCCCAGGGTCCGTCGGAAGATTCGGTTGAAGAACGAAATTTGATTATATCCGCAAGAGAGCGCGATCTCCAGAACCGAGCGGTCCGTCTCCACCAACTCGCGACACGCTGCCTGCAGGCGAAGGCACGAAAGGAATTCGCTGAAGGTCTTGCCGGAGTGTTTCTTGAACTGACGGGAGAAGGCCGGTTTGCTCATCTGGGTCAGCTTCAACACCTCTTCCAGCCGGATTTCGTCGCGGAAATGCGCCAATAGATGCCTCACAGCTTCGCTCATCGCCTCCTGGTGCCGCGATTCGGTAGGCAAGGAAAATGATCGGTGCGACAAGGTCACCTGCTCGGTCTCCGAGGCCCGCGCCACGATCGACATCAAACGCAGGAGAACGCCCAGCCGTTCCAACCCTGTGGAATGCACGATCTCCCGCATTCCCTCGGTGATGGCCGCGGCAATTGCGCCGTGATAGAGAATTCCATGGCCGGCGCGCTTGAAGACGGGGACTAATAATAGTGCCTCCGGGAAACTCCAGAAGGGGTGCTCGGGCGGGAAACTCCACTGCACTGAAAGTCCGGACGATGGCCCCCGAGTGTGCCAATGATGCGGCAGTTTTTCTCCCAACAATACCACCTCACCCGCCGCAAAGGGGCTGATATTGTCCCCGGCAAAACGAGTCCCCTCGCCGGAGGTGAACAGGGTGAGTTCCATTTCGACATGATAATGCCAATGATTACCCGCCCCGGTAATTTGCCGGGCCTGTCCAGAATCCAGGAGTAGCTCGATCTCCCGCAAATTCCGCGCCCAGCGCAGGACTCGAAAAGATTGGCCGCTGGGCGTATGAATCTCTTCCCGGCTATATTGCACGGCACTTTGATATCACTCCAAGCCATTTGTTGGAAGTAAGGATGAAACAAGAGTGCCAGTCTCGGCGAATTACCCATGCCGTAGCCACCGAGGTCACGAGATGGAAGTGCGTGGTGGCGTATCAGTTCCACCGTCCCCCCTCGTCACCTCAGCGGCTGCTACTTGTCGCCTGAACCTCTTCGCTCGCCCGATAAAACCTCAAAATCTTGAAAATTTATTTGCCATCGCATTCTTTCAACCCATTATTCAACCATATGGTTGAATATGAATCGGAAGCGTTGGACCGGACGTTCGGGGCGTTGGCCGATCCAACCCGGCGACGAATCCTGGCGCAACTCGCGAACGGTGAGGAATGCGTGACGGAACTCGCCCGGCCCTACGCCATTTCGTTAGCGGCAGTATCGAAGCACCTGATCGTTCTGGAGAAGGCAGGCTTGGTGAGACGCCGCCGCGACGGCCGGGTGCATTCGCTGAAGTTGGAGACCAAACCCATGCAGGACGCCCAGGCCTGGATCGACCGGTACCGAAAATTCTGGGACGCCAATTTGGATCAGTTCGAAAAATATTTGGACCAATTAAACACTAAAGAAAACACACAAGATGACCATCAATAGCGAAGTGCGGAAACCCGATGATGCCACGTTAGTCCTTACCCGGATGCTGAATGCGCCCCAGGAGCGGGCCTTCAAGGCCTGGACATCGCCGGAACACATCAAACATTGGATGCAACCGGAACCCGGCATGGTTGTTCCCTTCGCCGTCATGGATCTCCGGGTGGGCGGCAAGTTTCGGATCCAAATGCAAAAACCCGACGGAGAATTCTTCACCGCCGTTGGAGAATTTCGGGAGGTAACCATCCCGGAGCGCTTGGTATATACCTGGGACTGGGAGAAGGACGGCAGTGGCACGGAGTTCGGCGAGGTGGAGGGAAAACCCACGCTTATCACGGTGGAGTTTCTGAAACGCGGTGAACGCACGGAATTTGTCCTGACGCATACCCGGTTCGCCAAGCCGGAAAGCCGGGACAGCCACATCGTGGGCTGGAGCCGTATCGCTGAAAACCTGGCGACGTTTGTGGAACACGCCTGACTTTTGCAATTCCAAGGCCGGGTTTGTCACCGCTGTCCCTGAAGCAACCGGCCATTCGTCGTAATAGTGAAATGGAACAAATCTGAGGGCGTCCGGTCCCGCCAGTGGACCGGACGTCGGCAACAAATAAACTAATATGAAAACAAACACTGCTACACTTGAACCTCACCCCTTGGTTGGAGAACACCGCATCGTGTCGCGAGCCGAATGGCTTGCCGCCCGCAAGGAGCTGTTGAAAAAGGAAAAGGAATCCACCCGGCTGCGCGATCAATTGAGCGCCGAACGGCGTGATATGCCCTGGGTAAAGGTCAGCAAGAACTACCTCTTCGATTCCCCCAATGGCAAAGTGTCCCTCGCACAATTGTTCGCCGGACGCAGCCAACTCGTCATCTACCACTTCATGTTCGGCCCTGATTGGCAGGAAGGCTGCCCGAGCTGCTCGTTTGTCTCCGACCACCTCGAAGCCACCCTCCCGCACGTGGCCGCCCGGGACGTCACCCTGGCGGTGGTCTCACGGGCGCCGCTGGCTAAATTAGAGGCGTTCAAGAAACGGATGGGCTGGCATTTCAATTGGGTGTCATCCTACGGCGGCGATTTCAACGCCGACTTCCACGTATCGTTCACCCCGGAGGAGATCGCCCAGGGAAAAGTAAACTACAATTATACAATGCAGGAATTCCCCAGCGCGGAAGCACCCGGCCTCAGCGTCTTCTATAAAGATGCCGCCGGCGACATCTACCATACCTACTCCACCTACGGACGCGGACTGGAGCCGCTCCTCGCCACCTACCAAATTCTGGACCTCGTGCCCAAAGGTCGTGACGAAGCCCTCCTGGACTTCCCGATGGCCTGGATCCGGTACCACGATCGCTACGGAACCAACGAATTTGCCGACGCCGACAAGCCTTACTGGCCCGAGACCTCTGCGGCGGCGGCGCCGACCGCAGCTTCAGCCTGCGGCTGTGGATCGGCCTCAGCCGCTAGACGTCCGTGAACACTTCCTGTTCTTGTTGCCAAACCAGGACGCGGGCCAGCGAGCGTGCTCGTGGGTCCGCGTCACGGTGGCGGTGCGGCGGGGAAATTGCGGGCTCAATCGTTCCGGGGATCCTCCTGGCTCTGCTGCCCAAGTGCCCCGTATGTGTGGCGGCGTACCTGGCTCTGGCGACCGGCATCGGCGTCTCGTTGCCCGCCGCCGCGTTCCTGAGGACCGCGCTGGTGGGACTGTGCGTCGCCTCACTGGCATTCATCATGGCCCGGCGACTGCGGATCTGGGCAACGAGGTGAGGCTGGTGGTGGGCATGGGGATCTCCCCGCCCTTTTGTGAAGGACGGCCCATTGGGCTGGTAAGTCCAGCTTAGCCGGACTCATGCTGCCGTGAGGAAAGATCGAACCTTTCAGGTTCTGGAGTGTCTCTATCGTGATTCCCGGTGGCAGCCGATTTTGTCTGCCTTCCGCGAGAGTTCTGGCATCGTATTCACCACGGCTCATCGGCTTATAACATGCGACCCTGCCCTTTCCTCACAATCGCACTCGGTTCCCTTCTTCTCACCTCTGCCACCCAAGCGGAGGATTGGCCGCAATTTCGGGGGCCGGGTGGTCGCTCCCTATCCGAAACGGCCAGGCCTCCCGTCAGTTTCGGACCAGATAGTAATATCGTTTGGAAGGTCAAGATCCCTCGTGGAAACTCCTCTCCCATCGTCGCGGGCCGGCGAATACTCCTGACGGCCGTGAATGACGGCCAGCTCGAGACTTTGGCCTTCGAACGCAAGGACGGACGCATCGCCTGGCGCAAACCGGCTCCGGCGGAAAAACTCAAATCCACGCTCGGAGTTGATACGGCAGGGGGAGCCACGCCCACCCCAGTCACGGACGGAAATTCTGTTTTCGTCTACTTTGGCTCGTTCGGACTGATTGCGTACGATCTTGAGGGCCACGAACAATGGCGCCAACCGTTGGCGCCTCTTGATATTGAGACCAGCGCTTCCCCCATTCTGATCGATGACAAACTCATCGTAGTCAGCGATCGCGAGACAGGCTCGTTTATCGAAGCCCACGACAAGAAAACTGGACGCCGGATCTGGCGCACCGAACGCCCGCAATTCCACCGCAGCAGTTCCACCCCCTTTCACTGGGTCAACGCCAAAAGGGAAGAAGTGATTCTGGCTGGCTCCCTCCGGCTCACCTCATACAATCCCCTCAACGGCGAAGAAAACTGGCACTATAACGGTACGGCCAAGGTCGCCACCGGTTCGCCCACCGCCGATGAAAACCTTTTGTTCACGGCCAGCACGAAAGACGGCCGCGACGGGAATCTAGCCAAGCCCACCACCACCACCCCGTTGCCCAACGCGGCAAAAAAACAGCCCCTCTTCGTAGCCCCGAGTGAAAATGACAATGAGGAAGAACTCAGCCCCGTCTCCAAGGCGCCTTTCCTAGACTATGGCCTGGTGACTCAACTGGACCCAGCCAAGGCCGGCAAAGGGATCCTCGCCATCCAATCGTGTGGCCGCGGTGATATCACCCAAACCCATCTAGCTTGGACCAGTACCCGCAGTATTCCCTACGCTTCCTCTCCGTTGCTCTACCACGGCCGCCTTTTCACCGTTAAAGACGGTGGGTTTGTGTCCGCCTACGACGCGAAAACAGGGCACTCCCTCTACCAGGACGAACGCCTCGACGCCCCCGGCGACTACTACGCTTCCGCCGTCGCCGCAGATAAACGCATCTATCTCTCGTCTTTCGACGGAGTCGTCACCGTCATCGACGCCACCAGCGACTCTCTCAAGGTCCTCGCCCAAAACAAATTCGAGGAACAGATCCTCGCCACACCCGCCCTAGCCGACCGGAGCATCATCGTTCGCACGGCCACGACGCTCTATTCGTTCGGCGCCAATCCGTAGCAATCCATCCCGCAGATATTTATTGCAAAGCCGTTTTGCCCCATGCGCTTCGCGGCTCAAGTGGACTTTTGCCGTCTGATTGAAAACTGGACGAGCGAAGCAATAAATGTCAATGTACTGACTCTTAAACGAGATAAGAGTCGATTCATTGACCCATGCGTTCCTCTGTCCACGACATCTTGCCGCCTCAAACCCGCCGCGCCCTCACTAAACTGGGGCAGGACGTGGCGACGGCGCGCCGCAAACGCCATTTCACGGTCGCAATGATGGTCGAGCGAATGGGTGTGTCTACGAACACCTATCGCGGAGTAGAGAGGGGTGACCCCACGGTGACGATGGGTGCCTACGCCATGGCACTCTTCGTTTTGGGCTTCGGCACCGCTCTCGGTGATGTGATCGATCCGAAGCGTGACAATGTCGGACTTCAACTGGATGAAGCCCGCCTTCCGAAGCGCGTCCGTGTAAAGCAATCGCCATCTTCGCTGTGAACCGAACGCTCCAGGTCCATGCGGGCAACGAAGGTCGGCTGGTCGGCATCCTACGCTACGGCCAAAGCGGCGCACGGGAGCATGCCGCCTTTGCTTACGACGAAGCTTGGCTGGCCGCGCCGGATCGTTTCGCCCTTGAGCCAAACCTGCCGCTCGTCGCGGGTTCGCAGTTTCATCGCAAAGTGTCGGATGGCTCCGTATTTCAGGCGGTCATTGCCGACACTGAGCCGGACGGCTGGGGCCGCCGGGTGATTCTACGTGACCATGCGAAGCGACGCCAAGCGGCGCGACGTGCAAAAGTCGATGCCGGATCGCTGCAACTCAACGCTGTCGATTTCCTTCTGGCCGTGGACGACGGTAGCCGTGTCGGGGCGTTGCGCTTCCGCGACGAGGAGGGCGTATTCCAACGCGCCGGAGAGGAAGGCCGCCGCACCGCGCCACCTTTGGTGGAACTGCAGCATCTGATGAGCGCCTCCCGCGCAGTGGAGACCGAAACGGAAACGGCCGCCGACCTCGACTACCTGCGAGGACGCGGGACTTCGCTAGGCGGCTTGCGCCCCAAATGCACCGTGGTCGACGACGACGGCCTGCTCGCGATTGGAAAATTTCCCAGCGTGCAGGACGGCCGCTCCGTCACCAAAGGCGAGGTGCTGGCCATGACCCTGGCAAAGACAGCCGGTCTGACGGTGGCGGCGGCACGTCTGGTGGATAGCGCCGACGTGCCCGTGGCTCTAATCCGCCGTTTTGACCGCACACTCGACGGCAAGCGCTTGATGTATGTTTCGGCCGCCACGCTGCTCGGCGTCGAGGCGGCCGCGGCGGAAGAACATAGCTATACGGAAATCGTGGACGCCCTGCGCATGCACGGCGCCGCGGCGCAAACGGACATTGAGGAACTTTGGCGGCGTATGGCGTTTTCGATCCTCATCTCGAATGTGGACGATCATCTGCATAACCACGGGTTCCTCCATGTGGAACGCGGCCTTTGGCGGCTCTCGCCCGCCTTCGATCTCAATCCCTTCCCCGATCGGGCGCGCGAGTTGAAGACGTGGGTCTCTCCGGATACTGGCCCCGAGGCAACGATTGACGCCTTGATGTCTGTCATTGCCTATTTCCGCCTCCCTCTCCCTCGCGCGAAAGAAATCCTGCGCAGGGTCGAACAAGCCGTAGCTGGATGGTGCGAGGTTGGCCGCACATTGGGAATGTCGACTCGTGAGCTGGATGACTATGCGGAGGCTTTCGAGCATCCAGAACGTCAGGCGGCCCGTGAACGATCCGCTTGATTGGAAAAATCAGGATAGTTCAAACCGCCTTTGAATTATCCGGCATTTTTCAATCGACACAATTCTGGGGCGCGTTGTCCGATTTCGGCGTATCCCGGCAGCTTAGCCGTGTAATGAATCTGGATGCTCCCGACAATACCCTGCTGGCTGCGTACGCCACGGACGAATCAGAGGCGGCCTTTCGCGCCATCGCAGATCGCCATGTCGATCTGGTCTTTGCCACCGCTTGGCGGTTGGTGGGTGACCGCGGCATGGCAGAAGAAATCTCGCAAAACGTCTTTCTCGCGCTCGCCCGCAAAGCTCCCAGGCTGACTGGACATAAGACGCTGGCAGGCTGGCTCCATCGAACGGCGGTCCTGGAGTCCAGTGCGAAAATCCGGGCGGAATTGCGGCGACGGCGCCGTGAAACGACTGCGGCGGAGATTTCACTTCGTGATCGGGAGGGTTCGTCGCCCTTGGCGGCCGTGATGCCGCTGTTGGACGAAGGCCTGATGGAATTGCGCGAGGGGGATCGCGTCGCTTTAATCCTTAGATTCTTCGAAGAACGAAGCCTAAAAGAAGTAGGCGTATCGCTCGGCGTGGATGAGGACGCCGCGCGGAAACGCGTATCACGCGCGCTCCAGAAACTCGCGGAATTTTTCCGCCAACGGGGTTTCGCTCTACCCGCCGCAACAGGAGCAGCCGCAGTATTGACGGAGGGAACACAGGCGGCACCCACAGGCCTCGCGGCAGCGGTCACCAAAGCCGGTTTGGCAGCCGGACCGGCGATGGGTGGTTCACTGGCCTCGCTCCTTCGTTATATGAGCCTGGGCCAACCGCAAGTCGCCGCCCTCTGCCTGTTGATGGCAGTCGGCCCGTTGGTTTGGCAATGGCGCTCCGCTCGGAACGCGCAGCAAGCACGAACGAGTTTGGCCGCGGAACTGGCCGATCTCCAAGCCCGCCGGGACGCCCTTGCCCTCGAAAGATCCGCCTTGGATGCGAATCTCCAACGCGCGTCCACCGCCGCCATCAAAGCCCACATGCGATTCGAAACGGCGGAGTCGATCCGTAGCGGTCGAACCGAGCCCCCGAAATACCGTTGGGATGATGCATCACCTTATGTCCGCGTCGCCAAAAAGGATCTTGTCGCTATGGACATTGCGAGCGTTGACCGAACCGGCCGCCTTTCGCCTCTGATGCTGCAAGCCCTGCAACTTACCCTCCAAGAGTCTGGAAGGGTTCAGACCACCCTCAATCAGTTTCTAGCCGGGTATCGCGCAGCCGAGGCTGCGGCATCCCGGCCAGTGGCGGCAACTCCCGACGACCTCCTGAATCAGAATGCAGCCGAGACCCGGGTCTTCGAAGTGAGCGACCTCCGGGAAAGAATCATAGATCTGCGTGCTGACCTGTTCGCCCGTTTAAGAGCCCTTCTGGCCCCTGGTCAATTCGAGTTGCTGCGCGAGGGACTTCGTTCGTGGATGCCGATAGACGATGAGGATCGCCCTCTGAATTCTGGCATGGCCATCTTCGCCACTCCCCATCGGGTCATCCTTCAAGCCCCCTCTACTCCTGGAGGTTCACTCGGTTGGAGTGTTCGAGTCCCGGGCCTCGGCATGTTCACCACGCAGATAAAACCCGGAGACGTTCCCACGACCTTTCGATCCTCGGTTGGGGACTGGATTGCTATGGCGCAAAAGGCCACACCCGTCGACCAACCCTGAGCCATATCAACACCACTCACATGAGATTCTCGCGCAAACAGATCATTTTGGCCGCAGTGATCGCCTTCTTGTGCGCCTGGACGCCCGGCACCATTCGCTTGCGCGCCCTGCAGCGAGACGTACAAGATCTGTCATCGTCCGTCGTCAACACCCAGCACGCGATAGTTAGCGCGCAGGTGGAATTGCAGAACCGGCGCCAGGAATTCACCGTTGAGGAAGCGGGCCGGGAAAAATGGCTCGCTTTAGCGGCCCACGCCGAAAACCTGGCTGCAAAAGTAGATCCTGCGATCCGATGGATCACACCTCCCGAAAATGAACCCACCTGGAATCCGGACTCCCCCTATACATGGCTGCACAAGGACGATCTGAATGGCCTTCAACTAAGATCCATAGCCTTTACAGCCTCCGGGGTACTAACCGAACAAATGGCTGCAATTCTCGCCTTGGACGAAAACCAACGAGCCCGGATCAACGACCAGCTCACGACCCTGCTCAGGAACTTCCAATCCAGCGAAGCCGCCAACATCAGGCCTCTTGCCACTCTTCCGCCCGAAATTGCCAACCAACCCGGCGCCAAAGCCGGCATTGAGGTGAACCATCTGCAGGAGGCAAATCTGCATTTTTCGGAGTTATACTTGGCCCGCCTTGAGGCCAACCTCGGCGAACGGCGCGCGGCCTTCATTTCGGAAATCATCAAGGATCGTTTGACACCGCGATTCAGACTCCCGCCAGGCGCGCCTGCTGCAATCGCGGTCGCTCGTAGTCCCGAAGGGTCGTTCAATATCCTGGTGCGATCCGGCGCAAATACCATCCAAACCGCCGATGTGCCGTCGCTCGCCGCCTATTTTCCGCCGTATCTGCTGCCGTACTTCGCAAATCTGGACGACACCCATGCCCAGAGGGAATCCAAACCCTGATCCTTTTCCGGTAAGCGAACCGGAGAATGGAAATTTAATTACAATCTGGGAAGGGAATTCCCAGCGATGCCCTTCAATCGCCCCATGACTCATCCGCGATGACGCTGCATCTGATTATAAAGGCCACTCCCAGGTCACCCCACGACGCCCCATCGGACCACGAAACTGTGAATGACTTGTCTGCCGCATGATCCTGCACATTTACCGAGCATGATTCTTCGTCATCCAGCCTTGCGTCACCCCACTCCGACAGACCTTTTCGCAATCTCGTGCGCATTTCGGACTTCAATGATTCTAGGGTGACCAGGATGGAATCCAGCTCGGCAATGGATGGCAGCGTCAATGCCGGTAGGAACGACAGGAATTTCACGCCCCGATAGCTGAATTCCCACCCCTCGTGGTCGCGATGGAATACTACCTCTATACCGGCCACGGTAAGTCTCGGGTTCGGTTTCGATGTTTTGGAAAAGAGTCCCATATAGATTTTAGGGCGTGTCTCCAAAAGGCATTAGTGCCGTCTTGTGGCCAAAAGGACGGAGTTTTCGTTATTCCCCGGCAACACTGAAATCTCCGGTGCCAGTCGCAAAGAGCGGGTGAGCTTCCTCCCTGAGACAATCGAAATCACGTCGGAATCCCGTAGTGCGCCTTGAGGTAGCGGCAAAAACCGTCAACGTCAGGGTATACAATAGATTCATCAATGCCAGCTTCGAGCAAAAATAACCTAGCTGCGGGGATGGCGTCAGGTGGGATCTCGATCTTCTGAATCAGCTCCGGAAACTTTTTTAATGGGAATTGTTTATCCAGAGAATCGGTATTTTCGCCAAAAACAGTGAACCATCCAAGTTGGGACCGCATGCGAAGGTTCCTTTGCGCAGGATAGATTGCCACCGGCCCGTCCCAATCAAAAGTGCCACTATCAAAAATCAGATAATCTTCGTAATCCCAGTGCTCATCAGCGTTCCAGTCGTAGCCGAGGTAGTCAGGTGAGTAAAGATCACGATCCTGAAGCACGATCTCATTGAGTCGGCAGGGGCTCAATATCCAGATTACCGGTGGTTCGGTTTTCTGTTCAAAAGGGTTGCCCAATGCGAAATACAGCGCCACGCCTAGCCGTTCCGTCCAGTCCAATAAGCGGGTAGGCAAGCCGTGATGCCTCATGTGTGCCAGCTTATCCCAGCTGGACAGATTGGAATCCTGCATGCCAGGAGCACGGCTAGAGAAGTCGAAGTACATGTCATACTCGAGCTCATAAATTGACCGGGGATCTTCGTCGATCTCGTTGAATCCCCGCTCCAACAACCGATGGAGACTCGGACGAAGAGAACACTTTGAACTCTGGCCACGGTACCACCAGTCTTCATTTGTGCGAACATCAAGTACTTCTTTGGCGGCGTGGATTTTATCAAGGACTCTATTCCATGCAGCCCTTGACTGACTGTTGACCGTCGCCTCAAACACCTTCTTTTGTGGCTGTGCCACAGTGCGAGCGAGTTTCTTGGGAATTCTTCTTGCTTCTCTCATTGGGAGGCGCATTGAACTTGTTCTTGGAGAAACGATCAAAGCCCCACTTCGATAAAAAGGTCTGTCATTGTGGCCCCCCCATTGGCTGCGGCTGCAGACAAGGCAGCGTCATCAACCCGGATGAGGCGCCCCTGCGTTTTTTCCTTAAGCGCCCGTTCAAGTTCTGGCAGCGGCATCTTGCCCCAGCCTTTTTTAAGCGCCATCGCATGGTCTACCGGAATTAATGCCCAAAAAAGCGACTCCATTTGCTCCAAGCCCTTCTCTCTGAGGGTGGCATTGTGGCTGCAATGATGCCCCACCTTATAAAGGACTGTCCGCTTCAAAAGGTCGGGGCCACTGATCAACTTCCCTTGGGAGTCCTTCCAGCTGAGTTCCTGCCAAGAAAGCCAATTGCCCACCTGCGCATCCGCCGCGAAAAGCAGGACATCCCCGTCCTCCAGTTCAATGGCCAGCGCAAGGCTCGTGTTGTTGGTGGCGTTATCGAGCTGCAAAGCAAGTGATGATGCCTGGTCAAGCCATTCGGAGTCGATACGGCGCCATTCCTGGTCGCCGTCGTCCGGATAGTCCTGATCCGCACCCCAATAATGCCTTCGGAAAAACTCAACGCCGACAGTGGCGGCAAGGGGTATCTGCTGAACATTGTCGAAGGGCGCATCCCGACCGCCACTGTTGGACATCAATTGAAAAGCCCGGGATTCCACCATGGCCAATCCGTACGTCTCCGGATGGGCTTTCGAAGGATTATATTTCATAATCATTTTCTTGTCGTGAGGAGGACCAAGCACATAAAATCTGGCGGACGTTTGAGGAAGGATTCTAGGAGGGTCAGAAGGCCGGCAATAATGAAGGTCTTGGGGCCGGCATAGAGTTTTAACGAATTTCAAGGCATCACTCGTTGTCCCTTGCCCTTTTGCGCCAAAGAATTCCAACATTGAATCAAGCCGGTTGTTCGCGGAGCCACCAAGCCTCATTCGTACAGATGCCGCCGCAAGCCCATTTCGCAGGGCGATATGTTCGTTGCGAAGTTCTTTTCCCAAGCCATCGTCCGGATCCTCCGTCCAAGAGAGCCACACTTGTTTCACCGCTAATTTCTCGAATAAATCCTGCGCCTGCAGAAAACCGGAGAGATGGTCCCAATGCTCATGCGTCGCCACCAGCAAATCGAGGTTCCCCCCCGTAACGGTAGAAATATCCTCCACCACTCGTCGCATTTTTGTGCCCGCCTCGGGAGTGCCCAATATAACGCCACAATCGATCATTACGAAGCAATTGCCGCGATCTGCCTTGGGCAGCGTAATCAAAAAACAGTCTCCCAATCCCTGACGGTACATGCGCACTCTAATTCCTCGCCTGGAGTTCCCGGCACGATGCCCGCTGGATTCCATTTGATTCGCGGCTGTCTTGGCTGCCGCCTTCTCTTTTGCTGACACGCTCTCAATGTTCATGATTTTGGGAATTGGACTTCTTCAGCAGATGGCGGTGAGTCATCGCGAAAGGCTCTCTTTCCAAGCCTTCAAGACCAAAATAGTTCACTGCGGGGTCATAAGCACTCAATCTTGCCAGGTAGGTTTTCTGTTGGGCAACACGATTGGCATGGGCCACATGCTTGCGGATTAGATATCTCAGCTTTTGGGTGGGCAGGTCGAACAAAAGCGTGCTCCCGCCTCGGAACTTTTGGCCGCCACCGGAATCAGGGATCCATGTTTGCGTGATCTCAATCACTAACGCCATTTGTTGGCGGTAGTCAGGCCCCGGTCCGACCCGTCGAATGGGACGCACAGAGTGCACTTCAAAATTTCGCAGCGTCCCTGCCTCCCCTCCAAGCGTTCGTCTCTCCTCTGACGCGTCAGGTGTCCCTAATTTGTAGAGACCCAATTCGTCGAACTGTGCGGTTGTGGCAATCTCAGAAAGCGAAACGTGGATTTCTCTCCCATTTTTCTCAGATAGTTCGAAAGCTCTGCGACGGTCGAGCCGCAAATCCCAACTTAAGTCAAGCTTTCCAAGGATCGGAGCCCAATCCAGATCCAGGTTCGGCCTTTCCCAGCATAAATCCTTCGGCGAGAGATTTGTCGCATCAGTAGGATAAATGCCCCGCCGGAAAAAGCTCTGCACAAAGGCATTGCGATAAGCCCATTTATCGGTGGGCGAAAGATCGGTATCCGCCGTGATCAAGGCGCGCAGATACTCACCGAATCTAAGGTCGACGGGCGGACAATAGTCCAATGCTCGAATGCAGATATTGAGCACATGGCGGGCGCAACGGCTGGCCTCCTCCGCCAGAAGCATCGTCAAATCATGGGGCAAAGCCCCGTTGGGCAAAATCCCGCTCCCTTGCGTGGCAGCGCGTATGAACCGGTCAGAGCGCCTATTATAAATATCAAGGAATGCGTCAAAAACCGCCGCCACCAAAACCGCGCCGCGATCGTGGACTTCGGTGCCAGCCTGGTATTCGTCCCCCGTTGGTATGAGCCGTTGCCATTTCTTCGATTTCTTGTCCGTGGTTCCGATATAATCGCGCAGGGCACCATATTGTCCGATTGCCTCGCCAAACTGCCGGGCCAGTTCGGCGAGTAGATTCTTGCTGGCGAGATCGCCGCGGGTTCGTGAAATCTGGTCGAAAAGGGCTTCCGGAATCGTGAAATGCTGAAACAGGGCGACGATATCGGCAAAAGCTTCATGGAAAGCGAGCACATCTTCATTGGTTGGCTCACCAAAATAGCGATGTAAACCGTCGAGCAAGGCGTGGGTGGTTTCGTGCGCGATGATATCGTGCGACAGGCTGCAATAGACCATTCCGCCCGGCAGCATTTGGCCATGATCATTTTCCGAGGCCTTGAAGTAACCCAAAAGCAGCGCCTTCTTTGCTCTGTTGTAGAAGGAGTTTGCCTCGCGGAGGGCGTGCGGATAGATGCGCAAGCGGCGGACAAAGGCCGCTTTCACTTTTTGGCCGCTTTGCGTCGTTTCTTTTGAGAAGCGAGGTGCCCATAAGGCGACCCGGCCCAAAGCACCCTCAAAACACTGGATCGTCGTCATGGCGACCGCGTACGCCATCTGTTGGTGGAACTGAGGATTGGACTCCATGGGAGCCAAGCCATCTTGCGACAGGAGAGCGGGATGATTTAGATCGACCGGCGCATAGGCACATTCCGTTGCGGGATCGATATCCACCACCTCCAAATAATCACCCACCGGACCAGGTTCCAGCGACTCCCATTTAACCTCCAACGTCGTTTCATTAAGTCGCACGAAGTCTGGCCGGTAACCAAGCATGGGATCAAATGCAAAGACCCGTAATTTGCGCGTCAGCGGAAGGGATGGAAAATTTGAAATATACTTTGAAAGGTCCACCTGCTCACGCTTCGGCACTGGCATTTCCCCGAGAGCAACCTTGACTGGCGCAACGCTATCGAGAAAAGTCTTTAGCGTCTTGGAAGCATATGGACAGCTACGAAGCGCTTCCAAAACATCGCAGCCGCCAGGGGTTCCGGGGGCTGGTGGGTTTTCGGGATCCTTCAAGGCGTCTCCCAGCGGAGCCCATCGTTGCGAGAGTTGCAATGCCTCCAATTCTAGCATCTTCTCTTTATTTTTTGACGGCGCGGTCCCAAGGCCGGAAATAGTGCGCAGGAAGGAGAAACTGGCGGAGTCCGCATCCTGCATGTTTAACTCGGCAGCCGGAGCAGCTGCGCGTTCCAGGGCGGCCGAAGCTTGAACCATCCCCGTTCCAAGACGTTCCTTCCGTTCGGGAGAACCAAGCAAGGCGCTGTCAAACAACGCTTTCCGCACCGCCTCCACTCGCATCCAACCCTTCGGATACTTTTCCCAAGCGCCCTTATTCTTCTGAATCCACAGCGCCGCGGCGGCGGCGATTTGGGGAGTCGCAGCGGATGTTCCGGCCCCATCAAAATCCACCGTATCTCTGCAACCAAGGCGAGCCCAAGGCACGTTCGGCGTGCAGGCAGAGATGGCCGTTTTCATTTTGCCCACTGGACCATAGTTGCCGGCCATCGTTGTAAGCCCCAAATCGGCGTAAGGTGTGCCGTCAGCCATCACACCGCATGCGGCCACCACCCGCTTGAAACGCGCCGGAAACACAATATGGCGAGTGGGAAGGTTGCCGAAATTGTTGCCCGCCGCTGTGACAATAAATACGCCGAGCTCGTATAGAGCATTTACCGCGTCGGACCAGGCATGCGAAGCGAGCCCCCCCATGCTCATGGTGACAACATGCGCGCGCCTTCTCGGATCGGCATACAACGAGTGGACATAGTCCAACGCCTGCGCGATCGCGCTGTTGTAAAAAAGGATGACCGAGTTTGCCACACGGATTGGAATCACTCCAAGTTCCGCCGCGCCGCCCAACAGTTTCCCTTGGAAGATGTTCCCCGCAAGAATGCTTAGGGTGCCGGAGCCATGCCCGAGATTGGCAAACAGCCCCGAAGTGTAATCGTGGGCGTCATCCGGGTGATCGCCGTCAACGTAGTTCTTAGCCAGGTTCTCCAGCAGATTCTTGGGCTTGGTTGAGTGATTCGGATCATAACCAGTATCGAGGTGGGCGATCCGGACCATGTCCTCCATGGACGGTGAACCGATGATGCTGCGAGCCGCCTCCAATTGAGAATGTCGATCGTCGCGAAACCAAAAATTGTCCGGTTCGGTCGGAAATTTGCGTTTTTGTTGCACCACGTCATTACAGGACTGAACCGCCGCAAACGCATGTTGAGAAGGTGTCGCGCTTAGCCACGCCTGTTGAAAGTCCGGCTCCGCAAATTCTGGCTGCGCTGCGCCAGCGATTCCCATGCCATTACCTTGGAGGCGGTGGCACAAATCCCAGGCGTTGACGTCTGTCGCGCCGATATAGGAAACAGTGTACCATCTGGCTGCCCCCTTCGTGGCTATGAGGTTATCATTTCTGCCAATGCTCTCAAACAATGGGGTGAAGGAGGCGTTTAAACGCAAGCCATCAAGGTTCAACCTGGCCGCGGAAGGCAAGTTTGATACCTTGACAAGTATTCGGTCGGCGCGTGTGGTGATAGGTGTCATACTCCCGGATTTTCTGGTGTATTTTCACAAATGCGTGCGATACATTGAATCAAAAATTAGTCAGCCAAGGAACCGGCTTGTTTTAAGAAAGCGCTGCGTTAGGCATTGATGGGTCCTGGTCGGAGAGTCCGGGATCATGGCCGGATTGGCAACGAAATAATTCTTAATTTTTGCCTGTCATAAACACAACATGTTTTTTAGATAAAAGCAATGATGAATAAATATATTTGATTGCGGTGGAATTCGGGACAAATCACGATCATTCTGGCCACGGATCGACCTAAAATGCTCTAGTTTCTGGAGCGATCGACACGGGCGTGCTGTGTTGGACAGGGATCACAACATCGCTGAATGGCTGATTGTGCCGGATGGCGGCGGGACGGACCCTATCGATACGCAATACCCCCAGCCTTCACCGGCAATCCCAGTCTATCATCACACTCCAGCGGCCAACTCGTCAATTGTGCGAAGATGGGTATTGACTGACTGCCATTGAGACGTGTTGCCGATTCTGGCGGCCAGTCATCAACTGGGTGGCAGTGATCCCAAGAATTCCTGTGCAGACCTCCAGAATCTGCGGAGCATGAAATGGTCGCATTTTGAAGCGAAAACACGCGACCGAGGAACGACTGTTCAAACCCATGGATGATCAGCCTTAACCCGACTTCCGCAACTGGAGTGAAAAACCGTGTAATTTTGCTTGATTTGGAGGCCTAAGCCGTTGATTTGCAGGGTAGCGGTAGTTCAAAAGTGCGTGTAGTGGCGACCTAGTGCCTTCCGTAGCGATAAGGTGGGTG
>DATJII010000098.1:0-2623 GCA_035493435.1 Candidatus Limnocylindria bacterium | reverse complement strand
TCCGCGCTCTACACCGCGCACGCCGGATCAGGATTTTCCGGCGCGGTATCTCGCGGACTGTTGGCAGTGCTGTGTCTGCTGCCGCCGACCGTTCTCATGGGGGCAACCCTGCCCGCCATGTCCCGCTGGATCGAGGCCACCCCGAGTGGAGTATCCTGGTTGGGGCTTTTCTACGGCGGCAATATCGCTGGCGCCGTGGGCGGCTGCCTACTCGCCGGATTTTACCTGTTGCGAGTGCATGACATGTACACTGCCACCTATGTCGCGGCAGCCATCAACGCAACAGTTGCGGGAATTGCCTTGGCGTTCGAGGCGATTTCCCGGCGCAGGTCCGGCGTCGATGCAACAAGTGAGAGCTTTTCGGTACCGGCGCCCGGGGCCGACGAAGCGCGACCTCAGCCACCGGATCACGGCCTGCCGGCTTGGCCGGTCTATGTCGCGATCGCCCTTTCCGGCATGACCGCCCTGGGGGCGGAGGTCGTTTGGACCCGGCTTCTTTCCCTGCTCATGGGAGGCACGGTCTATACCTTCTCCATCATATTGGGTGTCTTTCTTATCGGATTGGGAATTGGGAGCACCATCGGCGCCTTGCTCGCACGGAATCTACGAAGTCCCCGGTTGGCGCTTGGCCGATGCCAGTGGCTTCTCGTGGGTGGGATCGCTTGGACGGCCGCGATGATCGCCTATTCCCTGCCCCATTGGCCCATCAACCCGTCGCTGGCCTTAAGCCCATGGTACACATTCCAATTGGATCTGGCCCGCGGCCTCTGGACAGTACTACCCGCCGCCCTGCTTTGGGGCGCGAGCTTCCCGATCGCCCTGGCGGCGGTTGCCGATCCGACCAAGGATTCTGCGCGCTTGGTGGGCGGAGTCTATGCCGCCAACACGGTAGGGGCCATTGGAGGCGCGCTGCTGTTCAGTCTTCTAATCGTACCCGCCTTCGGGACCCTGGCCGCCCAGCAGTTATTGGCCGCGCTCTCTGCGTTGTCGGCGTTGGTCCTGCTCGGTTGGCGTTCCAGATCGACCGAGGTGGTTGACCAAGCGTCGACCGGAGGAAAACTGTCCGGAAACCTTTTCACGGGGGGTATCACGTCCTTGATTATAGTTACGGTGACACTGGTTGCGATTGGCACCATGTCGCCTGCCCATTGGGGCCTGGTGGCCTATGGACGATTCATGGCCACTTACGGAAACCGCCTGGCTCCAGAGATTACCTCGGAGAAAAGCGTGCCCAGTAGCGGAAACCCGGACATCTATTGCACCTATGTCGGCGAAGGACTGAACGGCACCATCGCCGTAACCAAGTGGACGTCTGGCATTCGCAACTTCCATTCGGCAGGCAAGGTGCAAGCGTCGAGTGATCCCCGGGATATGCGCCTGCAACGCATGTTGGGGCACCTGTCAGCCCTGGTCCACGAGAAACCCGAATCGGTCCTCGTGGTGGCCTGCGGCGCCGGGGTGACTGCAGGAAGCTTCGTGGTTCATCCCGAAACCAAGCGCATCGTCATCTGCGACATTGAACCGCTCGTACCCCAGGTGGTGGCGCCCATGTTTGCCAAGGAAAACTATAACGTCGTAAAGGATCCCCGCACCCAGGTGGTGAGCGACGATGGACGCCACTTCATCCGCACGACCCAGGAGAAATTCGACATCATCACGTCGGACCCCATCGACCCCTGGGTCAAGGGCTGCGCGGCGTTGAATACCATCGAGTATTACGAGATGTGCAAAGCACACCTGAATCCCGGTGGTGTCATGAGCCTTTGGGTCCCCTTATATGAGAGCAATGCCGAAACCGTGAAATCGGTGGTCGCCGCGTTCTTCAAGGTGTTCCCGCAAGGAATCATCTGGAGCAATGACGACAACGGCGAAGGCTACGATGCCGTGCTCTTTGGGCAAGCCGAGCCCACCCGGCTGGATCTTGATCGCCTGCAAGCACGACTTAATCGCCCGGATCATGCGGCGGTCCGGCAATCGCTGGAAGAGGCGGGCTTTTCCACTTGGGTTGACCTGCTAGCCACCTACGCGGGCCAGGCTCCGGACTTGCAAGAATGGCTGGCCGACGCCCAAATCAACACCGACCGCAACATGCGCCTGCAATACCTGGCGGGCTGGGCCGCCAATTCCTATATGGGTGGAGAGATCCTGAACGGGATGCTCAAGTATCGGCAATTTCCAGCCGGAGTTTTTCAAGGGACTTCGGTGCAGGTTCAACGGCTTCGGTCCCGATTCCGCAATGTCCCCCCCAAGGACTCTGTGTCGTCCACAGGGACCGCTTCCGAGCATTTGACGCCTCAGCATTAATCTTGGCCAAACTGTTGGTAGGACGTCCGAGAAATGTCTCACTAACGCACCGAACCAGCAGGCTAGAGACTCAAACCTCGGCCGCATGCGTCCTCGTTATTTTAGTTGATCCGTACGCTCCACCTCCATCGAGTCACACCCGTGATACTGCAACGATATGGCACAGAACCGGCTTACCTAACCCGACTTCCGCAACTGGAGTGAAAAACCGTGTAATTTTGCTTGATTTGGAGGCCTAAGCCGTTGATTTGCAGGGTAGCGGTAGTTCAAAAGTGCGTGTAGTGGCGACCTAGTGCCTTCCGTAGCGATAAGGTGGGTG
>DATJII010000097.1:0-7960 GCA_035493435.1 Candidatus Limnocylindria bacterium | reverse complement strand
ATGAAGTCCGTAGCGCGGCCTATCTCGAAAAAGGCAATACCGCGGCCGCTTCGCAGGACATCGAGACGGTTGAGCGGCTGGCGCAAAGCCTGGATAGTGAACCTCTACTTATCAGCATGTTGGTGGAGTTTGCCGTCCAATCGATTTCCAGCCGCATGATCTGGCAAGGTTTGGTCGACCACCGTTGGGATGAAGCTCAATTAGCTCATTTCCAGGATTTGTTTGCCCGCCGGACCGATCCCCTCCAGCGATGCCTCACCTCGCTGCGGGCGGAAAGAGCCTTCTCCGCCAGCGCGATTGACGACCTCATCAAGGATCCGCGACGGGAATCAGCCCTGGCAAGTGAATCGGGGGACTGGCGAAATACCGTTCGATTCATCCCACGGGGGTGGCTCCGGCAAAATCAGGTTTCCCTGGCCGGCTACTACGATGGCGTGATCCACCAACTCGAACAGGGTGGCAACATGGAGCAAGTCCTGTCGGCCGAGAGTTCGGGGCGCCGTTATCTCGAAGGGCGTCCAAGACTGTACGCCATGTTCGCGAACATGCTCGCTGCCGCCATCGACAAGGCGGATACCAAGTCCTTTCGGATGCAAGCCTTGAACCGGATGGGCCAAACGGCCTGCGCCTTGGAGCGATTTCGGCGGACAAGCGGAGTTTATCCCGAAACCCTGGACAAACTGACGCCCAAGTACCTCGCGTCCGCCATCATGGATCCCGCCAGCCATAAGCCGTTTCGCTACGAACCCCAGGGTGACGAGTGGTATCGACTCTATTCGTTGGGCGCCAATTCGCGGGACGACGGTGGCAAACCCAGCCGCGACGAAAAAGGCGGCGATTGGTGCTGGCCAGAGCCCGTGGATATGAAACCACGGTTGTTCTGAGGCACCGCCTTCAATCGGGTAAAATTATACCCGCCGACTCAATCCAGCGGGCGGTTGCGGACCGCCTCCAGGCTGGAATTCACCCCCAATTTTTGGTAGATGCGCCGGACATAGCAGCGGATGGTATTCACCGAGACGCTCATTTCCTGCGACGCCAGTTTATAGGTGAATCCCCGGCCCAGCAACTCCAACAACTGCTTTTCCCGGGCACTCAAATCTTCCAGGGCTCCACCTGTGGCTTCAGGAGCCTTCCGTATACCGGGCGAGCGGTTGCGGAAGGACTGGACGACAGCCCGGGCAATGCGGCTGGACATCGGTGATCCCCCGGCGAAAGCGTCGCGCACCGCCATCACGATTTCCGTCGCGGGACTCCCTTTGATAATATAGCCCACCGCCCCCGCCTCCATCGACTCGATCACCCAGTCGGTGCGCGTAGCCATGGTCAACATCAAAACCAGCGTCTTCGGCGACTTTTGGAGAACCCGCCGGATGCCTTCCAGCCCGGAGACATGAGGCAGCCGGATGTCCATGATCACCACGTCGGGAAACAACATGGGCAAGGCGTTCACGCAGCTCTCCACATTGCCAAATGTATCGAGCACTGTAATGTCGGGTTGTTTCGCCAGCAACGTCGCAACGACGGTGCGAAAATCGCTGTCGTCTTCCACAATGACGACTTTGATTCGCTTGACTGATGGCTCCTCTCTCAATGCCTGGGCGTCTGCCTGCCCAACCGCCAACGCGACATCCGCCGGAAGCTTTTTCGCGATCAGAAACTCGTTGAGGCCTTCGCGACGATGATACTCCACTCTATCCACGAGGCGGCGTAGCAGCGCCATGCTGAGTTCGTCCCCGGAGTGATCGCCCAAGACTTCCTTGGGATCGACGGGACCCACCAAGGTTGGATCGAAAGGCAATCCGTCATCCGTCACCCGCACCGACAACTCGGATCCGACGAGGAACTCCAGCGTGACGGAAGTCGCGGATGCCCGGTCGCCCAGCCCCCGCAGGTATTCGGACAGCGAGTAGTCGACCGCGTAGACAATATTGGAGGGTAACTTAGATTTCTCCGAGAAGATGGCCAAGTGTTCCCCGGCCAGATGACCCAAATTGGGAATCCGCTCCAGTTCAAAAGTTTGTCGCCATGTGTGTCCTGGCATCCTGCCGTCTCCTCGAACCATGATCCCAGCAAAACTAACGCCGCACCACAAACCGAAAGAACGGCCACTTTTGCCAGACCCGAACTCATCAACCCAAACGAAAACGAATAGATCACCCGCCCCAACCATCCACTTCCCCAGCCTCGGGCAAGACTTCCAGGCGTCGACACGAGGCGCCTCCGGATGCTTTGTCATCAGTTGGATCGGCGAAAGTACACCATCGAAAACTGTCTTGCCCGGCGAACCGAGTCATCCATGCGAGCCCATTCGTTCCTCCACCTTTCCACCAACCAGTGTTATCCGCGCAGCGAATGTCGATGGCCTAAAATTGCGTGGCCAATTCTCCTGTTGGCGTTGCTCGCAGGCACTGCGCAGGCCGATTGGATTGTCTCAAGCGCCGGATTACCGCACCCAGAAGCATCAAAACGACCGGTCGCCGGTGACTGGCTACTGGTCGGCAAGCCACTGGCCGCTACGGTTCTGCGCGGACGCGACGACCAGACGTTGGTCCTGGCTAATGGATTGGTTTCGCGAACCTTTAGGATCGGTCCCGTGAGCGGAACGGTCGGACTCGATCATCTGGGATCTCACACCACCTTTTTACGCGCCGTGGGAAACGAAGTGGAGTTGACCTTGGACGGTCAATCTCACGCGGTGGGCAGCCTCGGAGGTCAGCCTGATCGAGCCTATCTTGCGGAAGACTGGATCGGAAGTTTGACGAATCGTCCTTCCGGGTTCCGCTTTCGTGGATTTGAAACCCACTCCATTGTGGCACCTCTCCGTTGGACTCAAACCCGGCATCACGCGCCTTTACCATGGCCACCTCCGGGTGCGGCGGTGGATCTTGCGTACGAAAGCGACACGGAAGCCACTCGCGGGATTGAGGTCATTGTCCACTACGAGATTTACGATGGCCTCCCAGTCATTGGCAAGTGGGTCACCGTTGAAAACCATGGTGGCCGCGCCGTCACCCTCGACCAACTGGTGGTGGACCGCATGTCCATCGTGGAGGCGGAATCCGCCGTGGACGAACGGCCTGGCACCGCATGGCGTACTCCGCCGATCGAAGTCCTGAGCGATTATATGTTTCACGGGATGGACACCATCACGGGAAACGCCGTTGCCTCCTGGCAAATGGATCCAGCCTACACGTCCCAGGTCAGCTATGCACGCAAGACACCCTGCGTACTCCTCGTGCAACCGCCAGTGGGACCGGGTGCCCGCATTGAGTCTGGCACGTCGTTCCGTTCTTTTCGCACCTACCTCATTTTACACGATTCGACAGAAAGGGAACGGCAGGGATTGACCCTGCGCCACGTCCAGAAGGCACTCGCTCCGTGGATTACCGAAAATCCCATCATGATGCACGTCCGTAGCGCCAATACCGACGCTTTCCGCAAGGCGGTGGACCAATGCGCCGAAACGGGTTTTGAGATGATCATCTACACCTTCGGCAGCGGGTTGGACATGGAAAATGACAAACCCGAGTACCTCGCCAAGATCAAGGCCGACGTAGATTACGCCCACTCCAAGGGACTTCAGGTCGGCGCCTATTCCCTTTTCAGCAGCCGGAGCATCAATCCCGAAAACGATGTCATCAACCCCCAGACAGGCAAGCCGGGCGGGGCCATCTTTGGCAACGCGCCCTGCGCGGGAAGCGCCTGGGGTCTTCGCTATTTCAGCCAGCTCACCAACTTCATCGCCCAGACCGGCCTGGACCTTCTCGAACACGACGGTCCCTATCCCGGCGATGTCTGTGCCTCGACAAATCATCCCGGTCACCGTGGCCTGGCCGATTCCCAATGGGTCAACTGGAGCATGAACGCCAGTCTTTATACCTGGTGCCGGGAACGGGGAGTCTATGTCAATCAACCCGACTATTATTTCCTCGCCGGAGGCACCAAGACCGCCATGGGTTATCGCGAGGACAACTGGTCCCTGCCCCGCGCACGGCAACTCATCCACGCCCGGCAGAACATTTATGACGGCACCTGGTCCAAGCCCCAGACTGCCGGCTGGATGTTCGTCCCCCTGACCGAATACCAAGGTGGTGGCGCCGCAGCCACCATCGAACCCCTGCACGAACATCTGGCGGACTATGAAGGGCATCTAGCCAATTGCTTCGGGTCCGGCGTCCAAGCGTGCTGGCGCGGCCCCCGCCTCTATGATACAGAGGAAACCAAGCAACTGGTCACCAAGTGGGTGCGGTTCTTCAAAGAGTACCGGGACATCCTGGAATCCGACATCATCCATGGACGCCGCGCCGACGGCCGTGACATCGATTACCTGATCCACGTGAATCCCCACCTCCGTCGGCGGGCTTTCATCATGGTACACAATCCCTTGGACCAGCCCGTCGAACGCGAGGTTGCCCTGCCCCTGTATTATACCGGGTTGGAAAAGGCGGCGTGGATCCGCGAACAGGACGGGAAACTCAAGAAATACCCGCTGGATCGCCAATATCGGGCCTTTGTACCGGTTAAGATCCCATCTCGGGGACGCACCTGGCTGGTGGCGGAGGAACGATAGAAATAGAGCGGAATGACAGAAAAGTAAATATCGTACGCGGAGGCGAGGAGAACGGACGTCAAGCCGACAATTGGCACGTTTCTCAGGGACGAACATAGGGCTATCACAGCATCCCGCAGGATTATAAGATAGCTGCCGGTGGACGCATCCGGCGGCAGGATGGGTCCACCGGCCAAGAAAACCCATCATCCCGCGGGGATGGGATTCGGCGCCGCCATGGAGGTCAGCCAATTAGAGCTGGTAGTCCGCCCTAGATTCTCCAGGACCGTGCGATCTACGCCGCAAAGCACGTCGCCCATGAGGCTCACCACTTCTGGCGTCTCAAAATAAGCGCTGTGGATGGAAAATGCCGCAACCGACGCCGCAAAGAAATGGGAACAATCGATGTCCCACACATTGTCCTTCCCGGCGGGAGTCCTGGCCGTAAGCCCACTCCGGCCCAATCGCCGGGTCCCAAAATGCTTTAGTCCGGCAGACGCCCCGAGCACGGCATCCCGACCGCTAAAAAGCGACGTGACCCGATAGGTCAGATTCGCGACCCCGTTACCGTCAGTGCCATCGGAACTGTTGGGTTCAAAAAGGTCGTTGTCCACGTCCGCCGCCACCATGACCAACTGGTTGACGAGGCTCACCATCAGGGGCTGATTCTTCCGGGTCCAGACGCGGGACAGCGCCCGTTGGGTCACGTAATTACCCATGCTGTGGGCAATAACAGAGACCTTGGCCTTGCAGGATTCCTCGATGACAGCCTGGTCACTGGAGAGGTTCTTCTGGACGTCCGCCTGCTTTTTTAGAAGCCAGTCGTACACTTCACTTAAGACATCTGCAAGATCACCCGCGCAGGCGCGGGCGTGGTCCCGATCCGGCAAGTATCCGAGCACGCTGCCCCGAGACGGCCAATCGAAACTGACGCAGAGCCCCATGCCATCGGCACCCAGGAAAAGGTCCCCGCACAGTTTTTCATACCTCCGAGCCGCATCTTCCCAGCCATTGTTGTAGCCATGGATGAAAAACGTGACGTGGTTTTGGTTTTCGTTATCCGCGTGGGAGGTCGTAGGAAATGCATCCGCTGCCGCCAGGAGCAGGATCTTAAATTGATGACCTGAAACCTTGGTCCAGTTGGCGGGCAGGTCAAGGGGGCCAGCGTCGCTCACCCAATAGGTGCAGGGGCCTTGGTCGCCACTACTGGGCACACCATCGACCAGGGCGCGGTTGGTGATTTTCCAGTATTTGGGCATGTGGCATGAAGTAATACCCGCCCATTTTAGTCAAGCTAATTATTTGACCCGGCGCGATGCGGCATAGTGTTCCGCATCACGGACACAAGCCAATGTTCCCGAATCCCGTTCCCACCAAATCTCCGCCAGGAAATGTGAAAATCGCGTCTCCCACGGAAGATGATAGGCGCCTGCATCCATCCACAAGAGCACGTCTCCCGGCTTTAGGGACTGTGGCAACGTCGTGCGTGCCAACCGGTCAAAAGCCATGCAGGTGGGGCCATACACCAAAGAATCCAGGCTAACTCCACGCCGCGGAACCAATTGCTCCAGCGCATGATTTTCCCAGGTGGAGATCAACGCGTTCATGGTCCGCCCGCCGTCACAGAGGATCTGTCGCACGCCTCGGCGCTCCTTGATATCCAATACGCGGATCGCCAGCAGGCCCGAATCCGCGAGGACAAATCGACCGTTCTCCAACCATAGCTCCCGGATATGCCCGGCCTCGCGAATGACCCTTCGCAAACCTTGGGCATAGCTTTCGAGGTTCATGGACGCACCGTACGCCGACCCGTCCAACGAGCGGGTATGTGAAGGGGGCAATCCCCCCCCACAATCGAGGATGGTCGGGAACCAACGGGCGGCGGCACAGATCGACAACGCTTCGGCGGCGGCGGCGGCATAAATACCAGCCTCTGCCACGTTGGTACGCAGGTGGAAATGAACCTGCTGCGGTTCCAATCCCACTTTGCGCAATAACTTGACGGCCAATGGGACTTCGCCCGGATCGAAGCCAAACTGGGTCGGCAAGGTGGGGTCTCCGGGATCGAATTCCTGACTCGTGCAAAGGCGTAACCCCACTCGCCACTGCTGGCGCTTCGCCTGTGGCAGCAGCGCACGCAGTTCCGTCAGCGAATCAAAGTGAACCCTTTGTCCTGGCACCGCGACCTCCGGCAACCATCGCTGTTTGGCGGGGCCGTTGACCAGTATGTCCCGGAAACCCGCAGCCCACGCCGTGCGATACTCCAGTTCACTGACTACCTCCGCAGGTCGATTTTGGCGATGCCACCACTCCAGCAGCGCGGGCAGTGGCTGTGTTTTACAGGAGAGCCAATGCGTCACTGGCACTCCAAAATCCAATCGCTCCAGCAGCGCCAATTGCCTCCGCACTGGAAGGGGCGAGAATAAATAGAAAGGGGTCGTCGCCCCAGCCTTTAAGGCACCTCTCACCCGCTTGCGCCAGCACGCGAGGTCGGATCGGGAATGGCCGAAAGAATTTTGCAATCGACTCCGAAATGGGCGTCAGTCAAACGTGACCACCGGAAGCCCGGTCGACGCACGAATGGTTTCGGCAATGGCCGCCAGTTCCGTCGGCAAAAGCTTCGTGGCCCAGGCCTCGGGCGTTGGGCGCGCGATGGTATAGGCGTGTACTTCCCGAATCTTGCCGCCACCCGCGACGATGGCGTTGAGCCTCGCGCAGTAGGCGTCCAATTCCGCCTTCTCCATCACCTCTCCATGCACCCTGAGAAACAGGCTCTGTATAATGATGGGACGCACCCGGGAAGTTTCCAGGAGGTTGGTAAGGATGCGTTCGAACCTTACCGGGGAACGATTTACCGTGCGAAAATACGCCTCGGTGCCCGCGTCGAGCTTACCCCAGATTTCGCTCGGATGCCGATCCATGATCTCCAAGCCCCGCTTGACTGACGCTTTATCCAGTCCGGCAGCGTCAGTGATCAGCACGATCTTGGTTTCCGCCAGTTTGAACTCTTCCTTTACCTCCACCACCACTTGGACGCATTCGTCCAGATTGTGAACCATCGTGGGTTCGCCATCGCCACTGAACGCGATATCACGAATGGTCTGGGTTACCTCGACCGGCACCTCCGCGAACTTCGCCTCCTTGGCCAAACCTCCCTCGAGTGCGTGCTGCACCAGCCAACGCAATTCATCCCGGACCTGGGCTAGGTTGACATCCTTCGCCTTGCCAGGAACTTTTCGATCAACCTCACAGTACACGCAGTCGAAGTTGCACACCTTATCCGGATTTAGGTTGATCCCGATGGAGAGACCGCGCGAACGACGGGAAATAACGGGGTAAACGTACGTGAAATCCTGGTATCGGCGCGAATGATCGAGCACCGACACCCAGGTATTTCGAATGGGAGTC
>DATJII010000096.1:0-29668 GCA_035493435.1 Candidatus Limnocylindria bacterium | reverse complement strand
CGACCATTCACGGGCCTCCTTCCAAGCCAATGGGTTGGATAAGAGTCGTCTGCAAAAACAGTGGGTGGAAATCGATGCCGTCAACGGCCGGCTCGCCGCCGCCGGCGAAGACTTCCGACTCCTGAAAGGCAGCGAAGTGGACATCCTTAAAGACGGCCTCGATTTTGAGGACGAGATCCTCCGACAACTCGAAGTCGTCGTGGCCAGCCTTCATGTGCCGTCCAATGACGAGGCGGAAAACACCAAGCGCCTGATTCGGGCTGCGGAAAACCCCTGGGTGCACATGCTAGGACATTTGACGGGCCGCCTGTTGCTGGCTCGCGACGGGTACAAACTGAACCAGCACGCGGTGATCGACGCCTGTGCGGCCACCGGCACGTGGATCGAACTCAATGGGGCGCCGGAACGGCTCGATCTGGACTGGCGCCTCTGGCAATACGCGAAAAGCAAAGGGGTCCGGTGCGTCATCAATTGCGACGCCCATCGCCTGGAAGCGGTGGAATACCTTCGTTTGGGCGCCCAACTCGCGCGGAAAGGGTGGATTACGTCCACCGACGTCATCAATACCCGCTCGTTACCGGACCTCCACCAACTGTTACGCCAAAAACGCGGCACCTAACCCATTTGCGCACAAGGTACTGAAGAGAGATTGAAAAGCCCTTTGCTTTCTATCGCCCCGCCCCCGAAACTTAATCGTCACGTGCAAGAAGAATACCCGCGCCACTACTGCGGCGTCTTTGGAGTCTACGGACACCCAAAGGCTGCCGAACTTACCTATTGCGGCCTGTACGCGCTCCAACACCGAGGTCAGGAGAGCGCTGGCATCGTCACCAGCGACGGACGCGATTTTCGCGTCCATCGCGGGATGGGATTGGTTCCGCAGATTTTCTCGGAGAAGATCCTTCACGATCTGGTGGGCCATTCCGCCATCGGCCACACCCGCTACTCAACCACCGGGTCGTCCACGATCAATAATGCCCAGCCGCTGACCGTTGATTGCTACAAGGGACGGATTGCCATTGGCCATAATGGCAATCTGACGAATGCGTCACAGTTGCGGGAGGAGTTGGAGGCCAAGGGATCGATTTTCCAAACGACCGTCGATAGTGAGGTCATTCCCCATTTGCTCGCCCAACCGAGCCGAGGCAGCCACGACAGCGCCTTGATCGAAGCCGTACGCAAGATCGAAGGAGCGTACTCCTTGGTCATCCTGACCGAAATGGAATTGATCGGGATACGCGACCCCCACGGGTTTCGTCCCTTGTCACTTGGACGGCTGGACAATGGAGCTTACGTGCTGGCGAGCGAAACCTGCGCCTTCGACTTGATCAAGGCGGAGTTCGTCCGGGACATTGAGCCGGGCGAAATTGTGATCATCAACCAGGACGGCATTCGTTCGGTGCAGGCCTTCCCGGAACATGAGAGGCGTGCGTTCTGTATTTTCGAGTACGTATACTTCGCCCGCCCGGACAGCAACATCGCCAACCGCAATGTCTATCGCACGCGGGTGGAAATGGGGCGCCAATTGGCCCGTGAGCATCGCATTGACGCGGACATTGTGGTGCCCGTACCCGATTCCGGTAACTGCGCTGCGCTGGGGTACTCCTTGGGCAGTGGTATTCCATTTGAAATGGCTTTCGTCCGGAATCACTACGTCGGGCGTAGTTTCCTTCAGCCATCCCCGATGATTCGGGACTTCAACGTGCGGGTGAAATTGAACCTGATCGCCGATCTGGTGCGCGGAAAACGAGTCATAATTGTTGATGATTCCATCGTCCGCGGAACCACCAGCAAGACCCGGGTAAACAGCCTTAAAGACGCGGGTGCGAAGGAAGTCCACGTGCTGATAAGTTGCCCACCGCACATCAATCCGTGCGTCTACGGAATCGATTTTCCCGAGCGCAATAAGTTGATGGCGGCCACGAATACCCTGGACGAGATCCGCCAGTTCCTGAATGCGGATTCGCTCGGTTACCTGAGCCAGGACGGCATGGTAGCCGCCACCGGCCTGCCCAAGGAATCGTTCTGCATGGCCTGTTACGACGGCAACTATCCAGTTCCCTACGATCCGAACGTCGACAAGCACATCATGGAACGCCGCCGGGCTCGGGTGCGGAGTTTCGCCAGCGAAGTCGAGGTGGAATCCCGGCAGCAGTTGCTTCTCTAACTTCGCCGTAAGTCGCCGACAAACGTTCAAACGAACTCCAAAACACTCCGGCCGACGCCGGAGTGTTGGTGGTATGCGGCGATCTGTCAGCGGGTGAATCGCGGAGTGGACTCAGACTCGCCCGCCAACCGGCAACAACCGTTCCCGAGCCTCGGCAACCGCAGGGGGGATAACCTCGACGGCGGCTTCGGGAAACTCTTTACCCAAGCCACGTGCCTCACGGTCACGAAGGCGCAAGCGATACTCGCAGGCCATGAGTAACCCCAAATGGGGACAGAACGCCTTCATGGCATACTCGCTGTCGCCGTGGAGGAAGATAAAAGAAAACGCGATGGTGACGTAATTCGCGGACAAGACGGTACAAACCAGCGCAAATCGGTCCTCCCAGCGATATTTGCGCACGTAACGAAAAACCCGCCAGCAGATGGCGAAACCAAATAACACCACCGCCATCATGCTCACCAGCCCCGGAATACCTGAATTGACCAGCAAGCCGAGGGTTCCGTTATAGAAAATGCCGTTGCTGGCCAACGACTCCGTGTTGTCGTACTTGCGGGTCAAGTCGGCATCCGCCGAAACGCCATAACCGCGGCCCACCCAAAGGTACTTCGGAGCGATGTTCATCGCATGACGCCAAAGCAGGCGCCGACCTTCGAGGCCGGCCTCAGCATCCATGTAGGCGCGACTGCCGACCCGGATACCGGGTAAGACGGTTAGAACCCGTTGCATGGACTCTGGGACCGATGGCGCAACAACATAGGCGGTGACCACGAATGCCGCCACCAACGGGACCAGGACCGAAAGATAGATCGGCCGATAGAGCCGCTGAACCCAGCCAACCACGGAATAAAGCGCCGCCACCGAATAAAGCGTGTATCGGTGACCGCTCAACCCACCCACGACCACCAAGGCGGCACCCACCACGGCGGCCCATGCTCCCCTGAACGTGAAGAACTTTCGCAGCGGCACGAACACCAGCAGCAAACTCGACATCCACGCGGTGACGATGTAAAACGCCTGAACCCGGCGAAGCCCGTAATTCGCTCCCACATTCGCAAAATCCCATGCGTCCGAACTGGCCTCAAAAAAGAGGAGCAGATAGCGGCTCGCACCACGGCCGTAATTCACGATGAACTCCGACGGGATGTAAGAGAGTGAAAGGATACACTGCCAGATGAAGAGGTAGGTGATCGTCTTTTCGGAAGGTAGGAGGAGCAGGTAGACCAAGGGGAAAATGGCGCAGATCAACTGGGTCACATAACGCCGCCCACCCGCGTCCGCACTGCCGAAACTGCCGAAGCCAACACCGTAGTGACGCATCAAAAACACCAGCACGGCGGAGTAAAACGCCATGCAGAAAATCACCAGGATGTTGCGTTTTAACTCCGCTCCAAAATTTGGGTGATAACGCCTTAGCGCAATACGGAAAAGCATGCCAGACCAACCCAGCAGTCCTGCGGCCTCCCAGATGAGGGGGCGTCCCGGCAAAAACGGCACCAACAAACCCGCCGCCAGGGTGGCCGTTGCCACATTCATACAGAGCTCAGCGTGTTTGGGCAGGCTCGCCACCCAAAACGTGCCCATGATCGCCAGCACGACGAGTCCCTGACTGGTGCTGAGGATAAAAGCGAAAATAATCGCCGCGATCGACACGACGCCGAGCACCGCCACTTTGACAAACCGATCGCGAGCTTCCAGAGGACTCATTTTAAACCGTTGTCCGACCACGCTAGCAGTCCTTGCGATTGTGCGCCATCTCGATTACGCGCGACTCCTGCCGGTTTCTGACGGACGTTTCTGCCGTCTTCCCACGGCTCGGCGAATCACGCATTCTCACTGAAAATGAAAGCCGTGATCCTCGCCGCCGGGAAAGGCACCCGGATGAAAGATCTCACCAAGGAAATCCCGAAACCCATGCTGCCGGTGCAAGGGAAACCGATCTTGGAACATATTGTCGAGGGGTTGAGGCAATCGGGCATCCGGGAGTTCTGCATAGTGACGGGCTGGCATGCGGAGGTCATTGAGGAACATTTCGGGGATGGCACCCGCTGGGGCACCCGGATTCACTACGCCCGACAGGTAGTTCAAGATGGCACCGGCAAAGCACCGGAGTTGGCCCAGCCGTTCATGGCCGATTCCGATTTCCTACTGACCTATGGCGACATCTTGGTCAAGCCGGAGACCTACGCCAAGATGATCCAACGCTGGGGTGAAAGTGCCTTTGACGCACTCGTGACCGCTACTCCAGGACAAGACGTCACGAAAGGCGGCATTCTCTTTTTCGACGAGCGGTTCGAGTTGCGGCGTATCGTCGAAAAACCTTCACTCCAGCAATTGGAGGACTTGCGATCGGCTGGCTGGCTGAAGGAAGGGCAGCCCATCTGGTACAACGCCGGCATTTACCTTTTTCGCCCGAGTTTGTTCGACTTTACCGCACGGCTGCAGAAATCGCCGCGGGGCGAGTACGAGTTGACCGAAGCGTTGCATGCCATGCTTGGTGAACACCGCAGAATCGCGGGCCAAGTCATCGCTGGGCGATGGGTGGATGTTCGAGATCCGGAAGTCTTGGCCTCCCTTCAAGCCTAATGGCCTCCCCCAGCTCCAACTCCAACCCCGCCTCCATTCCCCGTCTTCGGGTGCGGGTAAGCCCAGTCGCCGAGACCTTGATACGATCGGGGCACCCCTGGGTTTATTCGGGCAGCGTGCGCGACCCCAATCGAGCAGGACAGGTGGGTGAAATCGCGGTCGTGTATGACCGGCAAGATCGCTTTTTAGCCTTCGGTTTGTATGATCCCGAGTCGCCCATCCAACTCCGAATCTTGCACCATGGCAAACCGATCCAGATTGACGAAGCGTTCTGGCGATTGCGATTGGACACCGCCTTCGCCAAGCGGGTGGATTCCTTCGACCACAACACGAATGGCTTCCGCCTGGTTTCTGGTGAATCGGACGGCTGGCCAGGCCTGGTGATTGATCGTTACGGCGACACACTGGTGCTCAAGCTGTACTCAGCGTCGTGGCTGGGATCCCTCACGGCGAATCCAACGTCATTGGGCAAGATTCCGTCCCTGCCCCATCTGCGATTGATACCGCTCATCCTCGCCTGCGCCAGCCAGTCCTTGGGTATTGCCGAAGCGAACTTGAGGCTCGTCCTCCGATTAAGCCGGAATATCCAGGACGACGCGGCCCACCTGCGATTGCAGGATGGGCAAAACCTGGCGGGTACCGATGTTTCGGAATCGGTGATCTTTCGGGAGCACGGGTTACGCTTCGAGTCCGACGTGGTGCGGGGACAGAAGACAGGCTTTTTCCTGGACCAACGGGAGAATCGGCGCCAGGTCGGGGAATGGGCTGCGAATGCTGACGTGTTGAACGCTTTCAGTTTTTCCGGCGGGTTTTCGCTTTACGCCGCCCGAGGCGGAGCCCGGACGGTGACCGACCTCGATATTTCGCCACATGCCTTGGACGCAGCCCGCCGGAACTTTGCCTTGAACCAGGAGGTACCGGGGGTACAAGCCGCCCGCCATGCCCAGGTGCAAGCGGAGGCTTTTGCCTGGCTGGAGTCGTCGAACCAGCGTGACTATAGCCTGGTGATCCTGGATCCACCGTCGCTCGCGAAACGCGAAAGCGAACGGGAAGGCGCCATCCGGGCATACGAACGCCTGGCCTTTGCCGGATTGCAACGGACCCGTCCCGGCGGCATCCTGCTCTGCGCCTCGTGCAGCGCCCACGTTTCCGAGGAGGAATTCTTCAACGCCGTACGGCGGGCCATCGCGCGAAAGGGTGGCAAAGCCCAGGAACTGCAAAGGGCTCTGCACGCCGTCGACCACCCGGCCACGTTTCCCGAAGCCCGCTATCTCAAGGCCATGTATGTCCGGGTCGAGACTTGAAAACCGGGCCTCGTCTCGATTTTGGCATTATATAATCCTATACAACAAATTCACTTCAGCGCCATGCAAAACCCCGTCGAATCCTGCGTCGAACGACAAATCGCGGCCTACAACGCCCAGGCTGTGGAAGCCTGTGTGGCCTGCTTCGCCCCGGACGCCGTCCTCGAGCGGGACCTGGACGGCACCCGGATCGCCGGGCAGGCGGCCCTGCGTGAATTCTACACGGGCCTTTTCCGGCAACACCCGGCAAACCGCTGCACGATCCTCAAACGGATGATCGTCGCGCCGCACCTGGTGGACGAGGAGTTGATCGAAGGCCGCGAGGGCGGCCCCTTCCGGACCGTCATCATCTACCGGATCGAGGACGGCCTGATCCGCCATGCCCGGTCCCTCGGCCGGGAAAACGTCAACTAATTATATAATTCGCCAGCCACGGGAGCCGGCCAGGCACGCCGTTCAACCAGCCAGCCAGCCACGGATCGCCAGCAAGGCGTTGCGCCAATTGCGGGAGGCGTAGCGGGCCATGTAGCGCTTATAGGCCAAACGATCCGCCCCGGCGGAATTCACCCCGCGTTCGGTGGTGCAGGCGGCGGAATAACCCGCGGCGGCCACCTCGTCACGCATCGCCGGGTTCCAATCGCCATAGGGATAGCAGAACTCCCGCATCGGCAACCCAAACAAATCCTCGAGCTTCTTTTTGCTGCCCGCAATCTCCTCCCGAGCCTGCGCCGGCGAAACCTGCGTGAGCCGGGGGTGGGTAAGGGTATGCGCTCCGATGGCGTGGCCTGCAGCGAGCCAATCGCGCACCTGTTCCTTATCCATCAGGCGTTCGGGAACTTCCCCTTCCCGGACTTCCCAGTCATTTACCTGCCCCAAACGGTCGGCCACCAGATATTGGGTGGCCTTAAATCCGTACTGCGCGAGAGAGCCCACTCCATATCTTAACACGTTCTCAAACCCGTCATCGAAAGTGAGGGCGATGCGCCGGGATGGGAAATTCGCAGCAGCAAGTCCGTCCAAGGCAATGGTGGAATATCCCGCTGCTGCCAGTTCCCGAAGCTGCCTTCGAAAAAGAGCTTCCCCCACGTACAAACCTTTCAAACGGGTCCCCCGGGGACGTGGCCCCAGTTTGTGATACATCAGTACCGGACACCCTCGGGCGAACGTCTCGCGAAAGGGCGCCAGCGACGAGTAGTAATCTGGGATGAGCCCCGGCACTCCCACTGCATAGCCGGGCAAAACGTGACCGGAAAGCCGAAACGGTTCGATATTTGAGTTGAAGCTTGGCCCCAACCCCGCATCTATTTCGGTGTGAAATGCTCGTTCGCACTCGCCGTCGTGGCTTTCCTGGGCGCTTGGCGTCCGTCCGTCCAGGCCGCGGTTCTCTGGATTGAAGGCGAAAAACCGGCGTCCAGCGCGATGAATCGCCATCCGTGGTGGTACGACCAGGTCAAGCGCGACGAGTTTTCCGGTGGCGATTTCATCTCCAATTTCAGTCCGGAAAAGGCAGGCGAAGCCGAATATCGCTTCGAGGCTACCCAGGCCGGAGAATACACCCTTTGGCTGCGGGCAAACCCGACCCAAGCGGCTCTGGCTTACACCTTGAATGGCGGAAGCGAAACTCCGGTTAACTTCACGCAGGGCGTCCGCGATATCACCAATGTCGCGGCGGACGCAAAGCCAGATTTGCGTTTTCTCGCGTGGATCAATGCGGGCGTGGTAACGCTCAAGGCGGGCGAAAACACCCTCCGCTTCCAGATGACCAGTCCCAATAGTCATCACGGCTACCTGGATTGCTTCGCTCTGGCCAATGAACCCTTCACCCCCAGCGGCAAAGCCAAGCCCGGTGACGCGCTGGATCCCGGAACGACCGCTTCGAGTGAAGCCGGGTGGTTCCCCTTTGCTCCCCCGGCAGACAAGTTCGACCGCACCTCGGTGATCGACCTGCGGGGATTGAACGAGTCCTTTGCTGGGGAACACGGATGGGTGCAGGCCCAGGGTGGACATTTTGCCTTCGGTTCGACCGGGGAAGCCGTCCGGTTTTGGGCGGTCAATGGACCTCCCGGAGGGTTGGATCAAGCCGGACTTAAGCAATCGGCCAGGACTCTGGCCAAATACGGCGTCAATCTGGTGCGCCTCCATGGCGGCATGTTCGACGAGGCGGGAGAGGTTTCCCCCGACAAGATACGCCATGCCCAGGAAACCGTCGCTGCGATGAGGGCGGAGGGCATCTACTCACATCTCTCGATCTACTTCCCGCTCTGGCTCACGCCCAAACCGGATACCCAATGGCTGACGGGCTACAACGGAAGCCAGCACCCTTTCGCCGCCCTCTATTTCAATCCCGACTTCCAGGCCCAATATAAGAAATGGTTGAAGGCCCTACTTACCACCCCAGGCCCCAACGGGCGGCGCCTGGTGGATGAACCGGCCGTGATGGGCCTGGAGCTGGTCAATGAGGATTCCCTCTTTTTTTGGACCTTCTCGGATAAGAATCTGCCAGTGGAGCAGATGAACCTGCTGCAATCGCAGTTCGGACTCTGGCTGGAGCGCAGGTATGGGACCATCGGGGCCGCCATTAAGAAATGGAACTCGCAGGTGTTACCCGGCGACAAACCTGAATCGGGCCGAATGGTGTTTCGCCCGCTCTGGAATATGGCCAACGAACGAACGCTTCGCGACCAGGACACCGCCCGGTTCCTGTGGGAAACCCAGACGCGGTTTTATCGTGACATGATCGCCTACGTGCGGGGACTGGGCTTCAAGGGATTGGTTACTCCATCCAATTGGACCACGGCCGACAACCGGGTGTTTGGGCCCCTCGAAAAAATGAGTTATGCCGTGGGGGATTTCATCGATCGGCATGGATATTTTAGCTGCGACAGCCAGGGGGAAAACTCGGATTGGTCCATCCGTGCCGGACATACTTATGCGGACCGAAGCGCCCTGCGATTCGATCCCGAGAAGCCCGGCAAGCCCCGGTCCATCGTACACCCGGCGATGGATCCCACGTACGACGACAAGCCTTCGATGATTTCTGAGACGACGTGGAACCGCCCCAACCGGTACCGTTCGGAGGCACCGCTTTATTTCGCGACCTTTGGCGCCCTGCAGGATACGGACGCGATTATCCATTTTGCGCTCGATGGCATCGACTGGAGCCCCAAGCCGGGCTATTGGACGCAGCCTTGGACACTGATGGCTCCCTCACAAATGGGGCAATTCCCGGCCGCCGCGCTTATTTACCGGCGCGGCCTGATTCAACCGGGCGGCAACCTCGCGAGCATCCGGCTGAATCGCGCCGATCTCTTTGCCTTGAAGGGCACACCGATGCCCCAAGATGCCTCCTTCGACGAACTCCGGCTCAAAGATGTTCCGACGGGTGCCTCGGTGCAGCCTGGGCAGGTCATCGACCCCCTGACCCACTATGCTGGCAGGACTTCCGTGACCTTCGCCGACTCCCCGAGCACCACGCTCATTGACAATTCCAGCGGCCTTGTCGACCACACCACCCAAACCGTTACGAGTACCACGGGAGAAGTACGGCTCGACTACGGCCACGGCCTGCTTTGGCTGACCGCCCCCCAGGCTCAAGGGGTCAGTGGCAACCTAGCCTTCCAATCGATCCTGGCGCTGCCGGACCTGACCATCGAGTCCCCGATGGACCTCGCCCACGTGGTAGTCGTTTCCTTGGACGGAAAACCACTAGCCAAGTCTGGACGAATTCTGCTGCAGGTCATGTCTGAGGAGCACGCTACCGGATGGAAGACGGCCGCTGCGGAAAACGGCAAGCGGCGAATTGTGGACCTGGGTAAAGATCCCTGGCAGGTCAAGGAAATCACGGGCCAGATCCATTTTCGCCGACCTGATGCCAAGTCCTTGCAGGTGAGCGCTTTGAATTTTCAGGGTAAGCCGGTGAAAGAAATGGGGACGGCCGACTCCCTGCAACTCGATCCAAGAACACTTTATTACCTGATCGAAAAGCGCTAATCTCCGGTGGGATTAATGGAGAAAGCGTTTTAGGGTCAGAAAAAATTACCGATAAACGCTCCCAGAAGCGTTTTGCCAAACCGTGCTCTCACGAAAAACCAAATATGCGGTTCGCGCCATGCTGTACCTTGCGGAACAGACGCGGACGGGGCCGATACAAATCCGGGAAATTGCCGAAGCCGAACGGATTCCGCAAAAGTTCCTGGAAGCCATTCTGGTGGAGTTAAAGAGCACCGGGCTGGTACGCAGCCGCGCCGGGCGGGCGGGCGGGTATGAACTGCTTGGACAGCCCAAGGACATTGCCCTCGGCAGGATCTTTCGCCTTACGGAGGGCCCCCTGGCACTAACGCCATGCGTCAGCCATACCGCGTACTCCCCTTGCGATGATTGTGAAGACGAAAAGACCTGCGCCCTCAAATTGGTGATGAAGGAAGTGCGCGATTCCACTGCGCGAATCCTGGACGGCACCAGCCTGCAAAGCCTGATCGATCGCCGCCGCGCCTTGCGGGAGGCCGGGCGATCGCTGGATTTTTCGATTTAGTGCGCGTCCAGAATATCGCTACCAAGCATTCGGCTATTCGAATGGGTCCAGGCCGACTTCCTTGCCGGCGGGGTGCTGCTTGAGAGTGTGGGCGAGCACCACCGCGGGTTTTTCGGCGACGGTCCGCACATTATAGAATTCATCCGCCACCGCCTGGGGATACATGTGCCGTTCAAAGAAAGGGGCCAGGTCCCGTTCCGTGGGCGTCGCCGTGGAGGGCGCCCTATTCTTCACTGCCCATTCCTGCTTGGCCCGTTCAATGGCCTTGAGATTCGCGGTAACCATCCCCATCCGCATCCTGTCGGTCATGAAGCTGTTTTCCACCAGGATACCCTCTATCATATAGGCCAAGACCGCCAGGAAAGCGAGCAGCAGGACCATCACCCTGATTTTGCCGTTGGAATATTTGCTGCCGGGAGCCATGGCCGGGAGCGGTGAATCAGCCGTCATGCAATTTGTCTCGTTCGCCTGGATCGGCTGATTTCCATCCCTGCACCGATTTATAATTAAATAAATCCGGGGATCCACACCCTGTCGGCGGACCTGCCGGGCCAGACTCAACATTCAACAACCCACCCACGGAAAAGTTGCGCCTCACCGCAGTTTATTTGCCGGCGCCTCCGGATATCGATAAAGCAGGTGAAACCAGTTTATGAAAACATCCACTACCCGATCACTTCTTGAACACGTAGATAAAGCCATCGGTGCCAACACCGCCAGAGGTGTTCGGCTCGCGATGGACCTCACGGAGGCCGGAGGTTTTTGCGACTGCCACAACTTCTTCAGCAGGTGTGAAATGCATCTCGAAAACAGCCGCTGTTCCATGCCGCCACCGGCGATAGGCCGCCCCCCATCCGAAGGGCAAATGATCCACAATGAATTTGCGCAAGTCGGAAAGGTGGTTGGGATGGACCACCCGGGTGGGTAGCTGAAAAATGACAATACCGCCAGGGCGGCAAATGCGCCCGAATTCGCGGACGTAGTTGGCAGCAATGCTCCAGGGAATATGCTGCAGGCAAATGTAGGAGGCCACCAAGTCAAAGCGTTGATCAGGAAACACGGAGAGATCCGAACGCTCATTGAGCACAAACTGGATGTTCTTGGCGCTGGCAGTCAATGCCTTGGCCTTTTCAATCATGGAGGCGGAAATATCCACCCCAGTTACTTGTCTGGCTCGTCTGCTCCAGGCCAGACAAAGACGTCCGGCGCCGGAACCGAAATCCATGACCTCCCCCAGCGCATCGGGTGCACCCCCATGGGTTTTGGCCAGCCGGTGAAATAGGCCAACGTCCACCTCACCGGTGGCCAGAAAATCATCCGGATTCCATTTTCCTCCCCGCTTGGCGTCACAACTCAGGACCGCCCAAAGCGGGTCATCTTTCCCCAACTGGTACCAAGTCTGTTTGAGGCGATCAAATTCCGTGTCCATGTCACTCCCTAGGGGCGCTGAGTAATCGTTCATTGGCACTACCCTAATCTTTCTTACAAGATTGGAATTACAAGGAATAAACCCCCGAGAGGCGTCGGGAAATGGCTTTAATTCCCGGTTTCGGGAAACGACAATCCCACGGCCGGAAGAAATCGCGACGAAGCCAGGCGCTCCGCCCAACGAACTTTCGGTATTTCACGGGTATCCGATGGCAATCCAAGCCTTCGTAAGTTTGGCATGGACGATGCGTTTACGGCGTGGGCTCTGAGCCTGCACTATGTTCACCCATCTCCGATTTGCCGTTCGCCAGTTGGCAAAAAGTCCCAGTTTTGCCGCCGTTGCCCTGCTCACACTGGCGCTGGGCATCGCCGGGAACGTTGTGATCTTCAGTATTTTCAACGCGCTCTACCTGCGCCCGCTGCCGTTCAAGGAACCAGAACGCCTGGTCAACCTCGACGAGGTAGCGCCCAAATGGAACCTGGAATACACCGGCCTTAGTTACGATGACCTGGTGGAATGGCAAAAGCAGAACCAGACCTTTGACGGAATGGCGGCGTGGAACGACGCGAGTTTCAATCTGGGTTACCAGGGACAGGCCGCACGGGTCAAAGGACTTTCGGTGACCCATGAGTTATTCCAGGTACTGGGTGTGCGCCCCTTAATTGGACGGGTATTCCTCGAGGAAGAAGATCGTCCGGGACAAGGCAACGTGGTCCTCCTGAGCCATAAGATATGGCAGCGGCAATGGGGCGGCGACCCGGCCGTGCTCGGCAAAACTGTCACGATCGACGCGGTCTCCCACACCATTGTAGGTGTGCTTCCCCCCAACCTGGGTCCCCTTTCCTACGCCGATTTAGTGGTGCCGGCCGCCCTGAACGCCAACGGAGGGCAAGGTTGGTACCTGGATGGCGTTGGACGACTGAAGCCGGGGGCAAGTCTCGAACAGGCACGCCAGGATCTTACCCGGATCCACAAGGCCATGATACCTACGCGGCAGGTCAATGATATCACCTCTCCCCGCCTGACCCCGTTACAAGAGCGGTTGCTCGGCGACTATCGTACCGCGACCTATGTCCTCATGGGTGCGGTGGGGATGGTCTGGGTTATTGCCTGCGCCAACGTCGCGGGACTGATGCTGGCCCGGGGCCTGTCGCGCAATCGCGAGATCAGCATCCGGCTGGCCTTGGGGGCAACCCGGGCGGCGGTCGTTCGCCAGGTCCTGACGGAGAGTTTATTGCTTGCGGCATGCGGAGGCGTGGCGGGCGTCCTCATAGGTGAGCTATGTTTGAACGCTTTGGCGCATTCCCTTCCGGATCAGTTTCCGGCCTGGATTTCCTTTGACGTCGACAGGCGGTTTGTCGCGTTCTACCTCTTAACTACGTTCGTTACCGCCGCCCTTTTCGGATTGATTCCCGCCCTCAAGATGGTTGCCAACGCCTCGGTACAGGGTGCGCTGCAAACAACCTCCGCCCGGACTACCGGATCCACCGGCCAGAGACGAAGCCTCAACAGCCTGGTGGTGGGCGAAATTGCCCTTGCCCTTATCCTGCTTATCAACGCCGGTCTGCTCCTGAAGGCGTTCCGCGAGGTCCAGCGGGTCAATGCCGGGTTTCGTGCGGAGAACGTCCTCACCTATAAGATCTCTCTGCCGGAGGCCAAGTACACCAACCTGATGGTCACGACCTTCTTCGAAGAACACCTGGGCCAAATCCGTGCCCTGCCCGGTGTCAAAGCGGCAAGCGCCGTCTCGATCGTTCCCTTTGGCGGGCATAGTGGCGTCTTTTTCGAGGCTGAGGGCGCTCCTCCCAAAGCCAAGGATGCACCCGATCCGGTGGTGCTTCGCCTGTTCGCCTTCCCCGGATATAATGAGGCCATGGGGCTCACCTTGGTGTCCGGGCGCTTTCTGGGGGAAACCGAAACCCAACCGGCTGGCCGATTCTCCGCCGTAGTGAACGAAACCTTTGCGAAGGCGGCCTGGCCTGGCCAGGATGCCGTGGGCAAACGCCTTCGCTACCCGAGCCCCACTGCCCCATGGATGACGGTCATCGGGGTGGTGCGCGACATAAAACACTACGGGTTCGATCAACCGGTCCGGCCCTGTGTGTTTCTGCCGTACCACCTCCAACCGGGCAATGAGATGACCCTGGCCATTCGGACGCAGGGCGATCCCCACTCCCTGCAGTCGGCGATTCACGGAATAGTGGCGCGCCAAGACCCCGCATTACCCCTGTTTGAGGAGCAAACGATGACTGAACGAGTCCAGACTTCGCTTTGGTTGCGCCGTTCTTATTCCTGGCTTTTTGGCCTCTTCGCCGCGATTGCCCTGAGTCTTTGCCTGGGGGGTATTTATGGGGTGATTTCCTATACGGTGAGCCAGCGCACCAGTGAAATCGGTATTCGCATCGCCTTGGGCGCGCAGACGTGGGATGTACAACGAATGGTGTTGCAGCATGGGGCAAGACTGGCTGGGCTGGGCATCGGTGTGGGCTTGCTCAGTTCGTTGGCGGTGGCCCAAGCCATGCGTTCGATACTCGTCGGAGTCAGTCCGACCGACTTCACCATTTATCTCGGCGTTTCAGCCCTGTTGGGGATCATCAGTCTATTTGCCTGCGCCAGCCCCACCCGCCGGGCGGCCAAGGTCGACCCCATGGTGGCGCTACGTTGTGACTAAAGAATATTGCAAAAAGCCCGCTTGGTGACGGTCAAACGTTTTTTTGTTCTCGGGCCGGGAAAATTCGTTTAAGGGTTTCCGCACACCATCCGATAGCGACCAAGAAGTCGAACCTGCAACGGAATTCGTCTAACCCCCGAATCGTCATGACTCGCCACAACCCAGCCCTCCTCCCCGGCGGCGAACGCCCACAAATCATCCACCGCAATCCTGGAATCGCCACCGGCGCCGCAAGGTCCCGTTGTTTGAAGACTGTCACCCCAAAATCGGTTTACCAGGCTGCCATAGCTTTGACCGCCCTGGTGCTGGGAATCAGCGGGGCCAACGCCAGCGGCATCTTGCGGAACGCCGTGGGCGCGCGATCGCTGGGCCTGGGCGGCGCCGACATCGCTTTGGCGGATGACCCGTTGACTATCATGCACGCGAACCCCGCGGGATTGGGATTCGTCAACGACGTCACGTTGAGCGCGGGGGCCACCGCTGGATTGCTGGACGGCAAATTTTCGAATCCCGCCAACAACTCGGGCTCCTTGGGAACCTTTGCCGGCGCCTTGCCGGAAGGCGCTCTCCTGCTGCCCATCAAGGACTTTCCGGTAAAATTCGGACTGTCGTTTATCCCGGAAGGCATCATCGCCGCCGATTGGCGCTATAAGGATAGCAGAGGTGGGTTAAGTGGCAATACCGTCTATGACGCCACCCAGCACAAGTCGCAAATCATGCTGCTGCGCAGTGCGATCGGGGCGGGATACGCCTTTAACGAAAAGATCTCCGTTGGGGCCAGCTTTGGCATTCTTTACAACGAAAACGTACTGGAGGCGCCTTATATCTTCCAGACCAATCCCCAGTTGGGTGGCGCCAAAACCCTGCTGGATCTCCACACGAGCGGCGTGGGTTTCGACGGCCAGGGCGGCGTCCTGATCAAGCCGGTCGAGGATTGGCAGGTGGGCCTTTCCTATCGCAGCCGCTCCGTAATCAAGACCACCGGGACCGCCAACGGCACCGCAGGGGCGGAATTCGCCGCCCTGGGAGTCAATGCGGATCCCTATTATAACTACGACGCCCAGGTCGTGAACGTTTTCCCCCAGACGGCGTCGGTGGGTGTCCAGTGGCAGGCGGTCCCCTCATTGAAACTGCTGGCCCAAGTTGATTGGATCGACTGGAGCAGTTCGTTCCACAATCTGCGCATCCATCTATCCAACGGCAACAATCCCACAGTCAATTTTCTGGCCAACGGAAACGTTGTGGACGATTCCGTCCCGCTCAACTGGCGTGATCAGTTTGTGTACCGGACGGGCTTTGAATGGGCCGCCTGCAAGGCTGCCACCCTCCGGGCTGGCTATTCCTATGCCAGGAACCCGGTTCCGGCAGGCACACTCACCCCTTTGACCGCCGCCATTTTCGAACACACGATCGGTGTGGGCATGGGATGCCATTTTAATAGTTATACCATCGATTTTGGCTATGAGTACGACCTGCCCACCAAGCAGTCGGTCGGCATCAGCGACCTGAAGTCGGGCGAATATAACCACAGCGAAATTGAAGTCAGCGCCCACGTCCTGGCCCTGACCTTGAGCAAGCGGCTTTAGACCGTTCCGGAATTGCTTTGAGCTTCCGCCGCGAGACACTTTTGCGCCTCGCGGCGGACGTCTTCATCCTCAAAGGGGTCGTGGGCGAGGCATCGTATGCGCGCCAACGCCTCGCCGGATGACAACGACACGCACTGTATGGCCAATTCACGGGTGTCTGGCTCGCTGTCCCACAAGCACTCCAACGCGAATTCGTCCCGAAAAAACTCCGGGGAAGTGGCATCAAGCGCACAGGCCGCATATTTCCTGCCAATCGAGAAACGAAACCGCCTGAATACCTCCTCCAATTCAGGTACTCTCCCGATATCCAGGAGTCCATAAAAAGCCTTGATTATCCAGCATGACCATTCGGCCTTGCGATCTACGAACATAGCCTGCAGCGTCCGCTTCAGATAAGGCAAGTCCTCGATCGTCGCATGGTATTCAAGAACCAGCATTCCCAAATAGCTCATATACGCCTTATCCGAGCCGACCCATTCACGGGCATGCGGCAGGGTGCATTCACCTGGCAAGTCGAGAATGACATCCATGATAGCGCGACTGAGACGGCGCAGCTCCGCCAGCGATTCCGCAGTTCTATATTCGCCTTCGTCGTGAGAGGCTTCCCAGAGTCGAACCAGCCAGTCGAATTGTGAAACAGGCGTCAAACGGCCCAAGCCAGCCAAGGCCACGCAGGCAGCGAGCGGCCGGTCGAGAGAGATGGACGATACCAATACCTCCATATCCGAAGGCTTCACCATGTCTCGTACCATCCCGCGCAATTTCCAGACATTCTGTGAATCAGCCTTCCCCAGAAATTCAACGAGGGTGAGGGTGGCGGGATCGGGAAGGGTTATCGACGGTTTAACGGCAGGCGGCGAGGAAATGGCTTCGAATCGGGGACTATACCGCGCCAAGGTGCCAAGCGAAGCGGCCGACCCAGGCAGGCCGAAGTTCCCGGCGAAACCATCGTCCGAGGGAAATCGCCGCAGGATCGCATTGGCAATGTTTCGACCAAAGACTTCATCGGCCGAATCAATGACTTCATTCATGGACCATTCCCACCATTGTCCCCATTCGATATAATCGCAATAAATCTGCCTGGCCTCCCGGTAGTTCCTCCTGGCCAACTGGTTCACGACGCCTACTGTGAGTCCAGCGATTGAAGTGGACTGGTCTGCATCATCATGATCTCGCAAATGTTTGGCCAACGGCCCCAGATCGAGTTCCGTCTCGATCGCCAAACAAGCATAATACTCGTCTCGGAATTCCATTTGAGGGTCCACACGTGGGTCGCACGTAATGCAGTGTATCAAGGCGGCATGGGCTTCCGCCCGCGGCGCCTGGAGGGCGAGACGGTAGCCCTTGCCACGGCCCGATTGAAGGAGATCCAACAGTGTTTCCAAGGGTCTTGTTATCGAACGTAAACGAATCTTTGGCAAGAAATCAATTACACCCGTCACTCGTCGCGTGCGCTTCGCCTGGGGACCAAATCCCTCACCGCATAAGGCATGGTCAGCGCACTAATTCCGTGGACGCCTCTTGGTGGGAGTCGCCCACGTTTCTGCCGCCAGAAGGCGGAGGGCTTCGGCCGTGGGCAGGGAGCCCGGGCCATTCGGGATCCAGACGGGTAGTTTCACCGTGAAGGTGGCCCCACAGCCAAGTACCGATTGGCAGTCAATGCTGCCGGACATGGCCTCCACCAACCTTTTCACGATTGAAAGGCCCAGCCCCGTGGATGATTCACCACCGGTCGGGCGCGCGGTCAGACGGATGAACTTGCCAAACATCTTTTTCTGGTCGCCCTCACCGATTCCCGGGCCTTGATCCTGCACGGCGATGAGGACGTGGCCGGCCTCGGGAAACGTCCGTATGGATACGGTTGAATTGGGCGGAGAGAACTTGATGGCGTTCGAGATAAGGTTATCGAAAATCTGGAGGCTCGCCTTGGGATCGGCCTTGGCGGTGAGCCCGTCCGAACAGCACGCATGCAACCTGATTCCTTTTTTCACCGCCCCCAGACGATTGTTGGACACGCTGCGTTCGATGAGCGCCTCGACATCGCAAGCCTGGATATCCGAGGTGAATCGGCCTTCCTCAATGGCATTCGCGTCGAGCAAATCACTGATCAAGCCCTTCATCTGGCCGGCGGCAGCCATGATGTCCTTGGCCACATCAAAGACTTCGCCAGGATTCGTGTCTGGAAGCGTAAGCAACTCCGCGTTGGCCACGATGGCGGTAAGGGGATTCTTCAAATCGTGGGCCGCGATACCAAGGAACTCGGACTTTTCGTTGTTCAACGTGACCAAGCGTTCGTTCGCGGCCCCCAATTCACCCAACGCTTTCTGCATCTTTCCAAAAGCTCGTGTCCGCCCGGATTCGAAGATCAAACCCAGGATGAACATAAAGGCAATCAGTCCGAGATACCCGGCTGCGGAAACGATGTTCTCCCATTTTGGATCGTAGGTGGTGCCAATTTCGACTCCCGACATCGCGGCACCCCCGAGGATTCCTGCGGCTGCGAAAGACGCCACCATCCAGCCGATCGCCGCCTTTTTGCCAACCAGGATCATCGCGCAAAGAGGAACACTGACCAGCCACGCGATGGCATGCCCGTGCAATCCCGCTTCCACCAGGCTCAAGCCAAAAAAACCGAGGATGAGCGTCAGGCAAAGGATATGGGCGGGTAAATCCAACGACTTGGACCCACGCAAGATAAAAGGGACTGACGCCACCGTGGCGCTACAAACGACAATAATGCCCGTGCCCCAATAGTGGGCTATGAAGAGGTAGAACGTGGCATAAAAAGCGCCAAAAATGGATCCCAGAATGCCAAAGCCGATTATTAGCCGTGCCCGGCGATAACTTTCGACATCCGAGCGGTATTCCGTGGGAACGAACCAATCGCGCGCCTGCGAGTACCTCTCCCGACCCCATTCCAGCAAGCCTGACCCAGGTTTTCCGCGGGGTGTATGTTCATCCCGGTCTTGCATTGCGTCACTTCAACCCGCTTTGGACTCGGGTCGCCACCACATCATTCGAAACCTCTTGGAATTTAAACGGTCTAACAGGGAGTGCCCCGGTTCCTCCATGAGAAAAAGCTTTTGCGGACGCCCGCGATTGAAGGATGCTTCAGATCCGTCCACCCCATGTTGCGCCCCCTACCACGAGTTTCCCCCTCACATCCAACATCGGTCAAAGCCGTCGCTTGCTTTATCTTGTGGATGGGCGCCTTTCTGGTCGCCAGTGGCTTGGGTTCACAGGCCGCGCCAGAATCCGCTGGCGCAGTGGAGTTTCGGGAGCATATCCAACCCCTCTTAAAGGAGTATTGCTACGATTGCCACGGTGACGGGGCGAGCAAAGGGCATGTGGCGTTCGACGCCTTCGACTCCCCGGCGGCAGCCTTGGAGGCCAAGGATATTTGGTGGCGCGCCTTAAAGAATCTGCGGTCCGGCATCATGCCTCCACCCAAAAAGCCCCAGCCCACGGCGCGGCAAAAGGAGCAGATCGAGCGCTGGATCAAATCGGCATCTTTTGCGGAGGACCCTCTCAATCCCGATCCCGGGCATGTCACGGTGCGGCGGCTCAATCGCACGGAATACCGAAACACGATCCGTGACTTGGTGGGCGTCGATTTCGAAGTGGATAAGGAATTTCCCCCCGACGATTCAGGGCTCGGTTTCGACAACATCGGTGACGCTTTGACGTTGCCCCCGATGCTGTTGGAAAAGTACCTGACGGCCGCCAAGGCCATCGTTTCCAAAGCTGTGCCCTCGACTCCCCGGGTACCTGCCGAGGCCATCCTGGCCGGAAAGAGTTTCAAACCGGCCGCAAATCAAACGGCCTCCACCAGCCGAACCAATACCCCACCTCCTCCTGGGAGTTTTTCATACTATGAACACAGTGGAGGGGGCTCGAGGTTTCACGCGGAGCATGCGGGCAAATACCAACTCCTGTTGGATTTCTCGGCGGTGGAAAAATTCGTCGACAACCAGTTTGACTATAACCAGTGCCGGTGGACGTTCAAGGCGGACGGCAAGGAGCTTTTCACCAAGGAATTTGGGCGCGAAGGCAATCGTCCATTTCACTTCGAATTCGATCAAACCTGGGACGCCGGCGACCATGACCTGGTTTTCGAGATCGAACCTCTTACGCCTGACAAGAAACAAGTCCGAGCACTCACCATGCGGGTCGACTCCGTCACTGTCCGAGGACCGCTGGAGTCCGGCCACTGGGTGCAGCCTGCCAATTATATCACTTTCTTCCCGAAGCCCGTTCCAGCAGGTTCGTCGGCCCGCCGGCGGTACGCGAAGGAACTGCTGACCTCATTTGCCACGAAAGCTTATCGCCGCCCGGTGGATCGGCCCACCGTGGATCGCCTGGCTGCACTGGCGGAGGGAACCTACGGGCTGCCGGGAAAGACCTTTGAAGAAGGTGTCAGTCAAGCCATGGTCGCCGTGCTGGCCTCGCCTCGATTTCTCTTCCGCGAAGAGGGGCTCGAAAAACAACGCGCCAGCACAGGATTTCCGCTCATCGACGAATACGCGCTCGCCACGCGCCTTTCCTATCTCTTTTGGTCGTCCATGCCGGACGAGACCCTGCTGCGTCTCGCGGGCGAATCGAAGCTTCGTGCCAATCTCGCCGAACAATCACAGCGGCTCCTGGCTGACCCCAAGTCCGCCGGATTTATAAAGAACTTCTCGGGCCAGTGGCTCCAGACCCGGGACGTGGACACGGTCCAGATTGATGCCCGATCGGTGCTGGGTCGCGAAACTTCCCCGGATCCGGAGTTTGAGAAGCGGCGCCAGCGATTCCGTGACCTGCGCGACAAGGGCGAGGACAAACTCGCCGCCGATGAGAAAAAGGAAATCGACGATCTGCGGGCCATCCTGTTCCGGCCCAATCCCCGCCCCTTGCGCGCCGAACTGAATGGCGACCTCCGCCGGGCCATGCGGCTGGAGACGGAGAAAACCTTTGAGTATATCGTCCGCCAGGACCGGCCGCTGCTGGAGTTGCTGGATAGCGATTATACCTTCCTGAACGAGCGGCTCGCGCGCCACTATAGCCTGACCAATCTCAATATTGTCGGTGACGAAATGCGACTGGTGAAACTCCCCGCGGACAGCATGCGCGGCGGTGTCATCACCCACGGCTCCGTGCTGACAGTGACCTCCAATCCCACCCGGACCTCGCCGGTAAAGCGGGGCAAATTCATCCTGGATAACCTGCTCGGATCACCTCCTCCACCACCGCCCCCGGATATTCCTCCGCTGGAAGATGCGGCCAAGGCCATCAAGGATCGTGTTCTGACCTTGCGCGAGACCCTCGCCCTGCATCGCGAACAACCGTTGTGCAGCTCCTGCCACAATCGCATGGATCCACTTGGATTGGCCCTCGACAACTTCAACGCGATGGGCATGTGGCGGGACCAGGAAAAAGGCCAGCCTATTGACGCGGCTGGAATATTGATTAGTGGCGAGAAGTTTACCGATATCAAACAGCTCAAGCACGTTTTGGTGACCGAGCATGCCACCGAGTTCTACCGCACAATCACCGAGAAACTGCTGACCTACGCCCTGGGTCGCGGTCTCGAATATTATGATGTGGCCACGGTCGACGCGATTGTGGCCCGGCTCGAGAAATCGAACGGCAAGGCCTCGGTTCTGCTCAGTGCCGTGATTGAATCGGCGCCGTTCCAAAAATCCCGCCCGGCCAGTGCCAATCCTCCCTCCAAGCAAGAAGCATCCCTCCCGAAACATCCCGAATTGAAGGCGAGTCCATGAACATAAAGAACACCTCCCCAATCGCCGCCGAGCGGCATTTCAATCTTCGGCGACGCCAATTCCTGCGCGGGCTCGGGGCCTGCATTGCCTTGCCCGCAATGGAGTCGCTAAGCCCTTTCCCGGCCCTCGCCAGCGTCGTGCCGGCAACTCTGGCGCAAACCGCAACCGGCGCGCCGTTGCGGACGGCATTTTTCTGCTTCCCCAACGGAGCCATACCGTCCGCTTGGTGGCCCAAGGATGAAGCCGGCCCGGATTTTGCGATGAGCGGGACACTCCAGCCGCTCGCCCCCTATAAAAACCAGATCCAATTGCTGGGCGAGCTCGACCAGAAATCCGCTGAAGGCGGCAAGGATGGCGGCGGTGACCACGCCCGCGGCAACGGCGTGTTCCTGACGGGCGTTCGGCTGAAGAAAAGCGCCACGGATATCCACGCCGGGATAAGCATCGACCAGGCCATCGCCCGCGAGGTCGGGCACCTCACCCGCCTGTCCTCACTGGAACTAAGCTGCGACCCGACCCGTCCATCGGGTGCCTGCGATTCGGGATATGCCTGTGCGTACCAATTCAATCTCTCATGGAGCTCGGCCACGACTCCCGTGGCCGCCGAGGCTAATCCCCGGCTTGTCTTCGAGCGCCTCTTCGGACCCGGCGCCGCAGGCCAACGGACCGAGAACCTGAAACGTCGGCAGCAGGAGCAGCGGTCGATCCTTGATTTCGTGATGGAGGACGCCAAAGCCATGAACCGGCGCTTGAACGGCCGGGATCGCGATAAATTAGATCAATACCTCACCGGGGTCCGGGAGATAGAGACACGCATCCAGAAGGCTGAGCGTTTCGGAGCCACCAAGGATCCGGGAATCGACACGCCGCCGGGAGTACCCCAGGACCGAGCCCAGCACATTGCCCTCATGACGGACATGCTGGTGCTGGCGTTCCAGAGCGACTCCACACGTATCTCCACCGTGCTGCTGGGACACGACGGAGACAATCGTTCCCTTGCCGAAATCGGCATCTCCGAAGGCCACCACGACTTGTCACACCATTTCAACAGCGAGGAGAAGATCCAGAAACTCAAGGAGATCGACCTTTGGTACGCGAAGCAATTCGCCCTTTTCCTGAAAAAGATGGAACAGACCAAAGATATCGACGGCCATTCGTTGCTCCACAACTCGATGATTCTCTACGGCAGCGGTAACGCCGACGGCAACCGGCATACCCATACGAATCTGCCCTTGGTGCTCGCCGGTGGTGGCGGAGGAACGTTGACTCCTGGCCGTTATGTCAAGCAAGGCTCCAAACCCATGTCTAATCTCTTCCTAAGCCTGGCGGACCGCATGGGTGTTCGTAAACTGAACAGCTTCGGGGACTCCACCGCCCGGCTCACCGATGTCTAACAAGGATATGAGACACCTGTTTCTCTTGCTGGCGGCCAGTCTTGGATGGGCCACATCGGCGTTGCAGGCGCAAACCAATGCGTCGAGCACCAATCGTCCCCCGCCCCAATATGAACTCAGCGCGGACTCCCTGCCCCAGGACGGTGTGCCCAAAGGCAAATTGGAAGGTCCGCTGCTGTTCCGCAGCCAGGTCTTCAGCAATACCGTCCGGCAATATTGGATCTACGTCCCGGCGCAATACACCCCGGACAAACCCGCTAGCGTCCTGGTCTTCCAGGATGGACAGCGTGCGACCAAGACCAATGGATCGTTGCGCATCCCGCAGGTCATGGAAAACCTGATCCATAAGAAGGAGATGCCTGTCACGATTGGGATTTTCATTACACCGGGCTCACGCGGGGAGACCTATGCCGAGGTCGGAGGTGGCAACCCCAATAATCGCGCGGAGGAATACGACGCCTTGGGCGACAAATACGCGCGATTCCTGACCGACGAGATGCTGCCCGAAGTGGGCAAGCGCTATAATCTGACCCAGGATCCCGAGGGTCGGGCCATCGGCGGGACCAGCAGCGGAGCCATCTGCGCGTTTACCGTGGCGTGGGAGCGTCCAGACACTTTTCGCAAGGTGATTAGCTGCATCGGCAGTTATACCTCCATCGGCTATCGTCCCGCCCGCGAGGGACAACCCCTGGTGCCAGGAGGCGATCTTTATCCAACCCTCATCCGCCGTGCGTCACCCAAGCCCATCCGGATCTTCCTCCAGGACGGAGCCAACGACATTGACAATCAATTTGGCAGTTGGTTCCTGGCAAACCAGCAGATGCTGGCCGCTTTCAACTACGCCAACCGCACTGCCGACCAACGCAACGCGCCCGGACCGCGCTACCAGATCAACCACGTCTGGGGCGAAGGACCGCACTCTGACAACCACGGCGGAGCGATCATGCCGGAAATGCTGCGGTGGATTTGGAAGGACTACCCAAAGTAGAAGCGTCGGCTCGACGCTTAAGGTGGCACTGGGATTCCGGCCCTAAACCGTCTGGCCCAGAGAACCCATCGTATGTGACCTGGGCCTCTCAAAGGTTTCCGTTTCGGTTTGAGCAACGAGTTCTCCATTCAGCGGCGAGCCGCCGCTGCTACTTTCTATATCTTCAACCGGAAACCCGCCCGGTTCAGCCCCATCGCAGCCAGGAGAATGATCACACCGCAACCAGCAGACCGGGCGATGGCGCTCGCCAATCCCCCGTGTGCCAAGTGCCCATATAGATCGCCCGCGCCCACCAGATCCAACAGCGACGGAAACATTTCCGAGAGCAAGTAGGCGAGCAATACATTGGATCCAGCCAATGCGAGCGCCTTGGCAACGCGTCCCGGAGAACGGACATCGCATAGTGCATAGAATCCCAGCCAGAGAAGAGCCGTGATCGCGGAGGCCCACAGGCACCACGAAGGCGTCGCGCTGTTCTTGTTGATGCCATAAAGTCCGTGGAGCAGCAACGCCCCAGCGGCACACCCAGCCGCAAACAGGAGTGTGAATCGAACCCGAGGTCCTGCCGAAGTCATGGTAGGATCGCGCAAAATCGACGCCAATAATACGCCTGCAACGGTAATGGATGCCTGTGAGCCCAACGCACCACCCAGCCCCACGTAGCGAGCCAGCCAAAAGTCATTGAACGCGCCCGTGCGCTCTGCGGCGTACATTCCCAGGAGCAACACCATCGACCCAAGCAGCGCTGTCCGGTTCCCCCTGAAACAAAGAAAGACCAACGAAGCAACGAGATAAGCCCAACCAATGAGGCCGAGAATACCGTACCATTCCGTATGAATGGAAAAGGGGGAAAAGGAGATGATTCGTTGCCCATTCGCCCCCCGGAAGGTTAGGGCCAAGAGGGCCAATCCAATGCTTCCCACGATCCGAAGCCCTGCGGTCGCATAAGACCAGATCTTCGAAGATTCCCGCCCGTCGGCAGCCTTCGTTCCCGGCCCCAGGACGCAAAAGGCGAGGATACTCGAAACATACATGAGAACGGACCAAAGCGTCGGCGACCAACCCATCGCCGAGGCATCCGGGGACTCATTGACCATCATGATCCCGATCACCAGCAACGCCAGAGTACGCGAGAAAACGTGGAAGACGGTTTTCCACATCGCCTCGCCTTTGGCCAATCGCGATCCCAAGGCAAAAGGAATCGACATGCCCACGATGAAGAGAAAGGCGGGAAACACCAAATCGACAAAAGTCATGCCGCTCTTGCCATGAAAATGACGCATCCAGGGCGGGACGATCTTCGATGACACACCCGCCAAGTCGTTGACAAAAATCATCGTGAAAACCACGAAGCCACGGAGGGCGTCGACCGACAGAATTCGCTGAGGTGTGTGAGGAACCGCCACGGCGGCTTTGGGATCGGTTGCCATCTAAGAAGTATTGGCAGAACAAACGGCACGTTTGCAAGCAAGGGTGCAGGAGTTACACGATTCTCTGGGCAAACTCCTTTCATTCAGAATTGCCCTGACGTCGGCCATCGATCTTTTATCCTCCATGCCATGAACCATCGCCCTTTCCTTAAGAGTATTGTTCTCCTGTGCCTGGGAGGCATTCTGGCACTCGCCGCCCTTCACGCGGCTGTCCCGCCGGGGTATCGCGGCCTGCCTTTTGAAGACGCCGTCCATCGTACGGGGATGCCGAACATTCCAGGCATTGTCCAGTGTGCACTGTATGATCTGGGAGGCGAAGGAATCGCCTACCACGACACGGACACGACCAACAACGGCAGCGCCAAACTGAATCTGGAACCAGGGCACCAAAAGGCCCACGCATCGGCTTATATCTGGAACTTTCGTAGAGACGAAGGTGTGGACTTATCCTACGTCAAGGATGGCGCGGATCTTCGTCACACCAATCTCGTAAGCCCAGGCATCAATCAACTCTATCTCGGCTGGACCGCCGAAGGAGAATGGGTCAATTACACCGTCAACGTAAGCCAACCGGGTACCTACCGGATTAGCTCCCTCTACTCATTCCAGACCAACACCGTGACTTTTGACGTCAACGGCGCCCCCGCCGCCACCTGCAGGCTACCGATCCAGACCGCAAGTTATCATCACTGGAACTACGCGCCGATTGGAACGATCACCTTCACGAGTCCCGGCCCGCAACTGCTGACTTTTCACTACGGCAAAGGCAATAATTTCGCGTATTTCGTGTTCGAACGAATGGAGCTCGCCAAGGAAGGACAGCCTTAGCCTCGATCGCGGACCCGGTCCGACGCGAACCTCTGAACCATCTCCGCCAGTTGGCCCTCTCAAAATTCGCAACCCGCTCCACCAAAATAGGATAGACAAACCTGACCAAGGCCCACGCCCGGCGTTGTCACTTACTCTTATCTTGCTCACCGAGGGCCAATTCGAGCAATACTCACGCTACTGGGCCGTCGTTGATGTGGAGGTTTTCGAAAAAAGCAACCCGTCTTCGCAAGCCCCTCAAGGCGCTTGACCCAGCAACTCAGAACAGAACCAACAAACTATGAAAAGATACGGTGCGGAATTCTTCGGAACATTCTGGCTGGTCCTCGGCGGCTGCGGTAGCGCAGTACTGGCCGCGGCCTTCCCTGGAGTCGGCATTGGGCTCTTGGGAGTCTCCTTGGCCTTCGGACTGACAGTCCTCACCATGGCCTTCGCCATCGGCCCCATTTCCGGTTGCCACTTGAATCCGGCCGTCTCCATTGGCTTGCTCGCAGCGGGCCGCTTCCCGGCCAAGGAAGTGCTCCCGTATATTGTCTCCCAGGTTTTGGGCGCCATAACCGGCGCCGGCATCCTCTACGTCATCGCCAGCGGCAAGGAAGGATTTCAGCTCTCGGGAGGTTTTGCCTCGAACGGCTTTGGCGCACATTCGCCCGGCGGCTACTCGCTGGTGGCGGCGTTCGTCACCGAGGTCGTGATGACCATGATGTTCCTGCTCATCATTCTCGGAGCCACAGACAAGAAAGCTTCGAACAGCTTCGCCCCGATTGCGATCGGGCTGGGTCTGACCTTGATCCACTTGATCAGCATCCCCGTCACCAACACTTCGGTGAATCCCGCCCGCAGTACCGGGGTGGCATTGTTCGTGGGTGATTGGGCCATTTCCCAGCTCTGGCTCTTCTGGCTCGCACCGATCGCTGGCGCCTGCCTCGGAGCGATGATTTATCGCACCATCGGCAGTGAGGAAAAGGAATAGGTAAACAAGCCCTCTTTCTTGCCGACCCAAGGCCGTCGCCCTGCGACGGCCTTATTGTTTGGGCAGAGACTCGCGGGGCTTCATTCTATAAATCAACCAAGTGCCGATGTATCAAATATCAGCAACCTCGCTCGATGTCCGCGCGGTGAGCTTGAGCGCCACTGAATTGCTCCATTTTTTCAATACCCCGACAAAAATCCTATCCCACCTGGTAGAAAACAGTCCCACAAAGGAACGCCCCCGACGCACCGCAAGTGCGAGGCACACCACGAGGAGGACGGTATTGATAAGCTGATTCTGCCAGCCATCCAGCGCCCATTGTCCGTGCCAGCGCCAGACCGGGTGATTTCGAATCGGGCTGAAGTAGTAGATAGGCCAGTAGTCCCCCGGATCTGGTCCCCGCGACCCCAGCCAGTCGCATAACAGGTGCAGATGAACGATAACGAAAGACAGGAAGGCGACCCTCAGCCGCTGGCGGGCGAACGCCGCCATGATGCCCGAAATGACCACCGCTCCCACAATTCCGTGCAGCAGTGAATGATGGTAAAGGGAATAATACGACGTGGACCGATGGAATAGCCCCTGGTTTATCCAATCAACTAAGAGACCCAAACCATCAGCGTCGGGCAGCAACCCGGCCCAGGCGACCAGGCGACAGTCCCGGATCGATTTCGTCGCCTTGGCGGCAATCAGCCAGCTCGCAAGCAAATGGGTTCCCGGCGACATATTCGGCGTTGGTTACACAGTCAGAATGGCCCTTCGCTGGCACATATGGGTCAACTCCGCGTAAATCGTAGCCGCTGACGCCCATCGCGATTTGAAGTGGCGACCAGACCGAGCTTCTGGATAACCTTGGCCCGATGAGGCGTATCCACAGTGCAAAATTCCTCAAACCCCTCCTTCACGCTTCGCAGGCCGCCTTGCTGGCATGCGCCATCACAGCCTTCGGCGCCGATTCCGATCCGGCCCACAAAGACCCGCATCCGGAAACGCCGTTGCCATGGCCCGGCGGAATCGTTCCCTACGACGTGTCAAAACTGACGGAACCGCAGGCGGCCACGGCCAAGCTGGCCATGCAACGCTGGATGGAGACCGGGGCGCAGATCACCTTTATCCCCCATACCACCGAGGTCGAGTACGTCATTTTTACCGGCAAAACGGACGCCGGAAACAACACCACGCGCAACGGCTTCAAGAAAGGCGAACTCCTGGAGGTCAACATCACGGCGTTTTGGTGGCGGCAAGGCGAATGGATGCCTGCTCATGAACTCGGCCACGCGCTGGGATTCGTCCACGAACACCAGCGTTGGGATCGCGACGCCTATGTCACGATCCATTACGAACATATCAAGGACGGACGCCAATCGGACTACGATTGGGTGCCTCGCACCAATTGGATCGTCAACGCAGACCTGCCCTACGACTATTGGTCCATCATGCACTACCGAACCTGCTGGGCCTCCAAGTGCGAATCCGAGTGCAAGGATGCGAATGGTTCCAGCCCGTGCGCGGTGATCGACCCGGTGGGTACGAACTACGACAAAATCATAGGCCAATGGGGCGACAACAAAATCAGCGCCCTCGATGCCGAGAAAGCGCGAATTGTGTATGGGGTCAAAAGCCCCAAACAGGAGAAGAAAGCGGAAGCGAAATAATCAGTTCCAACAACGCGCGAAGCGTCATGGAGTACGACAAAGCGGAATGGTATATTCGGAGCAATGAGTGTCGGAGAACAAATGATATAACGAGAGCGCTGGCCGTCGTGGAGTGCGGTGGCAAGCAACGCGCGACACCGCTTTGGCACGCTGTTAAGCTTCGACAATATTTAACGCCTTTGAGTGCCGCACCCCTCACCAAAGCGGTGTCGTCGCTGCGCTCTGCCACCGCACTGCTATGAGTTTTGTCAAGAGGTATTGGCAAACGCGGAGCGGCGGGATGGAAGCGTAGTTAGATCCGAGCCGTTATTGATTTCCGCCAAAGCCTCTTAAAAGCCCGTCGGCTGGAGGGTTTGGCGGAAAT
>DATJII010000095.1:0-21815 GCA_035493435.1 Candidatus Limnocylindria bacterium | reverse complement strand
GTGTATTAGGCTTCGGTTTAACGGGTTGTGAATCCAACGCGAAGCAACCCACCGCTTGTACGGGCTCGTCGGGAGCCTTGCCCCGGCCTAGGTCAACGCGTGAGGTTTTCCAAGACCACACGGAGGGACTCACCTCATTGGTACTTTGGGATCAGCTGGCTTCAACTCCTTCCTCGTCGTGCGGGGAAGTGTAAAAAGTCGCCCAAGACAAGGGGAATCGCCCGTGTATTGCCGCAAGCGCAAGTACAGTGCGAACCATGGAAGATAACCCGCAACGCGACCGGATTTCCGGGACGCGTCAGGAAGGACTCGCGGTGATTAGGCCGTCCGTTATCCCACCAATTGCTTCAGCACTTCAACGGTGGAGCGGGCCTTGTTGAGCGTATAGAAATGGACGCCTGGTGCGCCGTTGGCCAGCAACTCGCGGGCTTGCGCGACGCAGTAATCGATTCCGAAACGGGTTACTGCCTCATCGTCGTCTCCCAACGCGTCCAGCTTGGCGACGAATGATTCGGGCAACCTGGCCCCGCAGAGTTGGGTGAATTTCTTCGTCTGGTTTCGCGACAGAACCGGCAACAGTCCCGGGATGATCGGAACCTCCACGCCGAGTTTCTTGGTGAGATAATCGCGAAACTCGAAATAGTCCCGATTGTCGAAAAAGAGCTGCGTGACGACGAAATCGGCTCCGCAGCGAACCTTGTTTGCCAGGTGCTCCCAATCGACAATCTTGCCAGCCGCCTGGGCGATATGGCCTTCGGGAAAGCCGGCGGTACCGATCGTAAAGCCGCCTAACTCCCGCAAGTAACTCACCAATTCTGACGAATAACGAAACCCTCCCTCGGTGGCGAGCCACTCGGCTGCTCCCGGCGGGGGATCGCCACGCAGCGCGAGGATGTTTTTGACGCCCAAGTGGCCGGCTTCGGAAATCACCGAATGCAACTCCTCTTTGGTGGCGTTGACGCACGTCAGGTGCATCATGGTCGTCAGGTCAAATTGACGCTGAATCTGATCCACGATTCCGATGGTCTTTTCCCGCGTGGTGCCGCCCGCACCGTAGGTGACCGAGCAATAATCCAAGGGAAGCTTGGCCAATTCAGGCAAGACACGCTCAAAAAGCGACTTTTCGCCTTCGGGTGTTTTGGGGGGGAAGAACTCGATCGAGAAGGAAGGCCGGCCGCGTTTCGCGTTCTCGATGTGAATGTCGTGGATCGACCGGATCATGGTTTTGACAATGGGCGGGGCAGGGAATGATTTCAAGTAATAAATCAACGCATCCTGATGGATTGATATGTTCCTTGTTTGGGATCGATTTTGCCGGGGCTGGATCCAACGGGAACTCAGTGGCACGGAAGTAAAACCGTGTTGCAGGGCTGATTACCAGTGGTTTGGTGTTAGCCAGTGCCCCGGAAGCGGGAAGAAGGGTGAAAAATGAAGAATTTTTTTCATCCTGCGGGAGAGCAAACTTCCCGAAGTAAATGGTTGGCACGAAGCGCTTCGGTCTTTAGTTGTCTTGTTGTCGCGGCTGACCCTCCGCGGCACTGAAAATCTGAACATGGCTACGAAACCTCTGTCAGCACCCGAAGTACAAGAGCTCGCTACCGGGCTCAATCGCTTGGCCCGCAATCTTTGGTGGAGTTGGGATCAGGAAGCCCAGGAAATCTTTGCGGAGCTGTCGCCGCGTGGATGGCAGAATCTGTACCACAATGCGGTGGCCATCTTGCGTGAAGTCTCGGACTACGAACTCCGGATTCGCCTGCAAGACCCGCGCTTGGCGGCCAAGGTCAGGTCGACGCTTGCTCGTTTCGACGGCTACCTTCATTCCCAAGAGACTTGGGGCCTGAAACATGCCCCTCAATTGGTCCAGAATCCGGTCGCCTATTTCTCCGCCGAGTTCGCTTTCCACGAAACCTTGCCCATTGCCGCCGGTGGTTTGGGAGCGCTCGCAGGCGATCACGCCAAATCCGCCAGCGACCTGGGTATCGGGTTCATCGGTATCAGCCTCTTCTATCGTGAGGGTTACTTCATGCAGGGAGTAAACCACGAGAACTGGCAAACCGAGAGCTACCACCTGCTGAATCCGGCCAACCTGCCGATGGAACCGGTGCTTGATGCACGGGGCGAACGCCTCACAGGTACGATCACGATCGCGGCCTCGACGGTTACTTTCCAAGCGTGGCGAGTGAATGTCGGCCGTATTCCGGTTTACTTGTTGGACACCAACGTTCCGCAAAACGAACCCCACTACCGCGATCTGAGCTTGCGGGTCTATGGCGGCGACAGCACCACCCGCATCATGCAGGAAATCCTGCTGGGCGTGGGCGGCGTGCGCCTGCTGCGCTCGTTGGGCTACCAGCCGAGCACCTTCCATATGAACGAAGGTCACGCGGCGTTCCTCACCCTGGAATTGTTGCGGGAAAAGATGGCGGCGGGAAAGACCCTGACAGAAGCAGAAGGGCTTACCAAGCAGGAGTGTATCTTCACCACGCACACCCCGGTGGAAGCGGGACACGACCGTTTTAGCAGTGACTTGATGTCCTATGCGGCGAGCCAGTTTGGCCGCACCCTGGGATTAGCGCACGAGCAAGTCATGGGATTAGGCCGCGTAGTCCCGGCGGACGCCAAAGAACCGTTCTGCATGACCGTCCTGGCTCTCCGCTATAGTCGCGCCGCCAACGGCGTCAGCGAACTGCACGGTGCCGTCAGCCGTGAGATGTGGAAGGAGTTCTTCGGTAAGGAAAAGGCGGAGGACGTTCCCATCGGGCACATCACCAACGGCATTCACCTAGTCGGCTGGATCAAGGGAACCGCCCGTAAGGTGTTCATGTCAAAGTTCCACGAGATTTATCCTGAGAAGAACGAACAGGCGTGGTTCAGTGATGCGAATTCCCAAGATTTCTGGAATCAGATGGCCGATCCTACGGTCCTGTCCGATGAAGAACTCTGGGCCATGCGGTATCGGATGCGCCGCGAACTGCTGGAATTCACGCGGCGCCGTTTGCTCCTGCAAGGCGGCACTTTTGCCCAAGGCGATTTCATCACCTTCGACTCGTTCCTGAATCCGGACGCCCTGACCATCGGTTTCGCCCGCCGGTTCGCGACCTATAAGCGCGCTCCGTTGATCTTCGACCAATTGGAGAACATCGTCCGCCTGGTGAAGGACAAGTCGCGGCCCGTGCAGTTCGTTTTTGCGGGCAAGGCGCATCCCCGGGATGACTCCGGCAAGGCGTTCATCCAGAAGATCATTCACCTTAGCAAGTTCAGCGAACTCAAGGGCTCCCTGGTCTTCATTGAGAACTATGACATCCATGTCTGCCGCCAGATGGTGGCCGGATGCGACATCTGGTTGAACAACCCGCGCCGCCCGTTGGAAGCCAGCGGCACGAGTGGCATGAAGACCACCGCCCACGGGTGCTTGAACCTCAGTATCCTGGACGGATGGTGGCGTGAAGGCTACGACAAGACCGATGGCTTTGCGATTGGACCGGATTCCCATCCTGACGACGTCCGGGAACAAGATCGCGTGGACAGCGCCAATCTCTATGCGACACTCACGGAAGAAGTGGTGCCGGAGTTCTTCAATCGCGATGCCAATGGCGTGCCTCGCCGCTGGATCGCCCGCATCCGCCGCGCCTGGGTCAAGCTCGCTGCTGAATACAGCACGTGGCGCATGGTGCAGGAATATACGAACAAGTATTACCTGACCAAGTAACACCTTTATCGGCCTCAAGCCGTAACGAATAGCCCTTGGGGAATCCTTCGCCAAGGGCTGTTCTGTAAAGTCCCACCACGCGCCTATAAACAAAAAGGACGGGGTATAACCCCGTCCTCAATCCGCTTCGCAGGGAAGTATTAAAGCTTCACCCAGGAACGGGACTTGGACGACTCTTCAATAGCGTCCAGGACCTTCTCGTTGATCAAACCATCCTCGAAGGTCGGTTGGACACTCTTGCCTTCGGCGACGGCGGTGACGAAGTCGGCGAAGGTATTTACGAAGGTGTGCTCATAACCGATGATGTGACCGCCGGGCCACCAGGCCTTGAGGTACGGATGCACACCACCGTCGGTGACCAGGATATCGGTAAAACCCTGGCGGTGAGCAGGGGCTTCGGAGCTGAAGAACTTCAGGCGGTTCATGTCCTCGAAGTCGAACACCAGTGAACCTTTGCTCCCGTTGATTTCGAAAGTGATGTGATTCTTGCGACCGTGGGCGAAACGAGTGGCCTCAAGATTGGCGAATGCGCCGTTCTTGAAGCGGCCAATCCAGCTCACTGCATCATCGACCGTCACCTGGCCCATTTTCTGGCCACCCTTCGCGCCCAAACCTTCGCCCGCTTCGTCCTGTATCGGGCGTTCCTTGACGAAGGTCTCCATCATGCCGCAGACCTCATCGATTTCGCCAACCAGATAGCGACCGAGGTCGATGATGTGAGCGTTGATGTCGCCATGGGTGCCGGAGCCAGCGATTTCCTTCTTCAAGCGCCAGACGAGGGGAAACTTGGGATCGGCAATCCAGTCTTGGGCGTACCGGGCGCGATAGTGGAAAATGCGATCGCCGAGTTCACCCTTTTCAATCATCTGTTTGGCCAAAGCCACAGCCGGGATGCGGCGATAGTTGTGGCAGACCATGTTGACTACGCCAGCGGCCTTGACGGCGGCCACCATGGCCTCGGCTTCCGCTACGCCTTTGGCGAGCGGCTTCTCACACAGCACGGCTTTGCCAGCCTTGGCCGCGGCAATCGCGATCTCGGCGTGGGTATCGTTCGGCGTGGTGATATCGATGATATCGATCGATGGATCCTCAACGACCTTGCGCCAATCCGTGGTGGTGTTTTTCCAGCCCAGCACGGAAGCCGCCTTTTCGACTGCGGATGGGTTTCGGCCACAAATGGTTGCCATTTCAACCGTGGCGGGAAGATCGGGGAAAAAGCGGTTCACCTGGCGCCAGGCATTGGAATGTGCCTTGCCCATGAAATTGTACCCAATCATCCCGACCCGGAGGGTTTTTGTAGCCATATTAGACGATAATTCTTCCTGCGACAGTGTGCTATCCAACCATTGGAGACGCCGAGTTTTTTAACCGAGAGTGACACAGGGGGTCAACTTGCGACTCAAACGAAATCGCCACCCGAAGGCTCGTCCGGAGAGCAAGTTTTCAATGGAATGGCGGCGGCGGCGGAGCTGGCGAGCGACTATTCGCGCCGTCAGGGGATTTACTTTCCCCGGTTTGACCTGCATTATCTTCGTTTTGGGAGGAAATGCTGCGGAAAGACTCTCCGTACATTCCTCCCAGGGCGGATTGCAAGTTACGTTATGCTGGTACACCTGCTTAAGTCGAAGATTCATCGTGCCACGGTCACCGGAGCCAGTGTCGATTACGTCGGCAGCCTCACCATAGCCGAAGACCTGATCGAACAGTCGGGGCTTTATCCGTACGAGCGAATCCTGTGCAGCAATATGGCGAACGGCGCGCGTTGGGAGACCTACGTCATCCGTGGCCCCCGTGGCAGTGGCGCCATTGAACTCAACGGAGCAGTGGCCCACCTGGGGAAAATTGGCGACCTAATCACGATCATGGCTTTTACCGAGCTGGAGGACCACAAGGCGGCTACTTGGAAGCCCAAGGTGGTGGTGCTCGGAGAGAAGAATCAGATTATCGAACGTTCCTAACCCTGCCGGAAACCACAGTTCCAACCATGCCCAGCTTTACTGCCGCCCAATTGGCCCAAAAACTTGGAGGCCACGTCATCGGCGACGCGTCGCTCACGCTTCACGGATTTGCGCCCGCCGACAGTGCCAAGCCCAGCGATCTCACGTTTGCGGAGAACGAGACGTATTACCAACGGGCACTGAACAGTTCGGCTTCGGCAATCCTGGTTTCGGGCGATTACCCGGCCGGAGCGAAGACCCTGATTCGTGTGGATGACGCCCGAGTCGCCTTCGCGACCGTGCTGCCGCTGTTTTTCCCCGAGCCGCAACTGGTGGCCGGGATACATCCGTCCGCGGTGGTGGCCGCTTCGGCCCAGATCGATCCCACCGCTTCGATCGGACCCTGTTGCGTGGTAGGCGAACGCGTCAGGATCGGCGCCGGAACATGCCTCATGGCAAACGATTATGTCGGTGACGATTCCGTGATTGGCGAGAACACGCGGCTGTTCCCCAACGTAACGCTTTACTCGCGCACCACCCTGGGTTCACGGGTCAGGATTCACGCGGGAGCGGTAATCGGCGCCGATGGTTTTGGCTACGTCTTTGACGGTAGCCAGCATCGCAAAGTGCCGCAGGTGGGGCAGGTGGTGATCCACGATGACGTGGAGATTGGGGCCAACACGTCGATCGATCGGGCCGCCTTGGGCGCAACGATCATCGGGAAGGGGACCAAGATCGATAATCTGGTGCAAATCGCCCACAACGTGGTCTTGGGCGAGCACTGCATCATCGTGGCCCAAGTGGGTATCGCTGGGAGCACGAAAGTGGGTAATGGCGTTACAATAGCGGGGCAAGTGGGTGTCGCCGGGCACCTGCGCATTGGCGACAAGGTCGTGATTGCCGCGCAATCGGGCGTCATGAACCACGTCCCCGAGGGCCAGAAATGGCTCGGAACACCCGCGCAACCCGATCGGGTTGCCAAGCGCCAATACCTGATGGTCGAGCGTCTGCCAGAACTCCTCCGCCGAGTCAATGAACTCGAGCGGCGGCTGGAAGAACTGGGCGGCGGTGCGCGTAGCGGTTCCGGTCCGTCAGAAGCGGCGTGACGGCGCCAAAGCGCTCAGCGTCAGGCTGGGATTATTCTGCGCAAAGTAGTTGAGCGACCAGTCACTCGGGAACAAAGCGACCGGATTCTGGTCGTTATCAAAGGCCAATCGGCTCCCGGTAGGCAGCGAAAGGGATTCCAACGTCTCGATGGGTGTTTCTTTCGGCAACCAACGAACGGCGGTGAAGGGAGCCGCCTCACGGCGGGTTTCAGCGCTATACTCCGTTTCCAAACGATACTGCAATACTTCGAATTGCAGCGGACCCACGGCCGCCAGCAAAGGCACGCGGCTGGCCGTGTCCTTTAGATGGAAGGCTTGGGCGACGCCCTCCAACAGGAGCTGATCCAAGCCCTGGCGGAACTGCTTGAATTTCGCTGTGTTGGGATTGTGAAAATACTCGAAAACCTCTGGCGTGAACCGTGGGATTTCGTCGTAGCGGATGGACCCATCGGTCGTCAGCGTGTCACCGATACCGAAGCCATCGTGTCCGACAAGTCCGATGATGTCCCCAGGATACGCTTCATCCACCGTCTCCCGTTCGTTTCCGAAGAGCTTGTGTGAGGAACTAAGCCGGACCTTGCGGCCCGATTGGACGTGGGTCACGACCATATCCCGCTCGAACTTCCCACTCACGATGCGCACGAAGGCGATGCGATCGCGATGACGGGGGTCCATGTTGGCCTGGATCTTGAAAATAAAACCTGAGAACGAGGTTCCCGTGGGCTCAATGAGCACGCGGTCGGATGTCCCGGGAGTAGCGGCACATCGGCGGCCTTGGGGTTCGGAGGAAAAACGCAGGAAGCTATCCAACAACAGTTGGACGCCGAAGTTATTGACGCCTGAGCCGAAGAAAACCGGAGACAGGTTACCGGCCAGGACCGCCTCGTGGTTGAACTCGGTTCCCGCCATTTCGAGCAACTCCAACTGATCGCGGACCTTGCTATAAGTATGGTCGTCCAACCGGCCCCGCACCGTGGGATCGTCGAGTCCTGTGACCTGCACCGGGGCACGGTACATGCCGCCCACCACGCGCTCGAAGAGATGAACCCTTTTCTCCTGCCGGTCGTAAACGCCCCGGAAGTCCGGGCCATCCCCCAAGGGCCAATTCATGGCCACCGATTGAATTCCCAGGACTTTCTCGGCCTCGTCCAGCAAATCAATCGGATCGCGGGCGGGCCGGTCCAGCTTGTTCATGAAGGTGAAAATCGGCACCCCACGGCGGGCGCAGACCTCGAACAGTTTCCGGGTCTGGGCTTCGACGCCCTTGCCAGCGTCGATCACCATGATCACGGCATCGACGGCGGTCAGAACGCGATAGGTGTCCTCCGAGAAGTCCTTGTGACCCGGCGTATCCAGGAGGTTGATCCGGTAACCAGCGTAGTCGAACTGGAGCACGGTTGAACTGATCGAGATTCCGCGCTTTTTCTCCAGTTCCATCCAGTCCGACGTCGTGGCGCGCTGGTTCTTACGGGCCGTCACCGAACCAGCCAATTGGACGGCGCCACCGTAAAGCAAAAGCTTTTCGGTAAGCGTCGTCTTGCCGGCGTCAGGGTGCGAGATGATCGCAAAGGTGCGCCGACGGTGGATCTCATCCAAAATTATCACAAGAGAGGCCAGCCTAGCGGGTTCCCCAACAGAAGGGAAGTCACCTCGAAATCACTGCGGGGAAGGGGGCCGAGCATTGCATCATCCATCCTCCAGCCCATCACCCCAGAATCGGCCTGCAGACCGACCTTTCCATGGCGATACCACGCTTGCCTCCCGGCGCTCGCGCACTTGGGTACACGGTCTAAATCAACCACCTTGGCGCCAGACCGAAACCGTCAGGTCCTGGCTGATGCGTGAAATCAGCCCACTGATCCTTTCGGGAGAGGGTAAACGGGCTACCGGGAGATTGATACGATTTTGACCTCCTTGATTGGATCGGCCAACTGTCCACTTTGGAGTGCCACCCGGCTGAATGCGATCTTGGCCGAGAAATTGGTGGTGGCCCAAGGTTTGCACGAGTTTACCGCAAAATAGAAAATCTGAACTCCTTGACTGTTGCGGCAATGAATTTCAAATCTTGCTGTTCGGTCATACCCGCGAAGTGGGCTAACGCCCTGCAACGACCTCTGCGGCGAAAGAGTGCACCGTGCGCTTACGAACTCCCGCGACGCTCGACCACACGGTGGAAAAGCCTTTCACTGCGGCGCCATGGTTAGTCACTTTCCACCTCTTGGTTAAAGCCCAAAACCTTAATCCTGTCCTGAGAGCCGGGGACATACTCTCGGTAGTGATTCTCGCCGACGCTGCGCTGAATCCATAGCCGTCCGCATTTGTCGCACTCCATTGCGGCCAAAGTCAGACCATGATAGCGCGAGTTAATTGCATCATGAATCATCTCTCCAAGTGACAGGTTATTGGGATACATGTCGTTGAAGTGCTTCCTCATCCATCCGCCAATATCACCTCTCGTCTGATGCTCAATACAGTCATTAATGATCGAAAACATTTCGTCGAAGAACTTGGCATGGCTCATGTCACTCAGGATGTCGCCAGTGACCTCATTCGGGCAGACCACGTCGGAAATGACATTCCCGCATTTGCAACCAAACTTGCTCATTTGATGTGTTGGCTAGCGCTCAAGTCCAGCAACGGCCTTGGCAGTGGCGATCGAGTGCACGGTGCGCTCATGAATTGCCGCGATGCTGGAATGGCCGTTTGCTGCAGCACTCCGGTTGGGTGCACTATCATCAATCTTGAAAAATCTTTCAAAGCTAAAGCCTCCGGTTCTTCCGTGGAAGTCACCGCGCAGGAGGCAGTGTTGGAGGCGGTGATTTCGCACCTCAGCACCGATTCGGCAATCCCCTAGTTCCGGGCGGATAGAGCGCGTCGCCGCCCCTGTCGCCTTCCGTGAGCCTGGCAGAAGCGCCTCCGGGCAACCGCACCGCCAGTCGAAGCGCCTATGTTCGTCGGCGGCAAGCCCTTGTGGGACTGGGAACCAATTCCCGTCTCGTTCATCTAACGATGTAGGAAGACCTCATTGTTGCGTTCCGTCCCTCCGGAGCGCGTGGCACTCTAATTGTTATTATATATTATGAATCCTCTCGGCTGGAACCACAAGCCGTTCCGGTGGCGCAGTTTGCCGACCGCTGGAACCCTCGCCTGTCTCTTCATTTCCAACGGCAATTTCGCCCATGGCCAGAATGCCTTTGTGGTGACGAATCTCGTTTCCGATATACCCGGACTGGCGGTCCATACCGACACCAATCTGGTAAACGCCTGGGGCATTGCCACTTCCGCGTCCTCACCTTTCTGGGTGGCGGACAACCATTCGGGATATTCTACCGTCTATGCCACGGATGGAACCCCGCAACCCCTGGTGGTAGCCGTACCCGGCGTGCCTGGCGGGGAACCACTTGGGGCTCCCACCGGCATCATTTTCAATTCGACCACCAACTTCCAGGTAGGGCCTGCCGGCGCCACTGCCGCCGCCAAATTCATTTTTGTCACAGAGGATGGAACCGTGTCCGGCTGGGCTTCGGGCACATCCGCGCTGATCGCGGCCGATCACTCGGCCTCAGGCGCCATTTATAAGGGACTGGCTTCCGCCAAGTGGGGCGGCCAGGATTATCTCTATGCCGCGAATTTCCACGGTGGCACGGTCGAAGTGTTCGACGGTAGCTTCCAGGCCGTGACGTGGACCAACGCCTTCGTGGACCCTGATATCCCTGCCGGATATGCCCCGTTCAACATACAAAATCTGGGCGGCCTCCTTTACGTCACCTACGCCAAACAGGACGAAAATGGCGAAGATGACGTCGGTGGGCCCGGCCATGGATACATAGATATCTATACCACGGGTGGCGGATGGGTGAAGCGCTTTGCCAGTGAAGGTGTATTGGATTCGCCCTGGGGCCTGGTCATCGCCCCTCCGACCTTCGGGGACCTTGCGGGTACCCTGCTGGTGGGCAATTTTGGCGACGGAAAAATCAACGCCTTCGATGTGGTATCCGGTGCGCTCCGAGGCACCTTGAGCGATGCTGGAGGAACCCCTTTGCACATCCAGGGATTGTGGGGGCTGATCGCTGGAAATGGCGGCAAAGGAGGCGATCCCGGCACCATCTATTTTGCGGCCGGCATCGCTGGTGATGGCGCGGTGGAAGATCACGGGCTGTTCGGCAGTATTTCACCTGTCCAGCCCAGCGCGGTGGCGGCCAATCTCTACCTGGAGACCGACCTGGTTTCGGATCTGCCGGGGCTGGCAGCGCACACCGATACCAACCTGGTGAATCCCTGGGGGATTGCGATTTCAGGTAGTTCGCCTTTCTGGATCGCGGATAACCATTCCGGTTATTCGACGGTCTATACCACGGACGGCACACCGCAGCCCTTGATCGTGGGAGTCCAGGGGCCGGACGGCACCAATTCATTGGGGGCTCCGACTGGGGTTATCTTCAATTCGACGACTAATTTCCAGTTAACCACCGGCGCTGTGGCCAAGTTCATTTTCGCCACCGAGGACGGTACGCTCGCCGCGTGGGCGGCCGGTGCCAGCGCCACGGTGGTGGCCAATCGGAGCACCAACGACTCGATCTACAAAGGGCTGGCGTTGGGGCATTGGAACGGCACGGATTACCTGTACGCCGCCGATTTCCACAATGGGGCCGTCGACGTCTTTGATGCCCAATTTCACCTCGTGAGCGTCCCGGGCGGATTCATTGACGCCGGGATCCCGGCGGGCTTTGCTCCGTTTAATGTCCAGAATTTCGGAGGCTTATTATATGTCACCTACGCCAAGCAGGACGAGGAAGGCGAAGATGACGTGTCAGGCCCGGGGAACGGATATATAAACATTTTCACCACGGGTGGCCAGTTCGTGAAGCGATTCGCCTCCAACGGGGTCCTCAACTCGCCCTGGGGCCTGACGGTTGCCCCGCAGGGATTTGGCGCGTGGAGCGGCGCCCTGCTGGTCGGTAATTTCGGCGATGGCCGAATCAACGCCTTCAATCCCGTGTCAGGCGCCAGCTTGGGCGTCCTGGACGATCCGTTCAGCCAACCGATCAAGGTCCCGGGCCTCTGGGCTCTCCAATTCGGCAACGGGAGCAAAGGCGGGGATACCAACAAGCTATACTTCACCGCCGGTATTCCCGGTGACGGAGGACTGGAAGATCACGGCCTCTTTGGGAGTCTCGCCTTGGCTGGGCCCGCGATCAAGCTGCTGCCGCCACAGCTTGACGGCGCTCAACTGAATCTGACCTGGCAAGGGGGATTCCCTCCCTATCAGGTGCAATCAAAGACTGAATTGCTGGACGGGTCGTGGAGTTACTTCACCAGCACGACCAACTCCGCCGTTTCAGTGACACCTGACGGGGAGCACGCGTTTTTCCGGGTGGTAACGGAATAGTGGGTGATACACATGGGATGACAGTGCTGCGTAGTGACTGGTTGAGGCGCCAGCCTGGCTTGGGAAAGCCGGGCTGGCGCTAATCACTCAGAGACTGCACAGGCCGCTTTTAAAACACTCTCTGAGGCGATCCGAATCGATCACTTCACGAAGGATGACTCGCCATTTCCGTGGTCGTAGTAGGTGGCGTTTTCGACCTGTACGATATTGAGATATTGGCTCCACTGCATGAAACCGAGCTTGGTGGAGGCTTCGAGTTTGGATTCCTTGACCTCCGGCTTGGCGTCCGTCCCGGCATAAGCTTCACGCAGCACCCGTCCGTCCATGGGCACCGTAGGCTTCACATCCAGGATATCCAGGATGGTCGGAGCCAGGTCGATATTGCCGCTGGGAATATCGCTGATGACGCCCTTCTTGAAATCGGGTCCGCGAACGACCAGGGTGTTATTCATGTCGTAGCGGCTCAGTGATCCGTGGGTGCCGGTATTCTTGGTGCCGCCTGTGCCAACGATCATGCCGGGGGCATCGAAATCGTTCTTGTCGCCACTCCACTTCATCGAGACGACGATATCCGGAGCGTTGGTTCCGTCATAGTGCACGGAAGCCAGGGGGAAGGTACCCTCGATATTCAGCCGGGAGAAAATGACACCGGTAAAATCGCACTGCTGCAGGACCGATACCGTTTTTCGGATGGCCGTTTCGTCGCGATCTATGACATAGATCAGGGCCGACCCACCCAGGCCAACGACCATGACGTCACCGTGCTCCGGATTTTCCATCTTGGAGAAGGCGTTGATCTTGGCATTGGTCAAAGCCGTGACGATATCCGCACCGCGGGAAACCGTGGAAAAACCGTGATCGGAGACCACCATCACGTCGGTGGTATTCTCCAGGTTATGTTCGCGGAGGTATTTCAGAACCTCACCGAGGCATTTATCACTGCCTTCGATGCCCCCCAGTGCGGTGGGCGAGCCTACGCCAGCCGCGTGCTGTGAGGCGTCGGGATCGCTCAACCAGAGCAGTGAGTACTTGGGTACGCCCTTTTTCCAGAAGCCGTGCACCAGGGACTTGGTGGTCCAGTTATTCTGGCCATTGTTCGGCGTGGTGCTTTCCGGGATGCCATGATCGTCATTAGCTTTCTTGGCAGTGTCGACTGCTGAGCGGGGCAGGGTCGTCCCGTGGGCGAGCATGATGGAATCTTTATGCGCGGGCGTATCGTTTTGGCGAATGCCGCGATCGTGAACAAACGCCACCGTCTTGGTTCCCGCAATCAGGGTATGATGGCCGGCATCCTGGATTGTCTCCGCCACCGTGGGCACCGAGATATACTTGTCGCCGGTCAGAAGGTCGCCGCGCCGGATGATATCCAAAGAATCCGAAGCCACCGTAGACATAAAGCCCAATTCTTGCCGGTAGTCCGAATTGGCAATGATGCCACTGTGGCCCGGGTACATGCCGGTCGCCAAAGCGGTGCCGTTGACGATGGTGGTGCTGATATAGACCGGATGATGGCGGCTGAAAAAGACACCGTTGGTGGCGAGCGAGTAGAGATGGGGGCAGTACTGCGGCTTGATGAAATCCGGACGCATGCCGTCAAACACCACGACCACCACATGTTCCGCCTTTCCCTTGGCCCAGGCCTGTTCCATCGGGAAAAAAAGCGCACCCGCGGCACAGCCAATGGCCGTCAGCCAAGGAGTCGTGCGACGGGAAAGAGGTGAAAACTGAGATGTGGACTGTTTCATTGCGAAGACGAGTAAACGTGACAGATAAGTGAAGGTATCGAGCGCAGGATTAGTTTAGGGGGACGTCGGCCCGGGCTGGGACTCAATGGCCATCAACGACTGCTCAACGATGTCAATGGCGCGATCCATCTCGGATTGGGAAATCGTAAGCGGAGGGGTCAAGGTGAGGATATTACCCCGGCTGACCTTGAAGTTCAACCCTCGCTTCAGGCACTCGTACATGGCCTGTGAGGCGGCGGTAGTAGCGGAAAGCCCACGTTCAGGAAACCCATTGAGCTCCAAACCGAGCAACAGGCCCACGCCGCGTGCGCCCTTCGCAAGCGGATGCTTTTCGCGCAAGGCGTCGAGCTTGCCCCAGGCATATTCGCCCATGGAGCGCGCTCGTTCGACCAACCCTTCGGATTCGATCACTTCCAAAGTGGCCAAACCGGCGGCGCAACTGACTGGATTCTTTTCGTGGGTAAAATGGCCGATGGATGATTCCGCGAGGCAATTGAGTTTCTCACTCGCGATCATGGCTCCCAACGGCATGATCCCGCCGCCCAACGCTTTTCCCAAGACAACGATATCCGGGACGATCCCAAAGTGTTCGAAGGCGAAAAACCGTCCCGTTCGCCCCAGGCCAATGGGGATTTCATCCATGATCAGCAAGGCCCCGTGGCGATCGCATGCCGCCCGGATTTTTTTCCAGTAATCCAGTGGCGGTACCGAAGGTGAGCAGCGCACCGTTTCGCATACCACGGCGGCGACATCGCCTTCACGCTCCAGCAAGTAGCCCACATAATCGGCACAAGACAGATTGCAGGCCCCGGCACATTTGAAGGGGCAAGCCGAAGGTTCGCACGGTGGCACGTGTTGGGCGCCGGGAAGCAGAGGGCCCACACCTTTGCGGAACTGTTCCTCACCGCCCACGGAAATGGCGTCCAAGGTGGCACCATGGAAGGCGTCCCACATGGAAATCGTTTTGTATCGTCCGGTTACCAATCTGGCGACTTTCAGCGCCATACCGATTGATGCCGCTCCGCTGGGCGCAAACAACACTCGTTTGAGCGGTGCGGGCGCAAAGGATATGAGTTTTTCGGCAAATCGTACGGCGACCTCATTGGTATAACGCCGGGTGCAGAAGGAAAGTTCGTCCAGTTGCGTCTTAATTGCCTGGACCACGTGCGGATGTCCGAAGCCAACGTGATGGACATTGTTGCCGTGAAAATCCAGGTACTCCCGTTGCTGCGCATCAGTCAGGGTCGTGCCATGTGCCTGTTCCAGGACATTCATGCACGGGGTGGAGAGCGATTGGTGCAGGAACACTGCGGCGTCCCGCTCGAGCAAGCGGGCAGTGTCGACGCTAATCTGGCTATTGACCCAATCCTGGCGCTCGGGCGCCAGATTGATGTCACCTTCAGTGGACCAAACGGCTGGTTTGGTTCCGCCGGGCTGTGATTCCTGGGGTGATTTCATCGGAGCGTGAAGGCTTCCTTCACTGGTTTGCCAATCCAAACCGAGGGTGGCGTCAGTTTCAAGACATAGGCCAGCGAGGCGGCAGTATCGAAGGTGTTCACCGGGCTCTTGATGACATGACCCCGCACGACGCCCGCGCCCCAGACGATCCAAGGGATCTCCAGTTCTTCCATGGTCAATCCGCCGTGCTTGGTTCCCACGCCACCGTGGTCGGCGGTGATCAAAACCAAGGTGTCTTTGGCAATGCCCGCTTTTTCCAGGGAGGCTATCAATTGGGCGATCAGTTTGTCTGCCCCTTCCACGGCGTCGAAATACTCTGGTGTCACCCACCCATGGCCATGGCCCGCGTGATCCACCATGTCGAAATGGACGAAGAGGAAGGTGGGCTTTTTCTCTTCAATGACCCGAGCTGCATAGGCCGCCGTATTGGTGGATCCGAGGACATTGGTGACGAGATTGGCGGCCCGTTTTTCCACTAGGCGGCCGAAACCATCCCAGTCATGGACACAATAGATCGATGACGAGGGCTTCTGTTCGCGGACAACGCGGAAGATCGTCGGAAAGAGGCCTTCAGGGCCAGTTTCCAGGGCGCTGAATTGGAACCGGTTGGTCTCCCACTCATTCGACGTCACGCCGTGCTGTTCCGGTCCTGAGCCCATGATCATGGAGGCCCAGTTGGGGCTGCTGGAGGTGGGCATGACTCCCCGGGCGCGCAAGGTGTAGGCCCCTTCGCGCATGAGCCGGTGCATGGTGGGCGCGTTGGAGGCGGTAAAAGCGATGGAACCCATCCCGTCGCAACCGATGACCAGGATGTGTTTCGGGGATGTTTCGGCCTGCGCCTTGAAACCCAAAGCGGCTCCCGAGACGAGGGCCAGCAGGGTTGCCAAATAAGCTTTGAACATGGGAAAAATTCGCGGCGGGCTTTGGGATGACACACGGTTTTCACCGCCAAAACCCGCCGCAGGCGACCTCATCCGAGGGCGCCGAAATTGGATGATAGATGGGGCTCCGCAACAAGGCGGAAACTCAGAATAAACCGTTTGGATTGAAGCCCTTGGTTTTCCGTCCCGCCCTGTTCTACTCCGAAGAGGTGGGGTGGGCCAGTAACAATCCAGTGAACGGGGTGAATCGATTTGTTTCTGGATTGTCACTCGCATTAACGGGGAGTCGTGATCTTGCCGTCGGAGTCAATCAGTAGCTCGCGTGAACCCGCAGGGAATTCGCTCGTCGTTCGCCGGCCACCGGGCCATTGGATCGTGAGCTGGGTCGGTGCGTTCGTGGCGGATAGCACGAGGCTGGCTGAATCTTGTGACCAGTATCCGGAGCCGGCGTGAATCTCCCGTGTTGGACCATTCCCAGAATTCTCCCCGAATCGCAGTTGGGCGCCAATTCCTGCGGGATTGCCGGGTGATCCTTGCAATCGAATCCGCAGGCCGGGACGAGCCGTCCGGTTATGATAAACCTTGGTTGCAGCGCCATTCTGGGTAACCGCCAGGTCGATCCTTCCGTCGCCATCAAAATCGGCGATTGCTGCGCCACGTTGCTCACCATAAATCTTGATTCCCGAGTCCTGCCCGGGAATTGCTGACAGTTTCCCGCCACCCAATCCACGAAGCAAGAGTCCTCGCCCTCCATCCAGACGCGGCATATCGCCGCGGGTTTCGAAATAATTTTGGGCGACGAAGATATCTTCCTGCCCGTCACCATCAAAGTCCGCGGCACAGAGCCCAAAGGCAGGCGCCCACTGGGCTTCGGCGGGGAGGGGGAGGGCTTCGAAATGATCTCCACGATTGAGGAACAGGGTGGAAGCCAGGGTCGTGGCTCTGAGTTCCCGGGTGCGTCCGGCCTTGGGCTCCAAGAGAGTGGACACTTTGGCCCGGGAGAATTCCGCGTGGGTGGTGTAACGAGTCAGAATCCACGGCAGGGACCCAGCGATGTCGGTGAGGTCGCGCATGGGAACGACGCCTGCCACCGGATCATTTTCGGCTTCGAGCACATCGATGCCACCGGTTTCGTTCCAGTCGCCGTAGTAAACAAACAGCGGCCGCTCCGGCGTCGCGCGATACGCGCTGTTCAGGCCCCAATTGCCGGCAATAATATCCATCCGCCCATCGCCATCCATATCCGCCGTGGTCACACTGGTCCACCATCCCAACCCATCAGCAAGACCATAGTCTCGCGTGACTTCGGAGAGGGTGCCCCTGCGGTTCTTGAAGATCCGAATAGGCCCCCATTCACAGGCCAGAATCAATTCAGGATAGCCGTCGCCATCTAAATCGCTCCATACAGCACCGCTTACCAGCCCCACGTTTAGCAACGCCATGGAGTTGGTTGCATCGATTGTCCAGTGCCCGTCGTTGAGGCGATAAATCTTGGAAGACGCCGGGGCAGGATACTGCCCTGGCATGACTCGCCCACCCACGAACAGCTCCAGTTCTCCGTTGCCATCCATGTCGGCTAACGCGATGGGACCGGCACTGGGGCCAAAATCCGGGATGGCGGGTGTCCGCGATATACCGTTAGGTCCGACTGAGAAGCTTGATACGGCCACGCCATTGGATTCTCCAGCGCTGTATTTCATGGATGACGCGAGAACCTGGGAGACGGCCCCCTTCCTATACGCGACCAAGGCACCCTGATCCTGTAATTCCGGGACGAGATTAGTGGTCCCCGGGAAAGGGACAAAGCCCTTGCCACCGTCGTTGTGATAGAGGGACAGACTTGCTCCTCGTCCAGTGCCGAAGATCAAGTCGTCGAACCCATCGACATCAAGGTCGAACCACGCGATGCCGGGCCCCAATTGCGAGAGCTTCTTGGGGAGGAGCGGCTGACGCGCAAAGTCATCAAAAGCTTCCTGGTGATGCTGGTGCCCCAAGAGTGCACTGACGTCCTCAAAAAGCGTAAGAGGCTCATTGACGGGCATTGGCGGTGTCGCCTGGACTGAGCCTGCCTCGTCGATCTCATAAATAGAATCGGGTTTCGCCCCCTGTACCAGGCTCCGCGACCCATTCCGCCAGGTTACCTCAATGGTCAAGTCTTTGGCTTCGCCGGTGGCAAACACGCGCATGGCGTCGTCGCCGGACACATAGCGACCACCGGACATCATCTCTTGGGATTGCGTCACCGGCCCGCCCGAGACCTTGATCTTTGCCCCGATCCCGCAGGTGTTGGGCGTCTTGCCCTTAAGCCGCACGCCCAGGCGGCCTGCCGAAGCATTGTTCCGGTAGATCAAGGGAAGTGCGTTTAGGCAGTTGACGACGATGTCCAGGTCGCCATCCCCGTCCAGATCTGCGACGGCCATGCCGTTCGAGATCTGCGACGAATCGAATCCCCAAGTCTTTCCTATCTCCTCGAACGTGAGATTGCGCTGATTGCGAAACGCATAATTGGGTGTCTCCAATTTGGGCGCGTTCTGCCAAAAACGACGCAGTTGCTCGACGGTAAGATTGGGCGTGCCTTTGATCTTGGCGTTGGTGTCCGCATCATCCGGATTGATCGGAAAACCGTTGCTTACCAGCACGTCTTCCCAACCATCCAGATCGACGTCGAGCAAGATACAACTCCAGGTCCAATCGGAACTGTCCAGTCCGGCATAGTTGGCGATTTCGGCATAGGTTCCGTCGCCCCGATTGCGAAAGAACGTGTTTCGGCGGATCTGAAAGACCGATTCCACATCGCCCGGAATCCTGGGTGGGCGGTACATCTCGGAATGTTGGGTCAATCGCAACTCATGACGACGGCTAAGCATGTCGACCACGATGAAATCGTCCCATCCGTCGCGATCAAGGTCGCCGAAATCCGCTCCCATGGAGAAATAAGAAGTGGATCGCAGGGCCTGTCGGGCGAGGGCGCGGAAATGACCGTGTCCGTCATTGATCCAGCAACGGTCGGGCGTTACGACGTCGTTGCAAACATAGATATCCGGGGCGCCATCGCCATTCAGGTCGCGAAAGGAGACCGTCAGCCCCTGGTCCCAAGGGGCCTGGGCGAGAGGCTTTCCTTCTTCGTCAAGGAACGTGCCATCGGTCCACGACACCGCGCTAAAATGCCCTTGGCCGTCATTCAGGTATAGGGCGTCGGGCTCGCCAATTTCATGCATGGCGCCATCGATGAACTTGATCCGTTGCGCGTAGCGACCACGCACCACCGGCTTGCCATTGACGTAACTTATATTCAGGGCTCCGCCACTGCGGAGAATCGAGGTTGCCCCGTAATTGGCGACATAAAGGTCGAGGGTTCCGTTGCCATCGATATCCGCCAGGGCCATCGTGGTGCTTCCCAGTCGTGTGGTTATACCCGCCGCTTCGGCGATATTGGAAAAATGGCCGTGACCGTCGTTCAGAAAACACGCGTTGGGTCCGCCCAGGGCGGTGACCAGCAAATCGAGCGTCCCATTCCCATCGATGTCGGCAAAGACCGCTCCAGTTGATGCTTGGTTCGTGCAGGCGACGCCCGCCTCGGCGGTGACATCCTTGAATTTCCAGTCACCCAGGTTTTTGAACAAGGCGCTGGAACCGGTCAGGTTACACAAAAACAGGTCGCAGAGGCCGTCACCGTCGAAATCGCCCAAGGCCACCCCGGAGCCGTTGGCCAGATTCATATTCGCCACCATGCGGGGTAAGGGCAGGGAATTGGTGAATTGGATTCCGGTGGTTTCAGCGGATTGGGCAGTGAATCCGGCGGGCATAGCCGTCGGCTTGGGAAGCGGTGCCCAACGAAAGCCCGGCCCCTGCTGCCACGACGGTGCCGAAGCGCGCCCGCCGGTAATGCCGCTGAAAAGCGCCAAGCCCAATATGATTGCGAAACGGCAATACACGGAAAGCACGGAGGCTGCTCTGTGGGTGGCAAATCAATCAAGCGGAATGATGGCGGGCGGATCCTTCGCGTTCGCGCTTCAAAACCCGCCACGGCTCAGAGAGGCTCGCAGGACATGAGTTTCCCATCCGGTCCATCGAATGTCCATCCGCCCCATCGGATCGAGGTGAACCTGCGAAACGTCGGACAATTGTTCAACACGATGGATCCGTCGCCGTTCCACGAAAAGGACCTGGACGGGGATGCGGAGGCCTTCATCGAGAGTTGGGCGAACGAGTTCCCTGTGGAGGAGCCGGTGACATTGGTGGTTCACCTGGCCGAAACCCCTGACATCACCGCCGCCCAAGCGATGATCGAAGTCGCTGTGCGGCACCATTTTGCCGACCGATATCGACTCAACCGGTTGGAATTTCGCCGACTCATGCATGACGGGCGCCGGAGTTTGCTTATCGGGCTCTTGTTTCTCGGTAGCTGCCTGCTGGTGGGTAACATGCTACCCCGTCAACCGGCCGGAACCGTGATCGGCTTGATTCGGGAAAGCCTGACCATTGGTGGTTGGGTGGCTATGTGGAGGCCGTTGGAAATCTACCTCTACGATTGGTGGCCCCTACGTCGTACCGGACGAATCTACGCCAAGCTAAGCCAAATCGCGGTGGAAGTGCGGCAAGCTGTGAGGCCGGTTTGAGGGTTCGATCAATTTGTTCTTTGAAGTGCTTCCGTGGCCTCAAGATTTCTGTGGGTTGGTGCCAGAGTCAGTTTCAGAGACATGTGCGATTCATTATTTATTTCATACACAACGCATGATGTGTGCGAGTTAAATAATCATGTGCCCGGCAATGCTTTTGAGAATAATATAACCTGTTCGTTTTCCACATACAACGTCCGGCGGCAATCACAACTTGCTCGCCAAGGCCGAATTAAGTTCGTCTGGGTCGACACTTCAGACCTTCGCCCGCAGGGGCAACTGATTGTAAAATGAACGCGTCCCCAAGTCGGTTGCGGCGAGATTAATAGTTCAGGATATTTTAAGTCCGTAAATGGTTGAAATTCATAACTCAGGTAATATGATGCCTCGACTCGATCGGTGTCACCGACATCCATTTGTCGATCCATGCGGAAGCCTGTGATCCTGCCATCGAAAGGGTGATCGCCCCGGCCAATCGATCTGCCGAAGTGTTCTGCTGCGGCAGATTCGTTTAGAATGATGGTCCGATTGGCGCGAACACACCGGTGACATGCCAGCGAAACCTCGACAGTCGACGAAAAGGCTATCGGTGCTCCGTTGCATATTCGGAGTGAGAGACTAAGCGTGCTTGTATATTGCATACCCCCGCGATCTGGCTTGGCTCGTTGAGAGAAAATTTGAATATCGCAGTGACCAATGCAATCCCAAAGTGACCCGCACATCCCACGCTATTCAATTGATGGATTGGATTGGTTTATCCTATTTGACTGAGGAATCTACTGCCATAGGCACGGATCCACCAGATACCACGTCAACCTGAGATGATGAATTCAGGATGCCGCAATCCGTGCCAGGGAAGGGCGCAAGATACAGCAGGACCTCGATGGATCAACGGACGGGGATTTTTCGCTCAGCCGATTAGGGCGGGCGGGCTCTCTGACTGCCCGATAGCAAAATCGGTTTAGCCTTCC
>DATJII010000094.1:0-2277 GCA_035493435.1 Candidatus Limnocylindria bacterium | reverse complement strand
AGAATCGACAGCACGGTCGGCGCGATGTCGATATTGCCACTGGGAGTTTCGCTGACGAACGCGGGCTTAAAGTCGGGGCCGGAGGCGATCAGGGTATTGTGAAGGTCAAACCGGCTCAGCGAGGCGTGGGTTCCCAGGCCCCGGCGGCCGTCGTCGGACATAATCAAGCCGGGTGCACCATTTTCGTTGAGGTCCGGTGTCCAGCGCATGGAAACCAAAACGTCCGGGGCTCCGTTGGTGACTCCCACGTGTACTTGGGACAGGGGAAAAGTGCCGTCAGCCGCTACGGAAGTGAAAATCACCCCGGCGAAATCGGTGCCTTGCAGGAAGGCCACCAGTTTCTTGATCACCGTTTCGTCGTGTTCGAACACGTAAAAGGAAAGACTCCCACCCAGGTTCACCACCATGATGTCCCCCGCCTCAGGATTGAGGAACTGCCGGGATGCATTGAACTTGGCCCGCTTCAGAATTTCGATCACGTCCGGCCCGCGATCAATAGTGGAGAAGCCGTGATCCGAAACCACAATGATATCGGTGGATTCCAACACGTTCTTATCCTCCAGAGCCTTGATCACGGTGGCCAGATTCTTGTCGCAGCTTTCCAATGCAGTCACTGCCGCCTCTGATCCCACGCCGGCGGCGTGTTGGGCGGCGTCAGGTTCGCTAAGCCACAGGATGGAGTACTTGGGCACACCTTTGCGCCAAAGCCCGCGGGTAAGCGCCTTGGTGGTCCACGAATCCGGCGTATTCGGCCCCGCTCCGCCACGACGGAAGGGATTCAGGATATCCTGATTTGTCTCTACGGTAGCAACGGCAGGAGCCTCATTGGTGGAAGCCCGCCCGCGCCCCCCTCCTCCAAAACCCGCAGGGGCTGCCGGAAAGGCCCCGATATCGGGAGATTTGGCGAGGTTTTCGGCCACTGACCGGGGTATCGATTGTCCACGGAAGAGGGTCACCGACTCTTTCTCGGCGGGGGTGCTTTTCTTTTGGACTACCCGGTCATGCAAGAGGGCAATGGGTTTGGCTCCCGCAACTATGGTGGAAATGCCCGCCTGCTGGAGAATCTCGGGAACGGTTGCCGATTCGAGATAGTGACCTTGGGTCAGGAGGTCGCCACGGCGCACGGCGTCCAAGCTCTCCGTGCCGTAGGAACTCAGCCAGTTGACCTCCGGGCGGTACCCCACATTGGCCATAATTCCTGAGTGATCCGGATACATGCCGGTGGCCAAAGCCGTGCCATTCACTTCGGTGGACGTCACGTAGGCGGAGTGATGATTTTTGAAAAACGTTCCCTGGGCCGCCAACTCATAAAGCGTGGGCGTGAACTGCGGGGTTACGAAATCGGGTCGCATGCCATCCCACACGATTACCACCACGTGTTCGGCTTTGCCGCGGGCTTGGACCTGAAAGGAACGGCACAAAAGGAACGCAGCCACGCAAAGATACAACGCCTTCATGACGCTTCCCATCTTCCCCCACGAAGGGCGAATGACGCGTGACAAGGCGGTAGCAATCTGGCGTCGAAAAGACACCAACATGGCATCGGGATGCCCCTTCGCGTCGCAAAAGCAGTCGCGAACCGATACCGGATTCTAAAAATGGCATCCGGATTGCATGGCAGCTAGTGTGGGAAACGGAATGCTGTCGATCTTCCGGCACTCACTTCCGAAATTACTGCTATCCCCCAAAGAAAAACACTGTCACATGCAACCAACCGAAAACCTGGAAATCACGCGCGAGAAAATGATCGAACTCCTGAACGAAGACCTTTCCCGTGAATACCAAGCCATCATCGCTTATACGGTTTACAGCCAGACCCTGAAGGGCGCGGAATACCTCCACATTGCCAAGGAATTGGAACTCCACGCCGCGGAAGAACTCGCCCACGCCATCAAGATCGCCAATCAAATCGACTATCTGGGCGGTTCCCCCACGGTGACAGCGGCCAAGGTCGAGGCGTCGCCAGAAGCGAAGAAAATGCTGCGTTTCGATCTCCACAATGAGCGGGAAACCATTGCCAACTACCGTCAGCGAATCCGCCAGGCGGAGGCCATGGGCGAGTACGGTCTGAGCGAGACGTTGCGCACCATTATCGTCCAGGAGCAGGAACACGAAATGGACCTCTGCAACGCCTTGGGTATTGATGCTCCCAGGCTGCCGGATGCTGCCGGGCGCTAATTCGTGGCATTCACGACCAACCCTCAACGCACTTCGAACGAACTGCAAAATGCACGAACCGCGCCCCAGAATTTGGCGGTATGCATTTCCCTTGGCAAA
>DATJII010000093.1:0-19180 GCA_035493435.1 Candidatus Limnocylindria bacterium | reverse complement strand
GGTTGCTGATGAGGACCATGGGATGGTCGTTCATCTCGTTGGTGATGAGGTCCAGGTCGCCGTCGCCATCGATATCAAATGCCACCGAGGAGCGGGAACTAATGGCGCCCATGATTCCCAGGATGCCTTTCTTATGATAGGCATAGTCCCGATTCTTGTCCTCCCCACTTGCATCGAGGGTATAATAAACTTTCTCGATGCGTCCGTCTTTGCGGGGCTCGACACCCACCACATATTCGCTGTCGCGGAATCGTGTGCCAGAGTCATTGAGCAACACGTTGTTGATACAATAACGGAAGGGGTACCCCATGCCGGCGGTAACGAACACATCCTCATAGCCATCGGCGTTCAGGTCCGCGACGCTGATGCCCCAAGGCCAATAGGTTTCCGCGCCGATCTTGTCGGACACCTCGGAAAACTGGCCGTGGCCTTTGTTCTGGTAGAAAGCGTTGCCGAAAACGTTGTTGGCCGCACCCTGCAGGAAGGCGTCGTTCCATTCGACTGAGCACCAGGCGTCGCTTTTCTTCTTTTCGAAGCTGGCGGCCAGGTTCTTCTTGCCCGCCGCGGTCTGGGTATCGGTCATGTCCGAATGCATGTCCGTGACATACAGGTCCATCAGGCCGTCCAGATTATAGTCAAAGAACTTGAGCCCCATCGCGCCCCACGGCGTCTTGGGAAAGTAGGCCGCGGTTTTTTCCACGAAACGTTTCCCGTGATCGTTTTCATAGAACTTATCGTCCCCCTGCATGCTCAACACGTAGAGGTCAGGAAAGCCGTCCCCGTTCAGATCGCAGAAACTGGCGTCCCCGCTCCAACCGCGATGCTCCAGACCCATTTCCTTGGAAACCTCAACAAATTTGCCGCCGCCGGTATTGCGGTAGAGCAGGCTCTGTTCACTCCGTTCGGGCTTCGTGTGGCCCGTGAAGGCGTCGGGATAGGCGCGGTAAAACCCGCCCTTCCCCTGCTCTTCACTGGTGAATTTTCCTATATTCGCGACGAAGAGATCCAGCCAGCCGTCATTGTCAAAATCGAAGAATACGGCCCCGGAAGAATGGCCAATATAAGCCAGGCCCGATTCCTGCGTCACGTCCTTGAAACGGCCCTGCCCCACATTCTTGAAAAGCACGTTCCCCTTGCGAATCGTGGTGACGAACAGGTCCGGCAGCCCGTCGTTGTCGACGTCGGCAAAGGAGGCTCCGACGCTGATCTTGTCGGCGAGGCCAACGCCAGCGGCGGCGGTGATGTCCTCAAATTTGCCATTCCCCAAGTTGCGCCACAGGGTGCTGGAACCCAGTTGATTGACGAAATAGACGTCGAGTTTACCATCGCCATCCACGTCCGCCACCGCCACTGCGGTTCCATGGTCGTAGTGGGCAGGTTTCCAGGTCTTCGCTGCGTCATCGACCGCATGGTGTTCGAACACGATGCCGCTTTCGGCATAACGATCGGTAAATTGAAAATCGTGATACACCTTCCAACTTGCCGCGGACCGGATCTGCTCCTGCTGATTCTGGCGCAGGACGTTCAAGACGTTGGTGTTCAGCTTGAGCGGATCAAGGATTTGCGTCGGCAAGGGATCGCCTAGCGAGGTCGTTGCCAGGCTGAGCGCGGCAACGCGGCAGATATGGGCAACCGCTGGGGACGAAAGAATCTTGGTGGCTTTCATCGGAAATCAGGAATTGAAATTCAACTTTCGGGGCCAGTGAAAACGGGTTTGGACACGGAACTGCAACACCTTCATTGGGCCAGCCTTTGGCGGGCCATTTGCAGACCTTTTCGGGCCGGCTCGAAATTGGGGTGGGCTTGCAGGATATCGGTAAACTCAGCAACGGCTTCCTCCAGGCGGCCCAATGAAAGATTCGCCGCCCCGAGGTTCTGGTGGGCGTCCACGAAATCGGGCTTCAGGTTGATCGCCGTATGGAGCGACGTCAGCGCGTCGAGAAGATTGCCCTGCTTGGCCAGAGCCCTGCCCAGGTTGTTATGGGCCGAGGCATTGTCGGGCGCGTTCTTGATCGCTTCGCGGAAGTGACCGATGGCTTCGTCCGTCTTGCCTTCGGCAAGCAAGAGGTTACCCAAATTGTTATGGGCTTCGACATAGTCTGGAAACAGCTTCAGCGCCGCCGCGTATTCAGCCTTGGCTTCTTCGCGTTCTCCAGCCTTGGCTAGAGCCAGGCCCAGGTTGTAGTGCATGTCCTCGTCTTCAGGACTCAACTTGGCAGCCGTTCGGTACTCCGCGACGGCCTCCTTCACTTTCCCCAGTGCCAGTAATTCGTTGCCGCGGTTCAGATGAGTGGAACCCTGATCGACGTTGCCCGAATCCGGGGCATTGGTTCCCCTTGCTAAAACGGCGGCAGTGGGCGTTCCAGCCGAGTGAGGTGCGGAAGGGGAACGATTTTTCTCCAGTCGATTCAATTGCGTCACCGAGGCATATCCGGCCGCGATCACCAGTACGATCATCGTGGTGGCCGTCGCCGTCGACATCCGCTGGGGCTGCTTTGAGCCCGTTTTCGTAGTGCCTCGATTCCGCTTTGATTTATCGTTCATCCACGCCGCCATTGAAGCGCAACCTACTCTCTGCCAGGACGTTGATCCAAATCGCGCCAAAGGCGCACGCCAAGCTGTGGTTCAAGGGGACGCCAACGGATACAGTGCTGGGACATCGCTGCCAAGCTTTCAGGGAATGAAAGAAAATCATCAGTCCTCTTACGCCCCTTTGGACCGCCAGAGGAACCACGGTGTTTCGGCCATGCCACCCCAACTATCCGGTTTATGGTTGGCCACGAATACGCCACGCAGCACAGCATCATACGGGACCAAGGCACTCCAGAGGACGCCTGGACTATTTTTCCAGCGGGCATCGGATTCCCCGCCGTCGATTCGTTGGAACTTGGCTCCCTTGAGCGTTTGATTCCACATAAAATCCCGATTCGTGGCGGTCAAGGCATCGATATCGGTTTTCGTGAACACCAAACCATGCTCGAACGCCGCCGTGATCGCCATGACGTCAATCCAGTAGTAGCCACCATTGGGGTGAACTCCCACCCAATGCCGCGGGCGTCCGTCCTCTCGATAGTCCCAAGGCCCGGCGGGATCCCAGTAATTCCAAACGAGATGGGACGAGTTGCCCCGATTCCGCATCCGTTTTTTCATGACGCGAAACCACTTTTCCGCCCGCTCGCGATAGACCCTGTCGCCCGTCGCGTTGTGCATGGCTAACATCCAGAGGGAAATCTCGTTCAGCTTGTTGGCCGGATTGGTAAATCCTTCTGTTTTCCATTGGGCGTAACCAGCGGACCAACGACCGGGGGACGTCAAATCAATCCCCCACCCCGGCACAATCCAAACGCCGCCATCCTCAGTCTCTCGCCAGCAACCGCGACTATCCCATTTGCGGAAGATATCCTTCGCCAATTCCAGGTAAGCCTCCGCTTTGGCACCCCATTTGGCCTTCAATTCGGGTGAAGTGAGGATCGTGTGGGCCAGGGAGACCACCGGCTTAAGAAACATGGCTTCACCCAACAGACTATCGGCCTTGTACTCCTTGGATTCACCGCCACTGCCGTTGCCTTGTGGCCACCCTTTGAAACCGTCCGGCTCCCGCACCGCCCGCACCACGATGGCATCGGTCCAGTCCACGAGGTGTTCGATCCATTGCGGGTCGCGGGTATAAAGAAAACCGTAGTAGAACCCATTCAAAACGGGACTGACCAGCCACCCCAGTCCCTCCCCATTTTCGCGATCGCAAGCCCTCGAACGTGCTTCGCCGAGAATATCCTTCTGCCAACGCTCCAGCCAATCTTTGGCCAGGGCGGGATCAATCCATGGATCTGCGGGTGAGGCGGCCTCCAGATGATGGCCCACGGTGGCCAGTCCGGTCGTCACTACGAACGTTCCGCACATCCGTAAGAAGTGGCGCCGCCCGGCATCCGGCTGACACGGGGGTGAAGTCTTCCCTTCAGCAGCACTGGCTATCGATTGAGAAGACATTCGTAATCGATGGTGAGCCACAGGAGTTACTGTTCGGCCTTCGCCCGGTGTCAGCAAGGCAAAAGCGATATCGGCTTGCCTGCCCGGGAAGGCTCCTCGACCCTTCGGCACATGTTGTCGTTGCCCATCGTCGCGCGGGAGTTGCAAGTGGCCTCCCGGAGATCGAGCACCTATTGGTTCCGGGCAGGCGGGGCGGTGGCTGGAATATTGATTGCCTCCTTGGTGATGTTGGGGAATTTTTCGTCCAATTCCTCCCAAGCGTTCCCTATCGGCCAGTTCCTGTTTTGGGGAATCGGTGGTGTGGCCCTGTTGGTAGCTTCGTTGGCTGGGGTTACGCAGACGGCGGAAACGATCAGCACCGAACGTCGAGAAGGCACACTGGGATTACTCTTCCTCACCGATTTGACCGGGCTGGACGTCGCTTGCGGCAAATTCGCCTCGTCCTCACTGCGGGGCATCTACGCCCTGATCGCCATCCAACCCATTCTGTCGATGAGCTTGCTCTTCGGTGGCGTGACTTTTGAGGAATACCTAAAAGCATCCCTCGTGATGCTGGTGACCTTGGGCAGTTCGCTTTCGGTCGGGCTGCTGTGCTCCACAATGTCGCCGCGAGAACGCATGCCGTCGGTGCTCGCATTCATAAGTGCCATAGCCATGGCGGGCCTCGGTCCCGCCGTGGCTATGGCAATTGGTTTTGGGAGCCAGCAATTACACCGGTTCAACGGAGGATCCGCACGCTACGCGCAGTTTTTTCTCAACTGCTCAAATATCACCGCATTTATCTCCAGCAGCAGCCAGGGGTCTTGGACAGTGGCCTCAAATTATTGGACGGCAATTACCTATATCACGATCGTTGGGATCCTGGCCCTCGCTGTTGCCGCCTGGCGACTGCCAAGAATTTGGCAGGACAAGCCGCGGCATTTTTCAGGTCGGCGAAACTTGCTCCCTGCCGGGGCCCGCAGGCTGGGATTACTTGATCAAGATCCCATTGAGTGGCTCGCCCTGCGATATATGGGACGCGGTGTGATACCGTGGACTCTCGTCGTGGTGCAAGTAGCCGCGGCTCTAATGGTTCTCCAGCCCCTCATTATGCGGCCGGGGACGGCCAACACCTTCGACCCGTTTGCCATTTTTTTGCGGGGCCTCTCGCAACTGGCGAAGTGCATACTGATAATCTGGGTGGCCGTGGAGGCAGGCCGGCAACTTCTGGCGGATCGCCGTTCCGGCGGATTAGAGCTGCAGTTGGGCACGGCACTTACCGACCACTCCATAGTCCACGGGCATTGGAAAGCACTCTGGCGGGCTTTCCGGTGGCCTTTAGGCATCTCCCTGGTCGTGGAGCAGATTCCTTCGGTGGTGATGTTTTCAAGTTTTGGGAGACAAGAGTCATCGATCTTCCCCATTGTCACGGTCCTGGTTCAAATCATTGGCTCACTGGCGGGGTGGATCGCTTTGTGCATCGTCAGCCTGGAAGGGGCAGTGATACTTTCGAGTGGCCGGATCGCATTACGGGCCTTGGGCTTGGTTTACCTCCTGCCCTGGATTATTGGAGTCTTTGGCACTGCCATACTTGGCCTGGTGCTTGCCGCCAGCAACGTGGCCTCTGGCACAGGGTCCTGGTACATGTTGATAGCCACAGTGTTTCCCACTCTTATATTCGTAGGTAACGCCTATTTCTGGATACGCCAGGCGCGGCGCAATCTCTATGGGAAAATCCGCCCCTGCGCTTGTGCCCACGCAGTCCCCAAGGGCCTGATTGCGCCTCCCATGGCACGGGCGCACCCTGCTATGCCGCCGTCCACACCGCCTCCGTTGCCTGGCCAACCTTGATACCCCCGCCTCTATCACGTGAGCCGTGCATCAATTTACAAAGCACTGGCTTGTGCGGAAAAACCGCTCTGCCAACCTAGGTGCCGATGACAATCCTTCCAGTAGTCGAGCGTGAGCTGCGCGTGGCGTCGCGCCGCTGGACGACCTATTGGAGCAGAAGCCTGGTCGCGTTGTCGGGCGTGGGTCTTGCCACCTACGGTTTGATCACCATTTCACTGATTGGAGCGAATCTGGGCATTCCGGCTGGCAAGTTCATTTTCTGGGGACTGTCCGGGATGGCCCTTCTTTCGGCCGCGTTGTGCGGGATATCCTATACGGCGGACACCATCAGCAAGGAACGCCGGGAAGGCACTCTGGGGCTGCTTTTCTTGACCGATCTTCGGGGGGTGGATGTGGCCTTGGGAAAGCTGGTATCGAGCTCGATTGGGGCAATGTATGGGTTGCTGGCCTTCCAACCGATCATGGCGATGGCCCTGCTACTAGGGGGGATCACCGGCGGCGAATATGCCCGCATGTCATTAGTGCTCGTGGCCACCTTGGTCGTATCCCTGTGCCTTGGCATGGCAGCTTCGACTTACTGCGAGAGTAACCGTAGCGCGCCCGGATTGACCTTTGTCCTGCTGGTCTTTTTCGGAGGAGGCTTCCCGATGGCTGGAGCCACCTTGGATTGGTTTGTCCATCACCGGCACCCGGCTATCATTTCGTCAGCTTGGTTTGACAAGCTATCGGTCTACTCGCCCGTTACGGGATTTGTCGAAAGCGGCGATGTCGATTTTGGTGTCACGCCCATCAAGTTCTGGACCTCGTTGGGATACAGCCTGGTGGTGGCCGTGATGGCCTTATCCTGGGCGTCGTTTCGACTTCCACGCGTGTGGCAGGATAAAGCCCTGCGTCACCGGCGAGCGGGTTGGTTTTCCTGGACTCGGCGGAGCACCCGAAAGGCGTGGGCTGTGTTGCTCGACCACCATCCAATCGTTTGGCTGACGGAGCGACACCTGATCCGGCGGCTTATTCCGTGGGGCATCCTGATGATCGTCGGGGGTGGCTTTGGGCTATTCGCCTGGCGCTCGCATGAATCCCGCGACGGCTCCGACGCCTCCCAAGATTTCGCATTCTGGTTCTTTGCCACCGGCGTGATGCACACGGCGTATAAGTTCTGGATGTCCGCCGAAGCCGGCCGCCAACTGCTGGATGACAAACGCAGTGGAGGCCTGGAACTGCAACTGGCCACCTCACTCTCCGACGGCCAAATCGTTCGCGGCCACTTGCAAGCTTGCTGGCGATTGATCCGCTACCCCCTGCTCGTGGTCATACTCTGGGATATCTTTCTTTTCAATCCATGGAATCCTTTCCTCACGCGCGACGTGGAGTTCCCCATGGTGTGGGCCCGGGAACTCCTGCTATTAGCGGATCTGGCGACTCTGGGCATTGTCAGTTTGGATGGCTCGCTGGTTTCTCGTACCGGCCGGATGAGCCAGGGTGTGGTGGCCCGGGTATTGTTGTTGCCCTGGGCTACCGTCGCCGTTCTATTGTTATTGGCAGCCGTTTTGAATCAGGTGCAACGACTGCCGGAACCTGAGGGCACCACGATGGTGTGGTTTTGGGCTGCAGCGTGCCTGGCGAATGATTTCTTTTGGGCGCGCCTGGCTTATCGGCGATTACGCTCAGAGTTTCGGGTGCACGCCACCCAACCCTTGGACGCCCAGGCGACCTGGTGGATTGTGCGGCTATTCCAAAAAGGCCCGAAAGCGGAATAGGGTAAGCGCAGTTTGCGGGAAAATGGCGCTTTCCAAACGTCATCTGGGTTGAAACTATTTCCCCGCAACACCGTCAGCCGTATCGCCATGCAAAAACACCTTGCCGCCATTGCCGTGTCCGGGCTCCTTACCGGACCCTTCGCGATGGCCCACGAAACCGCCGGAGGAAAAAGCGTTGAAGTCACCACCTCCGTCCCCTTGCCTTTCGAAGTCGAGAAAAAGGCGCCCGTCACTGGACTTAAGATGTTCATGGCCGGGCCGAACACCAAGATCAGCGGCCAGGGCGCCTGGAAATTCGTTCCCGCCCCAAAGCTGACGCCCGTGCCTCCTGAAGCACTTCCGAAGCTCAAGGGCGCCCATGGCACCATCATCGTCGATTCCGAGCGCGACCTCGTTTACTGGGGCCTGGAAAACGTCGGCTGGATTGGCTTTAGCAACAAGCTGGCGAACTCCTGGATTATCAAAGGCGACCCGGCCTTTGCTCACGGGAACCTGCATGGCGCGGACATCTTTCCGCGCAAGGGACAATTACCCCTCGTGGTGGTCGCCGATAACAACGATGGCGAAGTTTACCTGACCGATACGAGTTTCGAGCATGCGACCACGTTGCACACTCCAGAGGGCGGACCTTACTCTGACAAAAAGGGATTTGCTCCCACTGACGCCACCTTCGTCAGCAAGGACGAGATTTGGGTAACGGATGGTTATGGCAAGGCTTGGTTCATGCCCGCTTCCGCCAATCCTTTCGCCTATCGCGGTGAATTCTACGGCGGCAAATCAGTGTCCCAGACGCCGCACGGCATCACCTACGACGCGCACACCGACACCCTGCTGGTATCGGCGCGACCGGAAGCCCAGGTCAAACGCTTCGACCTGCACCATCACCATTTCACGGATATCGCCGGGTTACCGCCGGGCAGCACCGTCTGTGACGTCGATCTCTGGGGAGATTACGCCATCGCACCCTGCCTCGACGGCCCCAAGGGCGCTCCTGGCCCGATTTATATCATCAACCTGAAGAAGCGGGTGATCGTCAGCACCATCAAGCCCAAGGAGGATCTGGGTTATACCGAGGCCCAGCACATCCATGACGCCGCGTGGTACGTCACCGGCACGGGCAGCAAGAAAGAAGTTTACATCCTCTTCACCAACTGGAATCCGGGCGGCGTGGGCGCCCTCCGGCTGGTCGATTTCCCGGACTGACGATTATTTAGATTCTCCGGTATAAGGACAACGCGCTTCCCGCCCTCCGCCCACCGGTTGGAGGGCGGGACTGTTTTGGCGGCAGTCCTCGCGTACCTGGGGACAGCGGGCCGCGAAACGGCAGCCGGCTGGCCATTGTCCGGGACTGGGCACTGTGCCCGGAATCGCCTCCAGCCGGGTTCTATTGGCCCCGAACACCGGCATGCTGTTCAGCAAGGCCCGGGTATAAGGATGCTTGGGCGTGTCGAGGATGTCTTCTGTCAGGCCAGTCTCCACCCATTGCCCCGCATACATGACGTGCATGCGGTTGGCGATGCCCCGGGCAATCGGCAAGTTATGGGTGATGAGAATCAGCGCCATCCCCAGTTCCTTTTTCAACTCCGCCAGCAGCGCCAGGATCTGGGCTTGGACCGTGACGTCCAGGGCCGTGGTCGGTTCATCGGCCACCAACAGTGCCGGCTTCGGGGCGATCGCCATGGCAATCATGACCCGCTGCTGCATTCCGCCAGAAAGCTCGTGCGGATAGGCCCTCAGCCGGTGTTCAGGATCGGGAATTTGCACCAATCGCAACAACCGGACCACTTCGGCATCGGTATTGGCTTCGGGCCGGTGCAGGGCCAAAGATTCGCGAATCTGGCGGCCAACGGTCAGGACGGGATTTAACGCCGCCCCGGGGTCTTGGAAGATATAACTAATTCCGCCGCCGCGAATCTTGCGCAGTTCCTTCTCGCTGGCTCGGACGACGTCGAGCCCACGGAAAAGGACCCGCCCGGAAGAAAAGCACAGTGGAGGCAAAAGCAATCCAGCGAGCGACAGGGCGGTAATCGACTTCCCGCAACCGCTTTCGCCGACCAGGCAGAGCGAGTCGCCCGGCGCCATGCGAAAACTCACGCCTTGCACCAAGGGAGTTCCCCCTTCGGGCTTGGTGATTTCCACGCCCAGATTTTCAACATCCAGCAACCAGTTGCTCATGGCACCCCTATATCGGAACCACCGACGGCTTCAATGGCAATCCCTATTCCATGCCCAACATGACCTAGACCGAATAATGGGGCGGCTTTGAGCTGGTCTCCCGTACCCGTTCCATCTCCTGGCGCTGGACGGTTTCGGTGGTCTCTTCCAATTTGCGTTGGAGCTTGGTCAGCAATCGGCCCTGTTCAATGGCGACTTTGTTCAATTGGTCATAGTCGTGCTGGAGGTGGGCAACCAATTCCTCCAAGCGCGCCAGCCGTTCTTTTTCGTCATTCATATCTCGTCCTCCCGCTCGGCATAGAACAACTGCCACGCCCGATCATAATCGGCCACCCGAACCCTGACATGCACTTCCCGCGAAAGGTCCCATTCGTCCGCCGCGGGGTCCACCGGCTCGATCGAAGATTCGATACCGTGTTTCTCCAACCAGACTTCCAGTAGATCCGTCTTGATGACCGGCCCGGTGAAAAAGGGCCGCCAACCCGTTGGAAAAGCCTCCGCCATGCGGGTGTCTTATTTGGCCGCTGGCGGGTTCGCTTTCCGCCGCCACATGGCCACAAACATCCCATTGCCACCGGAATACTGCGTCCACCACATCTGGCGGGCAGCGGGAGGTTCTTCAAGTTGGAAGGGGTTTTTGAACTCCACTGGCTCGAAGTCCGGCGAGGCCGCTTGGAAACCGTCGGCGACGCCGTGGGTTTCCGCGTTGGTCAATGTACACACGGAATAGATTAGCCGCCCACCCGGCTTGACGAGCCGCGAACAATTGGCCAGCAGCCCGGCCTGGATCTTGGCCAATTCATGAACGTCCGCCTGGGTGGTCGTCCACCGGGCGTGGGGATTGCGTGTCCAGGTGCCGACACCGCTGCACGGCGCATCCAACAGTATGCCGTCAAACTTTGTCTTGGTGGGCAAGCGCTCCGATCCATCCCATTCCACCGCACGATAATTAAAAGCCCGCGCCCGCGCGGCCCGCTGGCGCAAGGTCTGCAAGCGGCGTTTCGAACGGTCACTAGCCCAAATCAGGCCGGTGTTTTCCATGCAATCCGAGAGGTATAAGGTCTTCCCACCTTCACCGGCGCAGGCATCCCACCACGTTTCGCCGCGCTTGGCGCCGCAAACAAGGCCCACCGCCTGGGAGGCGATGTCCTGGATCTCGAATTCACCTGCGTGGAATTCGATGGAACGAAAAAGGTCTTCCTTGCCTGCAAAGGCAATTGCTCCGGGAATCTTCCGGGAGAGCGACGACGGAAACCGCTCGAGCAACGGATCGGCATGGCCCGGCCGGGCACGCAGCCAGAGAATCGGATCCTCCTGCAAAGTACGTAACCAAGTCGGCGTAAAGGTAACCTCCTCCTTGGTCCAGGCAGGCACCGCTCGGTTCTGGAGTTCGGTCGGCGAAAAACTGTGTGGCTTCTGATGCCAACGCTCCGCCAATTGCCGGGCCGCCTCGACTTGCTCCTCGACCTTTTGCGCAGGATTCAACCAACCCCGCCAGCGGTAAAAGCAAAACACCGAGTCGGCTACCGCCGCGCTTTCGCCGGGCTGCAGGCCTTTCTGTTCCCGCAGAATCGCTTTCAGGACGCGATCGGCCGGGATGCCTTCGTCCGCTTTGCAGATGATTTTTGCCGCGAGGGTGGCCGCAATGCGGTCTATGGAAGGTCGTTCTTCGATCATGGTGCCGTGGCGGTCGTTCCGGGTTCCTTGAGCCGCTTGAGATGAATGGCTGCGACCGAGGCCATATAATCACCGGGCTCGCCCAGTGTCACAGCCTGCTCCAGCTTGTCGATGGCGTCGGCGCGTTTGCCTTCCAAATCGTCGTGGATGGCCAGGTAAAACAATGCGTAGAAAACCTGCCGGCGTTGCCCACCGGGTTCAGTCGAATCCGCACGGGCGGCCTTGATGACCTCCTCCTTGGTCCCTTTGCCCGCGTAGTATTGATAGATCTCCGTCATCGGCACCCGGTCGTCCTTGCCCAGCGGTAACATCGCTTTGCGAGCCGCCTCCATGTTCTCCGCACGGGCAATGCACATGAAAAGCCAGACTGCGTTTTCGACGTCGTCCGCGTTGACCTTATGATGGGTTTCGAATTGGCGGCGGCCGTCGGCATACCGTCCCAGATAGTAGAGAGCGATACCACGCTGCCAGTTTTGCGCTTCCATGCGGGGTTCGGTTTCGTTGGCCCGATCGAAATCGATCAAGGCTTCCGTAATCTTACCCGCCTGAAAACGGGCCATGCCCCGCTCCATTACCAGGAAGGTCGATTTGGGGTCGATCTTGATGGCTTCGGAAAGGTCCTGCGCCGCTTCGTCGTATGACTTCAGCAGCGACCGCATTTGCGCCCGGAAATTCCAGAGGCGCGAATCTTTGGGATCCACCTTGATGCCCGTGGATATAAGTTCCAAGGCCTTGGCGGTATCTTTCGCCCGCCAGGCGCTCGTCGCCTGTTGCAGGTAATTGGTCTCGTCCGCCTGCACCGCCCATTGGAGCAGGAAGCAGCAGCAAAGGAATGCGGCCAGCGATTTCACTGGAAGGAGCAAACTGCCGTAGGCTGGCGGTGGCGAGCGAAATCCGCGTGGAAAATCGAGGGAAGTCAGTGCGCGGGCTTACCCGAAACGTCAGCGGCGTGTTGCGCAAACGACTTGCCAACGCCTTTGGGATTGATCGAAGAATCGATGATTCCCCGTTCGAATTCGTCCCACATTGGCGACATGCCGCGCAGCTTGGTCACGATCTTGACGAAAGACTCCACCACGTAGTCGATGTCTTCGGCGGTGTTGTCCTTGCCCAAGGTCATGATGATGTTGCCCTGCGCCAACGCGTGATCGAGCCCGATGGCGCCCAGCACGTGGGAAATCTTGAGGGATTTGCTGACGCAACTGGACCCGCTGGCAACGGCAATACCGTTCATGTCGCACAGCAGCAACTGGCCTTCGCCTTCGATGAACTCGGTCGAAATGTTGATGTTCAACGGCGAGCGGTTCGGCCCCGGCTCCGGTCCGTTGAGCTTGATGTAGGGAACCTTGGCCTTGAGGCCGTCCCAAAGACGCTTCTGCAGGACCGTGCAGTGAGCCGTCCGGGCGCTCATTTCGCGCAACGCGACTTCGGCTGCCACACCGCCACCAACGATGGCCGGAATATTCTCTGTACCCGCCCGGCGTCCGCCTTCCTGCACGCCGCCATGGATAATGCTGACCAGACGCGCCTTGCGATTCCGGTACAGAACACCCACGCCTTTGGGCCCATAAAAACGATGGGGCGAAAAGCTGATGAGGCTGGCGCCCATGCTCTTGACGTCGATGGGCAACCATCCCGCGCTGGCCTCGCAATCCACGTACAGGGGCACGCCCTTTTCGGCGCAAATCTTGCCTACTTCGCGGATCGGTTCGATGGTCCCGATGTCGTGGTTGACGTGATGCACCGCCACCAAGGCGGTCTGGGGCGTAATGGCCGCCTTAAGATCTTCCAGTTTGATCAGCCCCTCGGCATCGACGCCCACCCGGGTACAGGTCCAACCCTGCTTTTCCAGAAACTCGACCGAATTTATGACACTCGGATGCTCCGTGGCGGAGACGACCAAGTGTTTGCCGCGGCGTTCGTTCGCATAGGCGACGCCCTTGATCGCCAGGTTGGCCGATTCAGTACCGTCGGCGGTGAAGAAGATCTCTTCTTCGCTGTCGGCATTGATCAACGACGCCATCTGCTGGCGCGCCTTCTTGAGCGCGTCCCGAACCCTCAGTCCCTCGCGGTGCAGCGAGGATGCGTTCCCGAAAAACTCGGTAAAGTACGGGCGCATCGCCTCGAACACTTCGGGTAGAAGCGGCGTGGCGGATTGGTGGTCTAAATAGACTTGGCGGGACATCGGTAACCTTTTTCGAACGAATCGCAGGAGGAGGACAGGCGCATATAACCCGTCCCACAACGGCCTGCGGGTGCCTTATCGGCGGAGTTTCAAACCGCGAGGAGCGGGAATCAGGCCGCCACTTCCGCAGTGGTCTTCGCGGCCTCCGGATGACGCTTCACGTAATCTTCCAGGGCAGCCTTCAAGGCTTCTTCGGCCAGGACGGAGCAGTGAATCTTCACCGGGGGCAGGCCGCCGAGGGCATCCACGACTTCCTGGTTGGAAAAGTTCATCGCTTCTTCAATCGAGCGGCCTTTGATCAGTTCCGTGGCCATGCTGGAGCTGGCAATTGCGGAGCCGCAGCCGAAGGTCTTGAAACGGGCGTCTTCAATCTTCCCGTTCTTGATCTTGAGGCTGATTTTCATGATGTCGCCACAGGCGGCGGCACCCACTTCCCCGATGCCGTCGGCGTCCTTGATGTCTCCCATGTTCCTGGGATTCATGAAGTGTTCCATCACGGTCGGATTGTAAAGGGTATAGGTATCACTCATGGCTTGTAGATCTTGATTAAGTTGACGGTAAAATTTCCACGGTCAGCGGAATGACCTGCGCAGTCTCTGTTCCGCAATCTGCTCCGCGCGAGTTTTCGCGCGCCTGTTTCATCAGCCCCTTGGGCAAATGACGTCCGGCTAGCTGCGTGATGCTGGTCTTGGCAAAGACCTCTTTGACCCGGTCCTGGGCCTCCGCCAACAAACCGCACAACGCACACCCGCTGGTGTTTTCGCACCCCACCGTTTCATCCAGGCAACGGCCAAAGGCAATGGGGCCTTCGATCGCTTCCAAGACACTAAGGACGGTGATCTGCGAAGCGGGCTTTTCCAGCGCAAAACCACCACCGGTTCCCCGGGCAGACTTCACAATGCCAGCCTTGGCCAGGCTTTGGAAAATCTTGCCCAGAAAGCTCGTGGGAATGTCTTCCTCACGTGCGATCACATCCAGCATCACCACGTCGCCCGGGGCACGGCGCGACAGGGCCAAAAGCCCCAAAACTCCGTATTCTCCCGCTCGAGTGATTTGCATGTTTTCCAACCGGACCAAAATCATCCGGTTGCCTTGGGAAGCTACTGGAGCCGCAGCGAGTGTCAAATAGCAAATCGGACTGAATTGGTCTGGTTGGCGCACGAATCAGTCATATCACATTGATAATGAGCCGGTTAACGTTGCCAAGCTGACCTATCGGAACCACCGCCTCGTCCAGTCACAGCGGGAAGCCTCCCAAAGTGCGTCAGTATCGCCTCTTAAGCGCCGAGCCGGCGCTTCTATTTTGAGGGGCCTTCGGCCCCAAGGTGGCAGCGGCGGCTCGCCGCTGAAAGACCCCGTGGTGTTGCCCGAGTGAACCAAGAAGACTCTCCCCCAGAAACTCTTGGGGGCAAGGGTGATAAGCACAGGTGCAAATAATTCGAACCCCTTCCTTCGCCCCCCGGGGAGAAGGTGGCCGCAGGCCGGATGAGTGGGCGGGGGCACCGGTGACTCAGATAACGCCCTCTCCTATGGCAGTACCGTTCCTCAAGCGCACCGAAGAAACCGCTCAAAACCTCCACCCAACAGTTCTTGGCAGTCCCGTCCTATTTCCTCCTCCGTCACCCTCCATCCGCCCGCTGCCAACCCATCGTATCGACGCGCCAAACATCGCGCGATGATCTCGCGGGAGTGATCCCACTTATAGATCAACTGATCAAGCACCCGGGCGTCGGAATGCTGCGGAGTAAAACTGAGGCCCAACAGTTCCAGCCGCATCGTCGTCAATTCCTCAATCAATTGCGGTGTGTTGGTAAACCACCAACAACCGAAAACGTGCAGGTTCCGGAACTTGCGGGCCAGAACCACCAACTCGTGCTGATTCTCACGCGACAGACAGGTCACGAGGAAACGGTTACCTGGATTCCGGGCGCAAAGATTCTCCAATGCCTGGAGGTCGGAACGTCCAACGCCGTCACCAGCCATCCGTAGCTGGGGATTCACGGCCCGTTTCACCCCCATCATCAGGGCAACCGGCTGTCCATGCTCGCGGCAATGCGGCAATACCGCGTGATCGATGAGATACGATTCCGGGGTCTCGGACGGATAAAGGAAACTCGGAGGCAACGAAACCATGCAGTAACGCGAGCCGATTTTTCGGGTCCAATCGGCCAGAAAACGCCGGGCTTCGCTGGCGTTCGGCTCGTTGAGTGAACCGTCGGTATTCCAACCCATCGAGCGTAACCTGGCGGCGGCATTCGACCAATCGAGTAGCAATGGATCAATCCGCAGTGCCGCCCGAAAACGCGGATCACGAGCGAAACCACGTTCCCAATACGGCCTCTCCACCGGGTCAAAAGGCGAATTGGTCATGCAAACCGACGCTACATTCGCCAATTGGAGAACCCGTTCCAGAAACGCCTGCGGCTCTTGCCCCGCAAACCACTGCCGCAACGCTGGAAGATCGTTCTTACGCGGATCGATTCCCAATCGATTCAAAGTGGTGATGATTCCACGGCACGACTCCGACACCGGCGAATGGTCGACAAACAGGGCCTGCCACACGTAGTCCGCCTGCTCCGTCTTGCTAGCCGCCCAAAAGCAGTCGTAACTCACGTCCATCTGCCGAAACGCCTCGCTGACCAGATAATGGTAAACCAACTGCTCATCGATCCCCGACAGCAGCAAATCACCCATGGCCGGATCGTACAGGTGCGTGTGAACGTCATGAACCGGTGCAGCGGCCAAGATTCGTCTTACCGATTCCAAATACGATGCTGTCGCAGGACTTGAGTTCATGCCGGAGGTCACCAAAGCCGAAGCATGACGTCAACAGGCCGGATGCATCAACGTGGAAAGCAGTGGCAAAGGGGTCCATGGCGCGACTCAACAGTGCCCCGGAAACCAGAACTATCGCCGACCCGGGCAAATCCAAAACGGATCCAACGCAGAGGCCGTAACAAGTTCCGCCCCGATATATCTCAGCCAAACGCCGGAATTCCGATTGGCTAGATTTCCTCAATCAACGATTCGATGTCGCGGGCTCCATGATAGACATGAAGTACCTGGACCCCTTTGGGAATAGGAAGGTAGAAAATTAGGTAATTTTCGAAACCGGTCACGCGCCAGAAACGGACATGCTTCAAGCGAGGGGTTTTGAAACGGCGGGCCTTGCCCAGGGTCGGATTGGCCGCGAGTTTTTGGAACGTGTCGAAAGCTGCTTCGACGACGCGGGTTGCGGCGTCTGGATTATCCTGGGCGATAAATTGCCAGATGCTCCAAAGTTCACCTTCGACGCATGGATCGAGGCGATAGTCAGCCATTGACGCGGGCTTCTTTGATGCGCTTACGGAGCCGCCGGAGTACTGTTGCTCCCGCCACGCCTTCGCCCTGCTCCAGCCTGTTCAAACTTTGGAGCAATTGCGTTTCAAGCTCTTCGGAGGTCCTGGGCGGCTGGGGCAGGCGGGATTGCTGGTCCTGCTTCAAACGCCGCAGACCGGCACGGACAACTTCGCTTGCGGTCTGGTACAACCCGCTTTCAACTTCCTTGGCCACGAATTTTTCCAACTCTGGCGTTAATGAAACATTCATCGTTCGTGCCCCCGTGTCATTTGGATCACTCCGGACACTCTACCTTGAATAACAGGAATGAGTCAAATCCTGTTATTGTCGAAGATGGCTTTCTCCTTCGCCCATTTTGTTAGTTTGGCAAGCGCTTGTTGACCAGCCCAAGACGTCAGCATGGCACACAAACGCATTTCGCAATAAGGGCCCGCTGTTTTCATTCATATACTCTGGCTCCTCAGCGACCCATCAAAATGGTTCTCGCTCCAGATACAATGCAAGACCTCAAATCCCAGAATCGATATGTCGGTCGCGCCCCCGGCAGGGCTGCGCCGCTTGTGTTTGCGACAGCAAGGCAACGACCACCCAAAGGCTACTTTCTGTGGCACACAGGGACCTACTGCGACGGCAGCAAGGTGTGCAATGCGGGATCCACCACTGGCAAAGGATGACGGTGGGTTACGGGTGCCTTGGACGGGTCGGTGGAAAGCTGGAATCGTTTTGGGGAGTAGGGTTCGGCTTGGGCCGAGTTCTCGCGGATGCGGTAGAAGCGATTCATTTCCAGGCCAGCCAAGGTCTGGGTCTTGCCGGTCGCGGGCCAGGATAGGGTGACGGATTTGATCGATTTCGCGTCGCCCAGGCCGATTTCCTGGCGTAGGGGATTGCCGCCGAAGCTGCCGCCGTTACAGACCGTTTTGTAGATCGAACGTGGGCCAGCAGGGGTGTCCAGGTCCACCTTGATACGGGTGCCGATGGCAGCGCGGTTAGACGTCTCGCCTTCGACTTTCAGGGTAATCCAGTGGTTGCTGTTTCCCGGATTCACAAACAACGAACTGCGGTAGGTATCCGCCTCATAGGCGCCTCCGATGACGGTAAAGACATCCTGGCTGCCGTTGTTGTCGAAATCCGCGAAAGCGACGCTGTGGCCTTTTTGCAGGTTTCCCATGCCCGTCGCAGTGGTGACGTCTTGGAAGCTCTTTCCTTGGTTGTTCCTGAAGGTCCGGTTGGGAATCAGGGTTCCGAAATCCGGATCGCCGGTTCCCAGGTACATATCGAGCCAGCCGTCGTTGTCCAAATCGCCAAAATTGGAGCCCATGGTGTGGACCAGGCGATACAGGCCCGCCGCCTTCGTGACGTCGGTGAAGGTGCCGTCACCGTTATTGTGATAAAGGCGCATCCGCTCGCCTTTATGCTCCATGCCCAAGGCGTCCGCCGCCATGTCATTGAGGGAGGCGGCATATCCGCTGACAAAGATATCCAGAAAACCGTCGTTGTCGTAGTCGAAGAACCAATTCGGGAAACTGAAAATAGGCTCCCCTACCCCGGCTTGCGCCGTGCGGTCGGAGAACTTCCATACCGGATGTCCCGGGACGTTGCCAGGTCCGGGACCGTCGTTGTGAAGCAGGATATTGGGACGGGCTCTCGTGGAAATATAAAGGTCCGGACGACCGTCATTATCGTAGTCTCCGCTACTGACGCCCTTGATGAACGCGACGATATCGACACCAGACGGCAGCGCGCATTCGGTGAACGTTCCGTCCCGGTTGTTGTGGTACAGTTCGCATGGATGGCTTTCGGTGCCCCATGATTCGTTTCCAATAAACAGGTCGAGCCACCCGTCACCGTCAAAATCGAACCACGTCGCTGCCTGGGTGGGATGAAAACTCAGCAGGCCGGACGCATCGGTCACATCTTCAAAGGTGCCATCTCCATTATTTTTCAGCAACGAGTTGGGCAGCCGCCCGGCCCGGCCCATCCATGCGCCCCGCAAAACCAGGACATCCATCAGGCCGTCGTTATTATAGTCGGTCTGGACGATGTGAAGACCACCCAGCAACCCGGTCAGTCCCGCCTCCTGGGTTCTCTCCGCAAAGGTGCCGTCCCCGTTGTTATGAAAAAAGCGCAACTGGCCGACGATGCTCCACGAGGAAATCATCACGTCCAGCAAACCATCCCCATCGAAATCCTCCGCGATGCATCCGCCCGCAAGGCCCTCCACGTCGAGACC
>DATJII010000092.1:0-9060 GCA_035493435.1 Candidatus Limnocylindria bacterium | reverse complement strand
GGGGGTCGATGAAGCCACCGGCTTCCTGGTGGCGGGGCCCTGGGACCAAGTCAAAAGCCCGGATGAAGTGCTCACCAAAAACCAGCGGGCCGATGAACTTCACGACATGGTGAGCACGGTGGGCAGCGCAATGCTGGGTCTCACGCTCGGCTGCGCGCGCTGCCACGACCATAAGTTCGACCCCATCCCCCAGACCGATTACTACGCACTCAAAGCCGTCCTGGAGGGAGTACAGCACGGGGAACGGGAGCGGCGCAGTCCTGATGCCCCGTTGAAAGAAAAAGAAGCGGCGAACACGGAAGCGAAGATGCGGCAGATCGAGGCGGAGCTGCGCCAGTTCGAGCCCCTGGCGCAAGTGGGCTCGGTCGATACCAATCGTTTGCGGGCGCCAGTCCACGCACGCCTGAACGTAGAACGCTTTGCTCCTATAGCGACCAAACACGTTCGCTTTACCGTCACCGCTACCACCGGAGGTGAGCCCTGCATTGACGAGTTGGAAGTTTTCACCACCGGTGAAAAACCAATGAATGTCGCCCTGTCCAGCCATGGCACCCAGGCGACCGCCTCCGGGACCTATCCGGGCAACGACTTCCATAAATTGGAACACCTCAACGACGGGCGCTATGGCAACAGTCGCAGTTGGATTTCCAATGAAGGCGGGCGAGGCTGGGTGCAACTCGATTTCACTTCCACTGAAACCGTCGACCGGATCGTCTGGGCGCGGGATAGGGATTCCCAATTTGGCGACCGCTTGGCCACGTCGTATCGGATCGAAGTGACGGATGACGAGGGTGAATGGCGTGTCGTGGCGAACTCCGCCGACCGCAAACCTTTCCAATCGGGACAGCCTTACCGCCCGGAGTATGCCATTTCTCCGGGGGATGCCGTCGCAAACGCCCGCGTCGCCAATCTCACGAGTCAACTGACGAAGCTTCAAGCTCGCCTGGAAGAGCTCAAATCGCACCCGGTGGTCTATGCCGGTGACTTTCGCGATCCCCCCGCAACCCAGCGGTTTTATCGTGGTGACCCCCTGCAACCGCGCGAAGAAGTGCCTCCCGGAGGACTTACTCGCATTGGACTTAGGCTACCGCAAATCGATGTGGGTAAAAAGGCCCCGGACAAAGAGCGCCGTCTGGCACTCGCCCGTTGGATTGCCAACCCCATGAACCCTCTCACGGCCCGGGTTATGGTAAACCGCTTGTGGCAGCATCATTTCAGCGAAGGATTGGTCACGACACCCAGCGATTTCGGCGTCAACGGGGCGACTCCTTCGAATCCCGCGCTCCTTGATTGGCTCGCCTCCGAGTTGATCGACCATGGCTGGAGCCTCAAGCACGTCCACCGCTTAATTCTGCTCAGCGCCGCTTACCGCCAATCATCCCAGCCACGCGACCCCGCAGCGACGACGGAGCACGATCCCTCAAATCACCTGCTCTCCCACTATCCAGCCGCGCGGCTGGATGCCGAACCGCTGCGGGATGGCATTCTTGCCGTCTGCGAGCGTTTGGACACTCGTATGGGTGGACGTGGTTGGTCTCCTTTCGAACCCAACGAAAACTACGTGCGGGTCTATACGCCCAAGCAAACGTTCGGCCCGGACGATTTCCGCCGGATGGTCTACAGCACGGCGATTCGCCAGCGTCCGGACGGTGTTTTCGGGGCCTTTGATTGTCCGGACGGAGGCCAGATCGCTCCGAAACGCAACCGGAGCACGACCCCTTTGCAGGCTCTCAACCTGCTCAACAGCGGTTTCATGATGCAGGCAGCGGAGATGTTTGCGACCCGGTTGGAACAGGACTTCCCCGCCGACTCCCAACGCCAGGTACAACGAGCTTTCCGTCTGGCGTTGCAGCGGGATCCCTCAACGGAGGAAACCGAAGCCTCTGTCCGATTCGTCAAAGCCGAAGGACTGCAGCAGTTCTGTCGTGCCCTGCTGAACAGCAATGAGTTCGTTTACGTCTTTTGAATCTGCCAACACGCATCCGATGAATTTCAGAATGATCCACCCCCACAAAACCTCCCGGCGCGCCTTCTTGCGCGCCGGCTTGGCGGGCGCGTTCGCCGCCCCTTTTATCACCCGCAACCTGCTCGCTGCGCCGCCTTCGGGACGGGTGCGTCACGCGAGCTTTGGGGCCACCGGCATGGCCTGGGCGGATGTTACATCCATCGCCACCCACCCGGCGGTGGACGTGGTCGCCATCGCCGAAGTGGATGCCAATCGCCTCGGTGACGTGCGGAAGAAGTTTCCCAACGCCCGCATCTATGAGGATTACCGGGTGCTGCTGGAAAAGGAGAAGCTCGATTCGGTGAACGTCTCGACCCCGGATCATATGCACGCCGCCATGGGTATGGCGGCGCTGCATCACGGGGTTAATGTGTATGGCCAGAAGCCACTCACCCACGATCTTTACGAAACCCGTCAGCTCACCGAATTCGCGCACCAAAAGAAACGGGTGACCCAGATGGGCATCCAAATTCACTCCGCCCGGGAATATAAATTGGCGGTGGCCCTGGTCCAGGCGGGTGCGATCGGCAAGGTCAAGGAAGTCCACACCTGGAGCAGCAAGGAGTGGGGCGATAACGGAGCCATGCCCACGGGCACCGACACTGTGCCCTCAGGATTCAACTGGGATCTTTGGCTGGGTGTCTGCGCGGAGCGCCCGTTCATTGGCAAGGGTTGGTATCATCCTGGCAACTGGCGCAAGCGCCTGGATTTCGGCACCGGCACCTTCGGCGACATGGGTTGCCATATCTTCGATCCGGTTTTCGGCGCCCTGGCCCTGACTGGACCATTGTCGGTGCGAAGCGAAGGAGCCACTCCCAACGCCCATTCCTGGGCGACGAACGCGGTCATCCACTACGTCTTTCCGCCCACTCCTTATACGGTCGCCAGTCCGATCCCCATTACCTGGTACGATGGCAATCGCCGCCCGCCCGCCGAGATCAAGGCCCTGCTCGAAGGCAAAAGCCTGCCCGACCAGGGCTCGATTCTGATCGGCACGGAAGGCGTCATGGTGATTCCCCACATCGCCAACCCCATCCTGTTGCCGGGAGCGAAGTATAAGGATTTCAAACTCCCGGCCATCGAAGGCGTGAATCACTGGCATCAATTCGTCAATGCGGTAAGGGGCGAGGACAAAACCACCGCCGGGTTTGACTATGCGGGCCCCCTGACGGAATCGGTGCTGCTGGGCAGCGTCGCCACCCGCTTTCCCCAAACCACGTTGGAATGGAACGTCAAGAAACTGCATTTCACCAACGTGAAGGAAGCCAACCAATTCGTCCGCCGCAAGTACCGCCATGGCTGGGAAACCGCCGGGCTGTAGCCTGCTATAAATACCATGGGAGCGCCGCTCTCCAACGCCGGACGATGGCTCTTGAATCGTCGCGATTTCCTCCAACTGGGTGGCACCGGATTGGGGGCCGTGGCGTTGGCGGCGCTCCTGGGCGAACAAAAGGCACTGGGGGCGGAACCCATCCGGCCGCAGTGGTCGCCGGAACGCCCCTTGGCGCCGCGGGCACCGCCGCTCCTGCCGCGCGCCCACAACATTCTCGTTATCTTTTGCTCCGGGGCGCTCAGCCAGTTGGAAAGCTGGGACTATAAGCCGGAGCTTTTCCGTCGCCACGGACAGCCCCTGCCCGGCGGCGACAAGCTCATTACCTTCCAGGGAGAAAATGGGGCGTTGACCCGCCCCTTGTGGGATTTCAAGCCGCGCGGCAAATCCGGGAAGATGCTCTCGGAGATGCTGCCAAACCTGGCCAGCCTGGCGGATGACCTCTGCTTCATCCATTCGATGACGGCCAAGTCCAATACGCATGGCCCGGCGGAAAACCAGATGAGCACCGGCTTCACGCTGGACGGTTTTCCCAGCATGGGAGCGTGGGTCAGCTATGCCTTGGGGACGGAAAACCAAAACCTGCCTGCCTTCGTCGCCATTCCCGACCCGCGGGGGGTGCCGCAAATGGGCCCGAATCATTGGAATTCGGCCTTCCTTCCGGCGGTCTTCCAGGGCGTGGCGTTCAATGCGGACCGGCCCATTCCCAACCTTGCCACCCCGGCGGGCATCACGGCGGGAACCGAGCGCAACACGCGCGATTTTCTTAGATTCCTCAACGACCGGCACCTGGCCGAACATCCGGGTGACGCGGATTTGAGCGCCCGCATCGCCAGCTACGAACTCGCCGCCCGCATGCAACTCAGCGCGGCGGAAGTAGGTGACTTCTCCAAGGAATCCCGGGCAACACTGGATCTCTACGGCATCGATGATTCGACCAGCCTGAAATCCCGCTTCGCCAGGAACTGCCTGCTGGCCCGCCGGTTGGTGGAACGGGGTGTTCGTTTCGTCCAGCTATTCAACGGCTCGTACGCCATGGGCGAGGGCGTGGGAAATTGGGACGGCCACAAAACCCTGAAGGAACAGTATAGCGTCCACGCACCGATCCTCGACCAGGGCGCTGCGGCCTTGATCACCGATCTCCGCATGCGCGGCCTGCTCGCCAACACCGTCGTCGCCTTCGTTACCGAATTCGGACGCATGCCCACCTTCCAGAAAGGTGCGCAGGGACGCGACCACAATCCCCACGGCTTCACCGTGTGGCTGACGGGCGCCGGGGTGAAACGCGGATATAGTTATGGTGCCACCGACGAATTCGGGCATCAGGCCGTCCAGGATATCTCCACCATCTACGATCTCCACGCCACCCTGCTCCACCTGCTGGGACTGGATCACCAGCGCCTGTCGTTTTACCACGGGGGCATCGAGCGCCGCCTGACCGACGTCCACGGCGATGTCATCAAGGGCATCCTCGCCTGACGTATGAAACGGCTTCGCGCGCACCCGTCGGTTTCCCGATTCGCGTGGATCGCTTTCTTCTGGTTGTTTGGCCGGGCCGTCCATGGTGCCGAATCTATTTATTCCCGCACCAACCATTGGGCCTTTCAACCCATGTCGCACCCCGCCCCACCGTCGGTGACGCATCAGGACTGGCCCCGGAACGATCTCGATCGCTTCATCCTGGCCCGGTTGGAAAAGGAAAAACTGGCCCCGGCCCCGGAGGCTTCCCGCCCGGTCTTGATACGTCGCCTGTCGTTTGACCTCACCGGGCTCCCACCTTCGCCCCGGGAAATCGATGAGTATGTTCGGGATACCTCGCCCGATGCCTATCTGAATCTCGTCAACCGGCTGCTGGCCTCGCCTCGTTACGGCGAACGCTGGGCACGCCACTGGCTCGACATCGTCCACTATGGCGAGTCACATGGCTACGACAAGGACAAGCCCCGGTTGAATGCGTGGCCCTATAGGGACTATGTCATTCAATCCTTCAACTCGGACAAACGGTACTCACAATTCGTGCAGGAGCAGGTGGCTGGCGACGCGCTCCATCCGGAGGATCCGCAAGCCGTCGTGGCGCTGGGCTTTATCGCCGCCGGGCCCTGGGATTTCGTCGGTCACGTCGAACTTCCCGAATCCAAGACCGATGGATTGATCGCCCGGTATAATGATCGGGATGACATGGTGATGTCCACCATGTCGACCTTTCTCAGCCTGACGGTCCACTGCGCCCGGTGCCACGACCATAAGTTCGATCCGATTGGCTCCCGCGAGTATTATTCCCTGCAGGCGGTCTTTGCCGGGGTCGATCGCGCGGACCGCCCTTTCGACGCCGATCCCGCCTTGCACGTGCAGCGACAAAAGTTGCTCGCCGAGAAACGCGGCCTCCTGAATCGCAAGCGGGAGATGGACTCCGTGGTGGACCGGACCACCAACCCGGAAATTGCGGCGGCGGAAGCAAATCTCAAGGACGCCAAGGACCGTCTCGCCCAATTGCCGTCCGCCGCTGAAAGCCCGGCGAACGGCTATCACAGTGAAGTCGAAGCCAAGGAGGATGCCACCAAATGGGTTCAGGTGGATCTGGGCTCGGTCACTTCCATCGACCGGATCAGGCTGATTCCCGCCCGCCCCACGGACTTCCCAGACACGCCCGGATTTGGTTTTCCCAGGCGTTTCCGGGTCGAGGCCTCCGAATCGGATGACCTGGCCCACCCGCGGATCCTGGCGGATCACACGCAGTCGGACTTCGAGAACCCGAAGGACATTCCCCTGGTCTTTGCCTCCAGCGGGCTGCGCGCCCGCTATATCCGGATCACGGCCACCCGGTTGTGGGAACGGACCCATGATTATATCTTCGCCCTCGGGGAACTCGAGGCTTACAACGGCACGAACAATCTCGCGCGTGGCGCGTCCGTTCAGGCGCTGGACTCGATCGAAGCCGGCCGCTGGGGCAAGGCGAAGCTCGTCGATGGCTTCGACAGCCGCACCCGTCTCGGCGGCACCGGGGATACCAATGAACTGGCGGCGATGCGGCGCTCCTTCGAAAAGGAAATCCAGGACCGGCGCAAGATTCGCGACGCGGCGGTCCGCGCCGCCCTCCCGACGGAATTCAATGCCGAACGGGAGGCGGCCACCCAAAGACTGGCAGCCATCGGGCACGAGCTGGAGGCGCTGCCCAAAGCCCAATATGTTTATGCCGCAGGCAATGACTTTGAACCCATGGGTTCCTTTAGCCCCGCCCGGCAGCCTCGCAAGGTTAGTTTTCTAAAGCGTGGCAGCGTGACAACTCCGGGCGACGACATGGTCCCTGGCGCCCTCGCCTGTCTCCCCGGCCTGACGGCGCAATTGGAGGTCTCACCGGACGACCATGAATCTTCGCGCCGGGCCGCTCTTGCCCGTTGGTTGACCGATCCCCACAACGATTTGCTCCGCCGATCCCTCGTGAACCGGATGTGGCAATATCACTTCGGTCGCGGAATCGTGGATACGCCGAATGATTTCGGCCATTTGGGCGCTCTTCCATCGCATCCCGAACTGCTCGACTGGCTGGCCGGCTGGTTTGAACAAAACGGCGAATCCATCAAGGCGCTGCATCGGCTCCTGGTCACCAGCGCCACCTATAGGCAGTCTTCCGCGCCCAACGCGGCGGCAGAGCGCGTCGACGCCGACAACCGGCTCCTGTGGCGGATGAATCGGACCCGCCTGGACGCAGAATCCCTTCGTGACGCAATGCTGGCGGTCAGCGGCACGCTCGATCCCTCGATGGGCGGACCAAGCGTCCAACAGTTTTGGTTCAAGGATGACCACTCGCCTACCTATGATTATGGCCGCTTTGACGTCGACAGCCCGGGCGCCTTCCGCCGCAGCATCTACCGTTTCCTGGTCCGCAGCGTTCCCGATCCCTTCATGGAAACGATGGATTGCCCGGACCCCAGCGTGCTGACGGCCAAACGGAATCTGACACTGACACCGCTCCAGGCCTTGTCGCTGTTGAACAACCCCTTCGTCCTCAGCCAGGCCCAGCATTGCGCCGCACGGATTGCCCGCGAGACAGCCGACCGCAATGCCCAGATTGAAAAGGCCTATTGGCTCGCTCTCGGTCGTGGTCCCACCTCGGATGAAAGGTCCTTCATGGCCGAGTATTCGAAAAAGCACGGACTTGCCAACACCTGTCGCGTTCTCTTTAACAGCAACGAGTTTGTCTTCATCGACTAGTGTGCTGACCACGGGAAACACCACCGAATGAAGCCTCAACACACCTGCGCCTCTGCGGAATCGCCTATACTGTCGTCGGGCTCGCCCGTATTCGATCGACGCGAGTTTCTCTGGCGCTATGGCGGCGGACTCGGAGGCATCGCGCTCGCGTGGATGTTGAACCAGCAACGGGGACTGGCGGACACCGCCCCGTCGGGCATGGGAAAACCGGCGCGGCCGGGAATCCGGCCGAAGGCCAAGCGGGTGGTCCAGCTCTTTATGTCCGGGGCGGCCAGCCAGTGTGACTCTTTTGATTATAAGCCGCGCCTGATCCGGGATCATGGCAAACCCTTCGACGTCGGTGAAAAAGTGGAGCTTTTCCAGAGCAGTCCCGGTGCGTTCATGAAGGCACCCTGGGACTGGCGCCAACGTGGTGAGTGCGGCAAGTGGATCAGCGACCTCGTCCCGCACATCGGTTCCTGCGCGGACGACATTGCGTTCGTCCATTCCATGGTGAGCAAGTCCAACGTGCATGGCCCCGCCACTTTCATGCAAGCAACGGGCTTCGTCCTGCCGGGATTTCCCAGCATGGGAGCATGGATCAGCTACGGCCTGGGTTCGCTCAACGACAACCTTCCTTCATTCGTCGTCCTGCCGGACGTGCGCGGCTTCGCTCCCAACGGCCCCTCGAATTGGGGCTCGGCCTTTCTTCCCGCCCAACACCAGGGCACGATGATCCGGGTCGGACGCCCTAATCCCATCTACGATTTGTTCCCACCCGAGACCGCCAAGTTTGTCACCGCCGATGCCGAACGCGAGGGTCGCCAACTCTTGGCTCGGCTGAACCATTCCCATGCTGCCTCACGTGAAGGGGACTCCCGGTTGGACGCGCGCATCGCCAGTTACGAAATGGCGGCTCACTTGCAGTTGAGCGCCCCTGAAGTGCTGGACCTGCGGGGTGAGAGCGAGTCCTGCAAACGGCTCTACGGAATGGATTCGGAACACACCCGCGACATGGGTGAACGTTGCCTGGTGGCTCGGCGACTACTGGAACGCGGCGTTCGCTTCGTTCAGCTTTGGAGCGGTGCCGACAACGGGTTTCCCCGGCGGAACTGGGACAGCCACGAGGATTTGGCCAAGGATCACCTCGACATGGCCCGCGGCATGGATCAACCCGTGGCCGGATTGCTGAAAGACCTTAAGGCGCGCGGCCTGCTGGACGATACCATAGTACTTTGGACCACCGAGTTTGGGCGGATGCCCTGCAGCCAAGGCGGCAAAGGCCGGGACCACAACCCGTTTACCTTCACCAACTGGCTGGCGGGTGGCGGAATCCAGGGCGGAGTAACTTATGGCGCCAGCGACGACTGGAGTTATAAGGCGGCCACCCAGCCGACCTACTGCTACGACATCCACGCCACAATTCTGCATCTCCTGGGAATCGACCACACGAAACTCACTTTTCGTTATAACGGAGTGGACCGACGACTCACGGATGTCCACGGCGAGGTCATCAAGGATATTCTAAAGGCTT
>DATJII010000091.1:0-11853 GCA_035493435.1 Candidatus Limnocylindria bacterium | reverse complement strand
GCAATCTGAAGCGGGCGTTGAGCGGCAGTTGTGCTGCGGCATCCAACGAGTCCTTTACTTTTCTGGGATCGATGGTGCCACGAGGCAGACGGAAACCCGGCACGAGGGTCGCAGTATCTGAATCGGGAGAGATAACGCCTTGCCAGATAAAGGCCGGATCGTGGGGCGGAAGAGGCTGGGGATTGATGTCATCCTTGGTTCGGACCCGAGTGACTTGGTTGACCCCAGTCAATCCCTCCACGGCGGTGACGGGAATGGCTGCCACGAGGGCATTCCACGTGAAAGGCGAGGTCCAATCCGAGTCGGCGTAACTCATCAAGTCGCCTGCCGCGCCGGGGGCAACCAAGGTCCTGGTGCGGCGATCGAAGCCCACGGGTGCCGTGGGGTCGCTCAGATCTGGTTGACCTAGAGTGCAGGGATCAAAAGGGTACACCTGCCATGGCCGGGCCGGGGCTTGGGCGCCGCAACCGGGTGGTTGCCGGATATGAAAACGACCATAGTTATGTCCCAGTTCATGGGCCAGGGTGTGGCCCCCGACGACCGAACCCCAGGCATTCGTGCTGTTGCCCTGGTTGGCGGACATGCGAACCACCGCGGTGTTGTCGAGTGCCGTGTGGGGGATGGTGAAGTCTACGGAGAAACCATCGGTCAAATCGGACAATTTGACGCCCCGGGCCCCGCCAATGCCGTTAAACGGAGCGTCCTCGGTCGGCAATGTCCCAATCCAGTGGGTATCAGGAGCGGGATCATCGGAAAACATATGAGCCACGCTCATCCAGACCAGAGCCCAGTTTCGGTCGTCAGGCATCGAGAACGAGCGCCCTTTGACCCCCGAGAATGTCATCACCGGCTTGGTAACGCTGCCGTCACTGAAGTATATTTTAAATCCACTGACGGGCATCAACGATTCAGCGCGGTCGATAATTTCGGCAAAGCCGGAACTTGAGCTTTCTGGATCGTAGTTCGGATGGGTGCTGCTCATGGACTTGAAAACCAGGGCCGGTTGGCGGCCTGGCACCACGGTGAGATTGGCTTCCGAGCTGTTGTTGGCCAAGGCATCGGCGTTTTCCGGGACGCTAGCGAACGGGTTGACGGTATACCGAAGCTTCAAGGTTCCGGGCACCAACCAGTTGGCAGGAACTTCGAAATTAAAACTTCGTGCAAGGTTGGTGCGCAGCGTGGGCAGGTCGCCCAGGGTGTCGAGCGTCGGACGATTCCCGGCGAAGATGGGTGAACCGGGCAGTTCGACTCCATTGCGAAAGGCACGCAGGCTGGCGGTCAGCTCCAGATTGTTGAGACCTTTGGTGTTATCGAGGATTTTGGCGTAGCCCCGCACCAGGGTGTATTTGCCCGGCACCAGTGGAACTGAATTATTGAAATCCTGGACGGTCTGGATGGCTTCCAGCCCGGCCGATGCAATATCCAGCCGTATTCTGGGAGAATTGTTCGGCATCTGCCGGATTTGCTGTCCATAGGTAAAATAAAGGGTTTGGCCATCGCTACGGAGATTGTAGCCGGCGTTGAATTCGATGGGATCCCAGTTGGGATCGGAGGAGTTGTCGCCGATGGTAAAGAACGCCGGGGCGAATTTCGCGCGAATAACGCCGTCACCAACAGTCCGGCAACCTAGTCCGCCGGATGCCGTGGCTTGGATGGTGGAAACAAAGAGGTACTTGTCGTCCAGCCCTAGGGAAAGTACCCGTGCGCCGTCGGGGGCGGTCCAGACGGTCGATTGTGTGCCAAGCAGGGGATCAACGGTCGCGATCTTCGCCCGCGGATCGCCCGCGCATTGGAAACGGCCGATCGTCGCGTAGAGGGCGTCCTGGTAATACGGCAGGTGAACCGGTGAATTATCGAAGAATTGCTCGCGACGAATCGCGAAGTCCGAGACGTCGGTGGCCAGGATTCCCACCGAACTCACCATGAATTGATTATATTCCAACTCGAACCGCAGGAGCAGGCCCTGGGCGGTTAGTGCCACGCCGTAAGGCACCAAGCCAGAAACTCCGGCGAGCCGGCGATAGGCGACTCCCATTTTGATCACCGGCCCGGGATCGCTGGCGAGATTGGGCCCGTTGGCGACTTGAAATATCGGCTCAAACGTTCCTTGCGCACCGGGAGCGGAAAAGTACTCGATGCTGAGGTATCCGTCGTTGCCGAACGGATTGCTATTGCCGACCGAGTAATAGACCCGATCGTTGTAGATCATGGTGGCCCCGGGTTCATTGACGTTCCAACTGCCACCGATGGTCAATCCCGCGTCACTGGACGACGCATTCAAGAGCTTGCGGTGCACTCCATCGGGTCCGGTGTAATAGATGAAGGCGTCATCCCGGGTGGCAAAGGCGAGGGTGGGCCCGCCCAGCAGGGGATAGAAAGGGGTGGAGATTGGCCCCAGACGATAACTCAGTATTCCAGCACTTCCTTGATGGCTGAACTCGACCCCTCCAGCCAGGGTGGGAACCGTCCAGAACAGGCCCTGTCGGTAGAGTTCGAGTTCACGAATTCCGTCTGTTGCAGAACCCGAACTGGCGTCGGTGGCCACGAGGGAGCTTATCACAAAATGGGTTCCGTGTACTGGAGTGACCAGGCAGGCCAGAAGGAGGCTGACAGCCCATTGAAATACCCGGCGAAGGCGATGCGTCATAGATGTCGGAACGGAGCGCTACCTTGGCCCGACACCTCTTCCTTGTGCAAAAAGGGACGAGGGTTACAGAATTCGATCAACCTTTGAGCACGGCCTGCAAACGACGCAAATCCTCATCCACTTCCAGGGGATTCGACACCGTATCGGCCACGACGGATCGCAAGAGTTCGCGGCAACGACGACGTAGCCGCAAAACGGCAACCTTTACCGCCCCTTCACTTAAGCCTAACCGAAGGCCAACCTGCGCATAGGTTTCTGGTCCCCGATCACCCTGGAGGAATACCGCCAGTCCGTCGAACAACAGGGATTTCCCGGCGTTGGCGAATTCCTGCGCCAGCCGGTTGACGGCTTCATCCAAGACGGCCACGGCCCAAGCCTGTTCGTACAGCAAGCCCGGATCACGAACGTCGACCGGCTCCGTGCGATAGCGGTCCTCTGCTGCCTCAGCATCGAAGGAGATGATTTCGTAACCGCCGCCTCGCTTTGCGGCGCGTCCGCTCCGCCACTGGTTGGCCATGAAATTGTTGAGCGATCCCAGGAGAAAGGAACGGAAATGTCCGTGCTGGGGATCGGCCTTGGCCATCAGGCGCCGTTCGAGCAGATATTGGAAAAATCCCTGGGTCAGATCCTGTGCGTCAGGTGGGGATAGGTCCCGTCGCCGAAGGTATGCGTAGATGGGATACCAGTAGGCCCGGCAAAGCATTTCGAGGGCCTGAGTCGCGGGGTCGCCGGTCTCAGTGGCACCGGCGCGCAAGATCAGGCTCCAACAGGTGGTTACGAAACGCTCTTGATCCTGGCGCCTATCGAGATCGGGAGAGCGCAGTTCCATGACGAGGCCCAATCTCGCACCGGGAAATGAAGTGAGCAAGAATCGCGTCGGTCGCCTTGAACTTCGTTCCCGAAATGCCCCAGGACCTGGAGGTCTGGCAGAATTTTTTAGCTGCTTTCAAAGTGATTGATCCTCACTCATACTCGACCGCGACCGAATTCTTGTTGAGAACTGCATGAAAACCGCGTTGTTCGATCTTTCACCCCGCGTAGCCTACCACGGCGTCATGCGTCGGCTGGTACCCGGCCTTTACCGTCCACCAGAGCCGCTATGGGTTACGGTGGCCAGCGGCCCGCTAAAGGGGGGATCGCTCTTACTGGCGATCCAGGCGACGGACACGTGGCAGAACATGGCGAACGGGACGGCAGACGGATTTCTGTTCGACGCCCTCATCGCGAGCAGAAAATTGGAAGGTGCCTGTATCTGGGATATTGGTGGGCATTTTGGTTATCACAGCCTCTGTTTTGCCTCCTTGGTGGGGCCTACCGGAAGGGTGATCATGTTTGAACCGAATCCGGCGAATATCGTGCGATTTAAGCTGCACGCGGAGAAGAATCCGGCACTGGCGCAACGGATACGGCTGGAGCCCGCCGCCGTGGCTGATCGGGCAGGGGAGGCTACTTTCATGATGAGCGACATGATCGAAAGTGGCGGGAGCAGCGGCAGCCATCTTTCGGGTGTTGATACTCCCGTGGGCGCCGGCCACTACCAACTCTTCAGTCCACATCAAGTCAAGCTGGTGAGCGTCGATGATTTGGTGTTCAAAGGCGGCTTTCTGGTGCCCGACGTGATGAAGATCGATGTGGAAGGTGCCGAGGGCTTGGTGCTCGATGGTGCTTTGGAGACTCTCCGCCGCCACCGCCCGTTCTTACTCATGGAGATTCACCACATCCTCCAGATGAAAAAGGTCTACGAGGTACTGCCAGCGTTGGGGTACCGGATTCAGCTTTTGGACGAGAAGAACGCCACGCCCTCCCGGTGTTTCATCTCCGCGTCGCGAAGTTAGTGGTCAGTCCACCGGTGTGCAGCAGTGGCCGGTGCGCAGATCAGTGCGCAGATCAGTGCGTGAGATTCACCAATTCCATCAGCGCGTAACCAACCAACGCGGTCAACGGCAGGGTTAGAATCCAAGCCCAAATAATACGCTCGATCACGCCCAGTTTTAGGGCGCTAAACCGTTTCGCGCAGCCGACACCCATGATGCTGGTCGTGATGGCGTGAGTGGTGGACACGGGCATGCCGAAGTGTCCGGCGGCCATCAGTACGGTGGCCGCAGTGGTTTCGGCGGCGAAGCCGTGGATGGGCTGCAGCTTCACCATCTTGTGACCCATGGTGTGGATGATTCGCCAGCCGCCTGCAGCGGTGCCCGCGCACATGACGATGGCGCAAAGCACTTTGATCCAGACGTGGATGGATTCCTTCCCCGCGGCATCCTTCATCATGGGATGGTTGAGGAAATCCAGCCAACCCGGTATCCCCGTGAGGGTGCCCGCCTTGGCCGCCGCGGCCAGGGTGAGCGCGATAATTCCCATGGTTTTCTGGGCGTCGTTGGTGCCATGACTGAAACCCATATACCCCGCGCTGATTAACTGGGCCTTACCGAAGACACTTGCCACCAATCCCGGACGCCAGTTTTTAACCAGGGCGTATAGGAATGTCATGAAGATCAAGCCGACGCCGAAGCCCACCAGAGGCGAAGTGATCATCGGAATGATCACCTTAAGCAATATGCCTTTGCCTTCCCACCAATGGTTTTTGCCGGCTTCGGCCCAAATAATAGCGCCCCAATTGCCATGTGCTCCAGCCAACGTTGCACCCGCCAAGCCACCCACGAGCGCGTGGGTGGAACTGCTGGGAATACCGAACCACCACGTGAGCAGATTCCAGATGATTCCCGCGAGCAATGCGCAAACGATGGTTTCCGTGGTCACGAATTCGGCATTCACCAACCCGGACGTGATACTCTTGGCGACGGCACTGCCCACCAGTGCTCCCCAAAGATTGGTGACCGCAGCCATGGCGATGGCCATGCGCGGGGTCAGTACCTTGGTCGAAACGACGGTGGCAATCGAATTGGCCGTATCGTGGAACCCATTGATATACTCAAATATCAGGGCCACGATGATGACGGTAAAAAGAAGCGTCATGGGTGCCCGAATTAGGAATTCTTGAGCACTACGTGGAGGACCACGTTGCCCGCGTCGCGGCAACGATCAATGGCCTTTTCCAACAATTCGTAGAGATCTTTCAAGGCAATGACCCGCACCGCGTCTACTTCGCGGGAGTAGAGTTTGCGCAGGAGTTCAATCATGAGTTTGTCGGCTTCTCCTTCGAGATATTGGAGGCGGTCATTGCACTCCTTTACCGTTTCGAGCTTGGGGTCTCGGAGCAATTTGACCAACTTGACGACAGTATCCACGGCCCCAGCCAACAATTCGGTCTGGCGCGTGAAGTCGGTGTCGCTGATAAATCCGCGACACAGGATCAGGCGTTCGGCGAATTTCTCGAGCGTCTTGGGAATTTTATAGAGAGCCGTGCTCAGCGCCTCGATATCTTCGCGTTCCAACGGCGTGACGAAGGAGCGGGTTAACTGCTCCATGATCTCGGCATCAATCCTTTTATCTTTCCGGCGGAGGATGGCGAACTCGTCAAGGGCTCCCATGCCTTTGTCGGGCGATCCCAGCACCTTGACCAGCAGCGTCACACTTTCTCGGGCTTCGGTCGCCGAGCGCTCGAGGAGGTCAAAGAAAAGGTCGTCACGGCCAAGGATTTTGCGGAGCGAGAACACACGCCTGTTTTCCCATAAGGACCGCCACTCAGCACGAAAAAAGTGCATTCGTGGAGGTTACAACACGTGGCAGGGTTAGGAACTGCCAGAGTGTAGCGTTCCAATCTCGATCCGGTTCAACTGCGTATTGTCGTGTCGATATCCGTTTCCAGTGACGGCTGAATTCCTGCTGCCAGATAAGCATTGCCGGGTGGCAAACGGTTCTTCACCGTCGCCCCGTTGATGTCCACAACGGATGGAAATCCGGGCGCAACGCCCAAATCTGACGGTGCCCCTTTGGCTGCCGGACGGTTTCCCACCTTTCCCCAACTCGATGGGTTTCGAGGTCTCGCAGTGCTCCTGGTGCTCGTCGAACATACTCTCCACCACTCGGTGCAGAAATTTGGGTTTTGGGATCATTTTGGAAATCTGGGAGTAATCCTCTTTTTTGGCCTCAGCGGATTCCTGATCACGGGCTTGCTGGCGGCCGAATGGGAGCGGAAGCAGAAGATTGACCTCCCGGCGTTTTACATGCGGCGTGGCCTGCGGATTATACCCGCCTTGTACGCGTTGCTGGCGGTGATGGTCATCCTAAAGCTAATTCATGCGGTTACCGACGTCGGTTGGGTTGGTTTTGCCGAAGCTGGGATATTTGTCCGCAACCTATTTGGCAGCGATACCTCGCTCTCGCACCTCTGGTCGGTGTCCATCGAAATGCAGTACTACCTGTTTTGGCCATGGGTGTTTGTGCTGTTCGGTGTTCGCGGAGCCTGGCGAGTGGGGTGGGGCCTGCTACTGGCGGTCGTCCTATGGCGTACCTTTGCCATCGTGATCATGCGCCATCCGGTGATCGATCCCACCCTGTACCTTCGGACGGATTATCGATTGGATGCCATTCTCGCCGGCAGTTTGCTCGCGCTCTCTTGGCGAAAAGGCCAGGCGTCATGGTGGCAAGCGTCCGATGCGAAGGGGTGGCGATGGATCGATCCGATCTGGTTGTTGCCCTTACTGATGTGGTGGTCCTATCGCGGATTGGACCTTCCTGTAATTGGCTCCCAATGGATTACGGGGCAGGTGCTGTTGGCCGCCGTCTTGTTGGCCCGTTGCCTCCGCTTTGAATCTTCGTGGTTTAGCCGTATTTGCCGTACCGCTGGGTTGCGTGCACTTGGACGTTGGTCTTACTCAATTTACCTTTGGCAGCAGATTTTCTTGGTGGTCCAAACGCCCAATTGGGGATGGATTCGCCTGTTCCCGGTCAATCTGGTGTTTGTCATGGGCGCCGCGTTGCTGTCGCACTATCTCGTGGAGCAACCCTGTCTTCGCCTGAAGTCAGCCTGGAGACGATAGCGCGTAGCTCCCGGGCCTGAAGCGGGTGGGACCGTGCTTGTTGGCTTTGGATATTCACCTGTGGACTTCGTTCCACCACTATTTTCGATGGCTTGCTCGACGGCATTCGTCTGACTTGGGTTCCCAACGGCGAGCGGTCTCGTCGGAAATGACCATGCGAGTCCGGCGCGAAGCATGCGGGCTGAATCAAGCGGTTGATCTGATCTGATCCGATGATCCCCGTGGACCCGGAGCCCGCATGAATGGTAAAATGGCCACGTTGTCCCCAAGAATTCCAGGTCAGGCATTCCTTTGGATGCTCGGTGTATGCGTTGCCCTGTTGCAAGGTCATGCAGGCATCGTCACCAACCAATCGAAAGGGGAGCTCTGGTGGTCTTTGAAGCCCGTCGTGCGGCCCCTCTTGCCAGAGGGGCCCGAAGTTAATCCGATCGATCGTTTCATCAATTCGGAGCATCGAAATCGAGGGCTCAAAGCCGTTGGCGTTGCCGACAAGTTGTCGTTACTCCGGCGGGTTCACTTGGATTTGACAGGTATTCCCCCGACTCCAGCAGAACAGGAAGCATTCCTCGCGGACACCTCACTCGAGGCCTACGAAAAAGTGGTCGATAAGCTTTTGGCGGATGAACAGCATGCCGTTCGCTACGCGCGACATTGGTTGGACGTACTGCGCTATTCCGATGCTGACGAGCGGTTGACGGCCGCTCCCGGGATCCATCTCTGGCGCGATTGGGTCATCAATGCCCTGCAGGAGGACGTGCCCTATGACCAATTCGTGCAAGTCCAACTGACGGGGCATCGCGCCAGCGAGCGGACCCAGATGTCAGCCACGGGTTACCGTTCGCGCCAGGAACCTCGTCCTGGTGATCAGTTCGCCTTGGGCCTTCTGGCCCGTGGTACTGGCGAGAGTCCGCAAGACTTGGCCATTTCCGCCGTCGACACGGTTTCGGCGGCCTTCATGGGCATGACGGTCAGTTGCGCCAAGTGTCATGACCATATGTACGATCCGATTTCGCAGCAGGACTACTATGCGATGAAGGCCCTTTTCGATCCGCTGGTCCTGCGCAAAATTACGCTGGCGAGCGCGGCCGATTTACTCGCCAACGGGAAGGCGATGGCGGAAGCCGCCAAGCGCCGCGCACCCTTCGAGAAGGCGGTAAACGATTTCGCAGCCCCCTATAAGGACAAACTTTACGAAGAGCGGGTTTTGATGCTGCCGCCCGAAGCGCAGGCGGTGATCCACAAGCCCGAAAAACTACGCACGGTCGAGGAACAAAAAATCGCCGATGACTATTTTCCCATCCTGCGCATTGACGGAGACAAGCTGACCGAAGCGATGCCGGAAGCCGCTCGCCAAAAATATCGTGAATTGCAAAAGCAGTTGAACGACGCAAATGCGGAGGACAACAAACATCGTCCTCCGGCGTTGCCCGTTTTCTATACCGTCGAGGTGGATCCGGTTCGTGAGCGGGAAAAAAGTTATGTCCTGACCAGCGGCGATCCGTCGCGGCCGAAAAAAGATCGGGAAGCAAAGCCGGGCTGGCCATTTTCGTCCGGAGAATTCGATTTCCGGGACGGGCGAATTGAAGCATTCGCCGATTGGCTGACCGCGCCGGAGAACCCCCTGTTTGCCCGGGTGGCGGTCAATCGCCTGTGGCAATGGCATTTTGGCGAAGGGTTGCTGAAGAACACCAGCGATTTTGGAATTCTGGGAGGCAAGCCGTCCAATCCGGCCCTGCTGGACTGGTTGGCTTCGGAGTTTGTGCGGCGGAGCTATAGCATGAAGCAAATGCACCGGCTGATGGTCACCTCGGAAGCCTATAAGCGAGGGTCGGAAGCGGGCCCGGAGTTTGCCGAGAGCCAGAAGCTCGATCCGGCCGACGCCGCTCTCTGGCATTTCCGTCTGCAACGGCTGGAGGCGGAACCAATCTGGGATTCAATCCATATGGCGGCGGGTGATCTGGATTTGAAGGTGGGAGGACCTTCATTTGAGGTGCGTGAAGCCCGGGGTGGCAAACACCGGGGTGATTCCGGGGGCAAAGAGGATGCCAAACCCTCAAGGCGCGGTGCCTATCTGATTCGGGGTTATTCGGCCAGTCGCGACGTGACGCCAAATTTCCTGTTGGCCTTTGACGTGGACGACGGGCGGGCGCCCTGTCCCATGCGCACTAAAACCGTAACGGCGCCGCAGGCACTTTTCCTGATGAACAGTCCCGATATAGACAGGGCCTGCGGCGATTTCGCCGCGCGCCTGCAAAAAGAAAGCAAGGGCGACTTGCCTGCGGCGGTGGACCTAGCCTTCCGGTGGTCATTGGCACGTCCTCCTTCGGTGGTGGAAAAAGACAACGCGTTGGCCTATTTGCAAAATGACGCGGGAAGGCTGGGACATCTGTCGTGGCTACTGTTCAACCTGGATGAATTTATTTATGTCAGGTAACGCGCAGCCATCGCCAACGTATCCCTGCGGTCGCTACTCGCGCCGCCATTTCCTGCACCAGGCGGCGGGCGGTTTCCTGGGACTCTCCCTTGGCGGGCTGTGGGCGGAAGCAGGCGAAATAAAGGATGTCGCCTTTGGGCCGCATCATGCGGCGAAGGCCAAATCCGTCATCTTTCTCTTCATGTGCGGCGGAGTCAGCCATATCGATACTTTCGATCCGAAAGATAACAAATGGGCGGGCAAGTTCATTGATGCCATTGGATTTGGGGACAATCTGGCCGCAATGAAGCGGCCGGTGATTCCCTGCCTCCGCACCTTTACGCGCCACGGAAAATCGGGCATCCCCGTTTCGGATTGGTTTCCGCACGTGGGCGGCGTCATTGACGAGATAGCCGTTGTGCGATCGATGTGGTGTCACGAGGGAAATCACTTTCCGGCGGTCATTGAAACCTCGACCGGCCATCGTGGCCGGGCCTTCGATCATCCGACACTGGGAAGTTGGGTTTCCTATGCGCTTGGCACTTCTAATAAGAATCTGCCGACGTTCGTCAACCTGGGGCGCCCATCATCGCCGGTCCAACTGAGCGGTGGTTACTTGGGGGCTTCCGTGGCGGCGACGCCGTTTCAAGCAGGCGATACTCCCATACCTCACTTGTATCCCCCGAAGGGTGGTTCGAGCGCCGAGCGGGAGCGGCAAATGCAATTGCTGCAGACGATGAACCAGGACTTTCGGGAGCGCTACGCGATCAATTCGGACATACAGGCCCGTTCACGAGCATACGAACTGGCGGCTCAGATGCAGCTTTCCGCTCCCGAAGCAGTCGATTTCTCCGGCGAGCCTGATTACGTGAAGTCCCTCTACGGCATCGGTGAAAAAGAGACGGAGGAGTTCGGCAAACAACTCCTGTTGGCTCGGCGGCTTGCCGAACGGGGTGTTCGCTTCATCCAGATCTGCCACGCAGGAGGCGGCAATGGGGCATGGGACTCGCACGGCGACATGAAGACCCATGGCCCCCTTTGTCGGGCGACGGACAAGCCGATTGCGGGTCTGATTAAGGACCTCAAGCAACGCGGGATGCTGGACCAGACGCTGGTGGTTTGGACCAGCGAGTTCGGACGCACGCCGTGGTCCCAGAACACCACCGGGCGTGATCATAATCCCAAAGGCTACACTTCATGGATGGCGGGAGGTGGCATCCGAGGTGGCATCATTCATGGCGCCACCGACGACGTCGGATATAAGGCGATCCAGTCGCCCCATTACTATAGCGACCTCCACGCCACCATCCTCCGCCAACTGGGACTCGCCCCCAAGAAAATGGAAGTACAAACCCTCGGCCGCACCATGCGCCTGATCGAGGAGGGTGACCCCATCGAGGACATCATCGCTTAGCTTTAATGTTATTAACCGGGCGAATATTCCGCTGTCTGAAAGTCAATGATGCACCAGGTGTATACCTTAATATTTGTCACCGATTGGTATTCGCCGGAAGTGGGTGGCAATAGCCGGAGAACCACCTGAATCAGGCCTCCAGGCCTTGATTGTCGCGGTGTTCTCGGTCCCGGTGTATGACAAATTTCCAGCCTACATCCCGGCCGACGTGTTTGTAGATTACGTAGAAGTATCTCCGGCCAGGGAACGTCCTGCAGAGCGACGCTTTTATTGTGTGCGCGTCGTTTGGGTCGCGGATGCCGCAAATTTCGAGTCCGTAAAGATCGTGCAAAAGATCGACGCTGCTAAAATCTGTAAAAGGATTGTACCCAGCGCCGTCCAGTACCTCCAGAGCTGTAGCACGGTGGTCAAAAAGCTCGCCTTCAAATCGAAAGGT
>DATJII010000090.1:0-35947 GCA_035493435.1 Candidatus Limnocylindria bacterium | reverse complement strand
TGGCGGCTAAGAAGACGCGCGGGATTTGGTTGGGAAATTATTCCGCGAGAGTTTCGGCGAGCACGACGAGTTACCCAATTTGGAGAATCCCAAAGGGCAATTGCAGGAGTTTCTCCAAGCCACCTCCCCCGAGCCGCCCCAGTACGAGACGATATCTTCCGCCGGCCCGGATCACAATCGGACCTTCGAATGTGCGGTGTTCCATTCCGGACTGGAGTTGGCGCGTGGGACCGGCCGCAGCAAGAAATTGGCGGAAAGTGCGGCCGCACTGGGCGCGTTGAAACATCTTCGCGAGCAGAGTGCTCCCGTCGCTGCTGAGAAAATAGGCGTTGGGTCCTGACGCGGAGGGTGAACACACCCGCGTTAGGGAGCGTCACTTAAGGGCTGGTGGCTGTTTGGTACCCAAAAATTGGGATGGACGTCGATTTCTCCAGCCGCCAGCTTATTGGAACGTGATTTCCCGTACCCTTTGCTTTACCGGCCTGCTTCTGGCTGCCATGGCGGTCGGTGGACACGTCGTCTTTGCCGACGATTCAAAGGCTGTTTCCCCACCTAAAAAGAACCCGGCCGATCATTGGGCATGGCGGGCGCCGGTGCTTCCCGCACTACCGTCGACCAAGGATAAATCCTGGGCCAAAACACCGATTGATCACTTTGTTTTGGCCAAGCTGGAAAAAGAGGGACTACGTCCCTCTTCCCCTACGGATCGGGTGACTTTGCTGCGTCGGCTTAGTTTGGATCTGACCGGCCTGCCGCCGACTCCCGAGGAAGTCGACCGGTTTGTGGCGGACTCGTCCAAGGACGCTTACGAGCGCAAAGTGGAAGAACTGCTTGCCTCGCCCCATTATGGTGAGCGCTGGGGACGGCACTGGTTGGACGCGGCACGTTATGCCGATTCCGACGGGTTTGAGAAGGACAAGCCCCGCTCGGTATGGTTATACCGGGATTGGGTGATCGGTGCGCTCAACCGGGACCTGCCATACGATCAGTTCGTCATCGAACAGGTGGCTGGGGATCTGCTGCCCTCGCCGACCCAGGATCAGCAGGTCGCCACCGGGTTCCTCCGAAACGCCATGTTGAATGAGGAAGGCGGCGTCGATCCGGAGCAGTTTCGCATGGACGCCATGTTCGATCGCATGGATTGCCTCGGGAAGAGCGTGCTGGGAGTGACGATTCAATGCGCCCAGTGCCACAATCATAAGTACGATCCCATCAAACAGGAGGACTACTATCGTCTCTTTGCGTACCTGAACAACGACCACGAATCTTCGCTGGTGGCGTACACGCCAGCGGAGCAGATGCAACGGGCCAATGTCCTGCGCCAGATGCGTGACATTGAAGATGGGTTGCGCCACACCCACGCCGATTGGGAAGATAAAATGCGGGCATGGGAAGCCACCGTGGTCAGCAACCAGCCCGTTTGGGAGGTCGTGAATTGTGTCAACGCCGGGGATAACGGAGAGCGGTTCTATTATTATGAGGACGGTTCGATCCGGGCGGCCAGTTATGCGCCGACCATGTGGTCGTCCCATTTTCGCGGGACCAATCGCCTGGAATCGATCGGGGCGTTTCGTCTGGAGCAGTTGACCGATCCAAACCTGCCCTGCCAGGGGCCGGGGCGCTCGCTGAAAGGCCTGTCGGCACTCACTGAATTCAATGTCGAAGCTGTCGACCTGCTCAATCCGACCAACAAGGTGGAGGTCAAGTTTGTCAAAGCCACAGCCGATTTCAGCAACGAGGAACGGGCTTTGGAAAAGGAGTTTGACGACCTTTCCGGTCGCCGTCGTCCGTATGGACCCGTCGCCCTGGCGATCGACGGCAAGGATGATACCGCTTGGGGTATAGACGCCGGGCCTGGCCGCCGCAACCAGGCGCGCAAGGCGGTCTTCATACCGGAAAAGCCCCTGACCTTCACCAACGGCGTGGTGCTCAATTTCCGGTTGATGCAAAACCACGGCGGGTTTAATTCGGACGATAACATGAATCACAACCTCGGCCGCTTCCGGTTGAGCGTTTGTGGCGATACCAATGCGGTGGCAGATCCGCTCCCCGCCGGGGTGCGGGAAATTGTATCGATCCCTTGGGACAAACGAAGCCCGGCCCAGATTGCCACAGTCTTTAGTTATTGGCGGACGACGGTGCCCGAGTTCCAGGAAGCCAATACCCAGATCGAGACGCTTTGGAAACAATGGCCCGAAGGAGCTCCGAGCCTGACCTTGGTGGCCCGAAAGAGCCAGGGTCCGGGCGATCAACGCCGTGAAACCCGACTCTTCAAGCGCGGCGATTGGTTGAAACCCGGCGACACGGTCGCCGCTGGAGTGCCGCCTATTCTGCATCCGGTCCCGGCGGACTCGGACGACTCCCGGTTGACGCTGGCGCGCTGGCTCGTGGACAAGAAGTCGCCCACGACCGCCCGGGTTTGTGTCAATCGCACCTGGCAGCAGTATTTTGGCATCGGACTGGTCGATACCGCAGAGGATTTCGGCACCCAATCGCCAGCCCCGTCGCATCCCGAATTGCTGGATTGGCTGGCCTGTGAATTCATGGAGCCTCACACCAGTGTTCCGGGCGCCAAGGAGGCGTTGACGCCCTGGTCCATGAAACACCTGCACCGGCTGATTGTGAATTCAGCGGCCTATAAGCAGGGATCGCACGTGCCGCCGGATCTCTACCAGCGCGATCCGTATAACCGCCTGGTCGCGAGGGCGCCCAGACTGCGGGTGGAAGGTGAGATTGTGCGGGACATTGCACTTTCCGCTTCGGGCTTGCTCAATGCCGATATCGGCGGCCGGCCGGCTTATCCGCCCGCGCCTGACTTCCTGTTCAAGCCACCCGCCAGCTATGGGCCAAAGACTTGGCTCACGGAGACCGGCGCCGGACGTTATCGCCGAGGTATCTATACCTTCCGCTTCCGGTCGATTCCCTATCCGATGCTGGCTGCGTTCGACGCGCCGAATGGCGATTTCTCCTGCGTCCGCCGCTTGCGTTCGAACACCCCCTTGCAGGCCTTGATTTCCTTGAACGAACCCGTGTTTCTGGAGTGTGCGCAAGCCTTGGCAAAGAAAACCGTCAAGGAGGGCGGGGGTACGGACACGGACCGAGTCCGATTCGCTTTCCGCCGGGTGTTGGGGCGGCAGCCATCCGCGCATGAACTCGAGGTGCTGAAGGGACTGCTGGACAAGGAAAGTCGACGAATTGCCGAAGGCTGGGTGGCCGCGAGCGAACTGGCCACAGGCAAACTCGATGTTCCGGGAGATCTGCCCGCCGGAATCACCCCAACCCAACTGGCGAGTTATACCGTGGTGTGCCGGACACTGTTAAACCTGGACGAAGCCATCACCCGCGAGTAGGACGGATCAGATGGTAGTCAGAGCGAGTTGTAATATTTTTCAAAATCATGAAACGCCTGAACCAATGGGAACACGCCGTGGCGGACTACCGGCAGTTTGTCACCCGCCGGTGGTTCTTTAAGCAGTGCGGCGTGGGCTTGGGCAGCATCGCCCTCCAGTCCCTGCTCGCCAGCAAGGCGGAAGCCGCGAGTTCACTCCCGCAGGGAGTGAACGCCATGGCTGCCAAAAAGGCCCAATTCCCGGCGCGGGCCAAGCGGGTGATCTATTTATTCATGGCGGGCGCGCCCAGCCATTTGGAGTTGTTCGACAACAAGCCAGAGCTCGCCAAATGGAACGGCAAGCTGCCCCCGGCCGAGCTGCTCAAGGGCTATCGCGCGGCCTTTATCAATCCCAACTCCAAGTTGCTCGGGCCCAAGTTCAAGTTTGCCCGGCACGGTAAATCGGGGGCGGAACTTTCGGAACTACTGCCTCATCTGGCTGGTGTCGCCGATGATCTGACGATCATCAAGTCCATGAACACGGACGCCTTCAATCATGCCCCGGCGCAGATCTTCATGAACACGGGTTCGCAGCAGTTCGGCCGGCCCAGCTTTGGGGCCTGGACGACTTACGGGTTGGGCTGTGAAACCAGCGATCTGCCTTCCTACGTAGTATTCAGCACCGGTGCCAAGGGCAGCAGCGGTGGCGCATCAAATTGGGGAAACGGTTTCCTCCCGTCCATCTATAATGGCGTCCTGTTCCGCAGTGGCGGCGATCCAGTCCTCTATCTCTCGAATCCCAAGGGTGTTGACAAGGTGATCCAACGCGATTCTCTCGATGCCATCCGGGCCTTGAATGAAGAGCGGCTGGGAATTGTCGGCGATCCCGAGATTGCCACCCGGGTCAATTCCTTCGAGATGGCCTATAGGATGCAATCCAGCGCACCGGACCTGATGGATCTTACGAAGGAATCAAAGGAGACCCTGGCAATGTACGGAGCGGAGCCGGGGAAAACCGATTTTGCCGGGGCCTGCCTGCTGGCTCGACGATTGGTGGAGCGGGGTGTGCGCTTCGTGCAGATCTTTCATGAGGCTTGGGATCAACACGGGAACCTCGTGGGGGATCTCAAGCGGAATTGCCAGCATACGGATCGCGCTTGTGCGGCTCTGATCAAGGATCTGAAGGCGAGGGGACTACTGGACGACACCCTGGTCATATGGGGTGGTGAATTCGGGCGAACGCCGATGGTCCAGGGAGGCGACGATGGCCGCGATCATCATCCGAACTGTTTCACCATGTGGGCGGCGGGCGGCGGGATGAAGCCGGGGTTGACCTACGGCGAGTCCGACGATTTCGGATTCAATCCTGCGCGCGACAAAGTTCATGTCCATGATTTGCACGCCACGTTGTTGCACTCCCTGGGGTTCGATCATACCAAGCTGACCTATCGTTTCCAGGGGCGTGACTTCCGGTTGACCGATGTCCACGGAGAGGTTGTTGACCAGTTGCTGGCGTAGCTGTTTTTGTGCGTTCTTCAATGCCGATTGCGTTGACCATTGCCGGCTCCGATAGCGGTGGCGGCGCCGGGATCCAGGCCGACCTCAAGGTCTTTGCCGCGCTGGGTGTTCATGGGACTTCCGTCATCACTGCCATTACGGCACAGAATCCGGCCCGTGTCGCGGCCATCCACGCCGTGCCGGGCCGCATGGTGGCGGCTCAGTTGGAAGCGGTGTGGGAAGAGCTGCCTCCCGCTGTCGTCAAGACGGGCATGCTGGGAAATTCCGGCGTGGTGAAGGCAGTGGAAACAGCCTTGAGGGGACGCAAGTCGGTGCCGCTGGTTATTGATCCGGTGATAGTGTCGACTTCCGGTCGAGAGTTGTTGAGCCAGACCGCTGTGCGTACAATGGAAAAATCGCTGTTTCCCATAGCCCAGGTCATTACTCCCAACCGGGATGAGGCTGCGTATCTTGTCGGTTTTTCCATTCAAACACTGGATGATTTGCGCCGGGCAGCGCTCGAACTTTTCCAACGATACGGCTGCGCAGTCGTCGCCAAAGGCGGGCATCTAGTTGAGGGAAGGGCCGTTTTCGATGTTTTCCGTGACGGTTCCGGGGAGAGGTTATTGGAGGCTCCCCGAATCAAAGGAATCAAGACGCACGGCACTGGCTGCACGTTTTCCGCCGCGTTGGCGGCGTATTTGGCTCGCGGCGAAAACCTTTCGTCATCGGTTTCACTGGCCAAGGCGTTCACATATGCGGCGATCGTGGGTTCCAGAAAGGCGGCCGGACATGATGTCTTGGTGATGCCGCCCCCGATGGCGAATTAAAGGCGCCCAAGTGACGAGCGCGTCAAACGCTCTGCTGCGAAATCGAGTTGTTGCCAGTGGGCCGCGTGCTTGGCACGATCTCAACGGGCGAATTGCCTTGGAGATCGGAAGCGAAAGGATCGAAAGTGAAAAACGCCAAACAACAAACAAACGGTTCCAGATTCGGACGTCGGGCTGCCTTTACTCTTATTGAATTGCTGGTGGTCATTGCCATCATCGCCATTCTTGCAGGCATGCTCCTCCCAGCCCTGAGCCGGGCCAAGTCCATGGGGCAGATGGCACGGTGCGCCTCCAACCTGCACCAGATCTATCTGGGTGTGACGATGTACGCGGATGATTTTGGAGGTTCGTTTCACTCCATCGGGCCACGTACGGCTCCTGAAATTCCCAATGATGGCCAGTGGTTTTCCAATCCGACCTCGAAGGTCCCATTGACCCAGAACGACAGCATGGCTTATTGGGGCGTTGCCTACGCCAATTATTTCGGTGGCATTGGCGGTCGAGGGGCGTTTCGTTGCCCGGGCGCGAAGATAGTCGACGAGTGGCTGGATGTGGGACGGCCGAAATACGGTCATGAGTTCTGGTTGAATTCTTCTTTGGGTATTAATAGTTCACTGGTGGGCATCGCCAACGGCAAGGCGCACACAAAATTGTCTGATATCGTTTATCCGACGAGCACCGTGTTCTGCCAGGACGCCGTCGAACAGAAGTTTGAAGGCTCCGACGGCGATGCGGCGGGCCAGTGGCCCGGCATGAAGACCATTCTTGGCGAGTGGATGGGGACGGGGGCCATCAGCCCGCGCTACTATAATAATTATCCCTTCCAATGGGAGGTCTTCCGCCATCGCCAGCGCTGCCAGACACTCTGGGTCATGGGCAACATCTCCAGCATCCGCTGGCAGGGTTTCAACAAGGGGTGCGACTACCGCTGGTACACCGGTGAACTGCCGGTCGAACAGCCCCGCTGATCCAGATACGGTTATATATGATTATCAAATGGAGCGGGTTGGGGCTGCTGGCGGCGGTTCTGGTGGTTGCGGGCTGCGGAAAAAAGGGGGCGCAGGACTTCGCGCCCCCGACAGAAACGCAGGTTGTCGATCTTTTCAAGACCGCGCCGGCGGAAGTGCGTGCGGTGGTCACCGACGCGTCAGCCGCTTTGGCGGCCGGGCAAAGCCCGAAGGCCTTGGCCCTTCTTTCGGCGGTGCGGACTCGTCAAGATTTGACTCCCGAGCAACACGCTGCCATTCGGGACTTGCTGGACCAGGTAATCCAGAAACTGGGCGCTGCTGCCGCTGCCGGGGACCAGGAAGCGCAGGGGCTTATCAAATCATACGGCTCGGGCCGGTGAGTTTCGCGGAAAGACTTTTCGAACTTCGACGTGTTCAAGCTGGCCGCGCGTGACGCCCAATTGGTTCTGCACGCGCAGTTCCCGCCATAGGTCACCTCCGGCAATCTCGCCACGCAGGAGCGCGCGGTAGCGGTCAACGGCATGGGTGACTTCTGCGGCGGTTTCGTTGACGAATTCGATCCGGAGGGCCGGCAGGCCCGCCGCCCGGAAACGGTCCAGAAATTCCGCGCCAGTTTGCGCCCGGGCATGGAATACGGTATTCCGGCAGCCGGAATCCGCCTTGAGTGCGTGTTCCATGCCGACCCGGTCGCGCAGCCGGACTTCCACCTTTTCGCAAGGACGCCCGCAGTTGGTATAATCCGTGCCGCTCGAAAGAAAGGCGCAGAACACGCAGTGCTCCATGTGAAACATGGGCATGTGCTGGTGCAGCGTGATTTCAATGCGGTTTTTTGGGCCGGCCCGGAGCAGGGCTTCCAATTGCTCGGCATTGAGATCATAGCTCGCCGTTACGCGTTCCAACCCACAGTCCTCGACGAAATATCGCGCCGCCAGGGGGTTGGCCACGTTGAGCGAGAAATCGCCGCGTCGGCGGCAATCCGCAAAATACGCCAAATGATTATAATTCCGGACCAGGTATCCGGTCGCCTCGGACGAGCGGACAATCTTGAGAATCCATTCCTCCCCCGGTTTGAACACGCGAGGCGGTGCCACCCAGATCTCTCCTTGGCCACCCGCTGTCTCGCGGAATTTCGACACGGCGTCCCGGTACTTCTTTGGGTCTTCGAAATCGCAATAGACTGACCTTATACCAGCCGCGATTGCAGCGTCCAGTTGGGCCAGTGAACGTACGAGCACGATCAGTTCCGGTGTCGATGGCTTTTCGGCCGTGACGGCGGAGGTATTGACGGTTGATACCGTGGGCGTCAGGTCTAACCGCCGCGGGATCAGCTGCCAGCGGATCGGCTGCCGCCGCAAGCGTTCCAATTCGGCAACGACGTCCCGCCGCAGCCGGTTGAGCTCGCTCATCGGCAGCATCAACTGGCCCTCCAGATGCAAATCGATTCGCGAGAGCGCGAAAGGGGTGTTGCCGAGCCGGCCAAGCTGGGAACGCAGGCTTTCCTCATTCAATGGATGGCGTTCGGCTGCCACTAGCGCCACTTTGGACGAGGCTTTGGAAATCCGTCCTTGTTCGTCCCGGGCTATGAGCGTGAGTGGGCTCCCAAGCACTCCGTGAACTTCGAAGTTAATCGGGCGGAGACTCCGGAGTTCCTGACCCTCGAAGGTCTGGCGGACCTGTTTATTGAACTCCGGATCGTCAGTCTTCCAGACTTTGTCGCCACGCTTGATGAGGCGGGGCTGGATTTGGCCGGGCCGGAAGCAAATTTGGGTGAGGGCTCCCTTGGAATGGACGGAATAGACGCGACCGCCTTGTTCGTTGTCGTCTCCAATACCGCCATCGATGACCACGCCGTCTCCGGGCTTCAGCGGCGCCTGGAGCTTGACCAGCAAGGCCTGGCCCTGGACACCGTCAATATCACCCAACAATACCCCGCGCTTCTTGCCAAAGCGGGCGTGGACCAGTTCCTGGTTGTTAATACCCTTGAACCAACCGGTGGACAGCCCACGGGAGAATGCCATCTCCAACTCGTAGCGCTCCTTCGGTTCCACGTGAAACCCTGTTGCGGCCACAGCCGTTTCGGTATTGGGCAGAGTGACTGAACTGGACTGCGTGAATCGGGCGAGTCCGAGTTCCACACCCAAGCGGTCCAGCGCCTGGCGATAGATGCGGGTCACGGCGGCGACATATTCAGGAGCCTTCAGGCGGCCTTCGATCTTGAGCGAACGAACCCCCGCCCGGGCGAGTTCCGGAAGCACCTCCAAGCCCGCGAGGTCTTGGGGGCTTAGCAAGTAACGTCGCTGCCCCAGCTCGACGGTGCGCCCATCGGCCAGGAGTTCGTAAGGCATCCGGCAGGCCTGGGCGCATTCGCCTCGATTGGCGCTGCGGCCTCCGAGAGCTTCGCTGGTCAGGCATTGCCCGGAATAGGCCACGCAGAGTGCCCCATGGACAAACACTTCCAAGGGCAGGGACGCCGGTCCGGTAAGCTGCTGTTGGATGGCACTAATATCCTTGATGGAATTCTCCCGCGCCAACACGACCAGGTTACAGCCTAATTTCTGCGCGAAGGCTACGCCTTCAGGACTCGTCACCGTCATCTGCGTTGAAGCATGAATCGGGAAATCAGGAGATATTTGGCGGATGAGGCGGCAGATTCCAACGTCCTGCACAATCGCGGCATCCACCCCCGCCGCGATGATGGAACGGATATAGGATTCAGCGGCGGGCAGTTCCTCCGTGAACACCAGGGTGTTGAATGTCACGTAACCCCGAACCCCGCGGTGGTGAAGGAACTCCATCACACCGGGAAGGTCCGCTTCGGTGAAGTTATGGGCCCGCATCCGGGCATTGAATCGGTCGAGGCCGAAGTAGATGGCGTCGGCGCCATTTTCCACCGCCGCCCGCACACATTCCCAATCGCCCGCCGGAGCCAGCAATTCAGGCAAAAGTCGCGCGGACACGGTCTGTTCGGTTCCTATTTTCTGGGTGACATTGCTCAACGTGGGCGGAATCTAGCGATTTTCGCCCAGCAATACAAACCTCGTGAGCGTGCCATCCCCTTGCGTGCCGCGTTCTGGGGGAGGATCCTCTTGGAGGCTACCGGCTTCGCAATAATTCCACCCCGGTGAAAAAGGCGATGGTCAAGGCGTAGAGCAGGAGGCCAATGCCAATGCCGCACGGCACCAACCGATATTCGGCGAAAACGATCAAAGACAGTGCCACGATCCCCGACAAAGCCGCCTCGCCGAAATAACAGGCAAAAGGGCTCCACCGTGGCGAATCCATCAGGCGTCGCGTCATCCACGTGCGGTATTCCCGTTCTCCCATGCTGCGCATGATCCAGGCGTTCTGGAGGTTACGGGCGGCCACGAAGGCGCTCATGGTGGCCAAACCGATCGCGAGCAAAGGCCAGCAACCCGAAAGTAGCCCGGCCGCCAGGTTTAGTGGAATTCCCAGCCGCCATCCCATGCGGCGGGCCAGTGGGCTGCCTTCCAACAAAAGATTGGGGGTCCCAGCGTAGGTTGAGCCGAGATCCAAGGCTCGCCCGGCGATCACCAGCGCGCCAAACTTCAGCCACGTCCAGGATCCCAGCGTAACAAATTGATCCAATTGAAGTTCCACTGGGAAAGTTGGCCCGTACGTCAGGAGGGATCGTCGATGCGTTCCTCAGTGGTTTTCCATGAGCCGCCCGCTTCCTCCACCGTGCGGAAAAAACAGGACCGAAACCCTTCGTGGCAGGCCGCCCCCGTTTGTTCCACTTGGATCAATAAAGTGTCGCCGTCGCAATCGAAGGACACGGATTTGACAACTTGAACGTGGCCGCTGCTCTCGCCTTTCATCCAAAACTTTTGCCGCGATCGGCTCCAGAACCACGTGCGATGCGTTTCGAGGGTTTTCTCGAGCGAAGCTTTGTTCATCCAGGCCATCATCAAGACCCGTCCATCGGTGACATCTTGCACGATGGCGGGAATCAATCCATCCGCGTTGAATTTCAGTTTTTCGTAAAAGGGCATGCTCAGTCCTTGGAAGCGATCATAGTCACGGCTTGCCCCCGGGGAGAAATGTAAATGCAACCGCTGCGAGGATGCAGGCAAATGCCGCCACGTGATTCCACTGGGGCCGGACGTTGAAGTAAAAAAACGCGAACCCAATGAAAACAACTAGGGTGATGACCTCTTGGATGATCTTCAGTTGGTAAGGCGAGTACACTTGGCTGCCCCAGCGATTGGCGGGGACCATGATCAGGTACTCCAGAAACGCAATCAGCCAACTAACGGCTATTGCTTTCCACAGGGCAACGTCGCGGTGCTTAAGGTGGCCGTACCACGCAAAAGTCATGAAAACATTGCTGCCAAAGAGCATGACGATCGGCAGCCAGTAGAGTCGTGAATTCGTTTCCATTGGGAGATTGCGGACCGGCATCCCTCGACACGGGACGAATGCCGGTCCCTAAATGGGTGGCAGGCTAGGAAGGCGTCAAGCAGGCCGTATCGGGAGACCTTTGCTGGACAAGAATCGTTTGGCGTCCGCCACGGTAAACATTCCAAAATGGAAAATGCTGGCCGCCAGCACCGCGTCAGCCCGTCCTTCAAGGAGGACTTCGGCCATATGCTCGAGATTTCCCGCTCCACCGCTGGCGACGACGGGGACTCCAATGCTTTCGGACACTCTGCGCGTGATCGCGATGTCGAAGCCCTGTTTGGTGCCGTCCGCATCAATGCTGTTCAGGACAATCTCGCCCGCGCCTAGGGCGACCGCCTGTTGCGCCCATTCGAGCGCCCCCAACCCGGTCGGTTTGCGCCCGCCCGCCACGAAGACCTCCCAGCGGTCAGGAGCGGTTCGTTTGCAGTCGATCGATACGACGATGCACTGGCTTCCATATTTCTCCGCTCCGGATCGAATCAATTCAGGATTCGCCACCGCGCTGGAGTTGATCGAGACCTTGTCGGCCCCGGCGCGCAACATTTGGCCCATATCCTCCACGCTGCGAATTCCTCCTCCCACGGTAAGGGGCATAAAGCACTGATCGGCAGCGCGTTCGATGGTGTGGATCATGGAAGCCCGTCCGTGCGCACTGGCTGTAATGTCAAAGAAAACCATTTCATCGGCTCCTTGCTCATTGTATCGCACGGCAAACTCGACGGGATCGCCCACGTTGCGCAATTCCCCAGCTTCGGCGCGTCCGAATTGCACCCCTCGGGTGACCTTACCGTCATGGACATCGAGACAAGGAATGACTCTGCGTGCGAGCATAGCGACAAATCCAAACTTTCAGGCAGGCGTCGATCATTGAGGTAGCCGGGTAAACAGCCATGATACCCGGAGCCCGCCGCCCGGAACTTCGCGTGCCGCAGGCGTCCTGAAAAGGACAAAAAAGCCCGCCGTAGGCGGGCTGGTGATGGTTTGGGTAAAAGAGGCGTGTCAGCCGGGGCCGAATTTGCCACCGAAGTTTTTGATCTCTTTCGCCGTATAAAGGAGCGTACTCAACGAATTGAGAGGATCCTTGGCGACGAATTTGTAACCAGCCGCCAGCACCGAATCCAGAATTTCCTGGCGGGTCAGCGGCTTGGCTTTGGTGGCATCGAGAACCATCTGCTTCAATGACGAAGGGTTCCCTCGGCGGCCTCCACTGGTGGGGGCGGCTGCGATTACGCGGCGGCGGTATGGGCGGGGAGTCCGCGGCTCGGGAGCGGCGGCCGGTGAGAACGATCCTAATGCCTGGTCGATCTCGGCCAGTCGGCTTTCAAGCTCACTTTTCTCTGCCTGCAGTGCCTCCCGCAGCGAGACAAACTGTTTTAGTGCGTCAGTTTTCATCGAAGCCCCATATAAGCACAGAATCAATTCGGGACAAGGGCGATTTGCTAATTTCTGCAACAAATTTGTAATCGCAAATAAGCCATATCTTGGCCTTGGCATGGACTGGGGAATTTCACCCAGCGTTGTCGGTCCGGAGCATCTCCAAGGAGCCATGTTAAATCAGCATGTTTTGCTTTCAAAACGATGGATGAACCCTTCGCAGGTATTGGCTCACCGCGATTTCTGCCGGTGCGAACCGTACGTGCCGGAAAAGGGGAAGGAGTGGCAAATCATTGGCTTTCCAGGAAAGATGCCCGGTTAATTGCCTTCGGGCTCGTCGTGGGAGTGAGTGCGGTTCCTGGGGTGTGGACAGGGCGACCGGATATTAGTACCAACAAGATAATTTCCTGATTTTTGGCGGGCAGGATCGCAACTTTTATTGGAGTCTCCAGCCGAGCGTCATTCGACGGTCGATGAAAATGCAAAATAAGGTTACTCCGTGCATGAACGTCAACGGCGCAACCAAATCTCATGATGGGCTAAATGGGCATGATAGTCCTCTGCCAAGATCGTGATTCCATCCGCCAGGTTGGATCCAGCAGGTGGAGCAACAGGTTTCCGGGGCAAGGGGCACCTGACCAGGGTGCTGGGGGGATTGTACCCGGCAGTGAGTCGCGGAAGATCGAAAGGGCAAACTCTTGGCGATGGAAAGTGGGGAAACGTGGCCGTTCGTTGGCGAAGAGGCTCGTTTTTGCGGGAAAGAATCAAAAATCCGAAAATCGCTTGATCCCAGAAGCTTCATGGTTACTATCTCCCGCCTCTTGCTGAATGCGCGGTTAGCTCAGTGGTAGAGCATCACCTTGACACGGTGGGGGTCAGAGGTTCGAGCCCTCTATCGCGCACCATTTCCGGTTAAAAGGGAGCCAGGAAGTGGAGGTTTGGTGGAGAGGCGGTCGTTTTTATCGCCCCCTGGGACGAAAGCGACGCGAACTGAGCCAGAAAACTGATGCGAGAATCCTCGCTTAACCCTCGCGCAGTGGGTTTTCCGAATTTTCGCATTGACTTTCCGGTCGGTTTTTAGCACAACGGGGGAAGTTGGTTGACTCGTGAAGATTATCGGAACCCTGTAACTATGAACTTGCTCTCGAAAAAACTGGTCGTGCTGGCTACGGCGACCTGTCTGGTATCCAGCTCTGTTTTCGCCCTCACCAAAGCTGACGTCGATGCGATCTCCCAAAAGATGGCGTCGGTGAAGGTTGTCGAGGCTCCCGCCACTGCAGCCAAGCTGATTACGCAGGCTGAGAAGTGGAACAAAGAAGCAACGGCCGTCGAGGTCGTCAAGTCGGTCGCTGCCAATCAGCCGACCGCCCTCAAGAAGGTCATCGTTGTGGTTTTGACCCGCGTTCCTGAGGCTACCGAGTCGGTTATCGCTGCCGCTCTCGAAGTTGCTCCGAAAAGCGCATCCACCATCGTTGAAGCCGCTGCCGAGGCGAACCCCGGCAAGCTCGTGACGATCGCTGGAATCGCCCGCTCCCGCGTTCCTTCCGAATCCTTGGCGATCAACCGCGCGGTTGCTCTCGCTCAGTTGCACTCCACTCCGGTGACCGTCGGTGCCGCTTCGGTGGCTGTCGGCGCTCGCCCGACTCCGGTCGGCGGATTGGCAACCTTCGGCGGCGGTTCGGTTACTCAAACCGGTGCTACTTTCGACATCATCGTTACCAACTACACGACTAACGTCGTGAGCGGTAACCCTGTCGTGACCGAACATCATGAGGTTGTGACCACCACGAACGTGGTGCTCGTTTCTCAGGATCCCTACGGTGGCGTCGATCCGAATCGCCCCTAATGGGTGACGGATAGTTTTCACGAATTAGGCCTGTTTCCTAAAGGAACAGGCCTTTTTCATTTTGAAACCCAAACCACGCTCATTCCTCCGTCGGGTCCTGCGGTGGTTAATCGCCCTGCTGCTGCTGCCGTTTGTTGTTGCCGCTGGCTTGGCCCTGTTCAAGACCGCCGGTCTCTTGCAGCGAGACCCTGCCGCGTGGGTTGGGGCTGTTTGCGGAGCAATAAGTTGGTTATTTTGTTTCTGGCGCCTGCCGAAGCCCATGTGGGTGTATGTGGCAGGGCACGAGCTGACTCATGCCTTAGCGGGGATTCTCTGTCGTTCCATGCCCCGTTCGATCAAGATTTCCAGCACGGGGGGGAAAGTGGTGCTGCCACGGACCAATTTCTTCATCACCCTGGCTCCCTACTTTATTCCTCTGTACACCCTCCTTTGGTGTTTCGGGGTCTGGCTTCTCGAGGGGCCGATGGGTCTGCCGCTTCCAAGCTTCTGGGTGGCCTTCGGCTTCGGCCTCACCTACATGTTTCACGTGACCCTGACGCTGTACATTCTCAGGATCCAGCAGCCGGATTTTGTGGCCGAAGGTCACTTCTTCTCCATCACCCTGACTGTTCTGGCGAATCTGGTTTTCCTGCTGCTGGCATTGGGTTGCCTGACTCACCATTCCAGCGTAGCCGTGGAACTGACCGCTTGGGGAGTGGAGGTCATGAATGTTTTCCGTTGGTTGCTGCGGCTCGCCACGTGACGCGAGGTTGTCGTCGACGATAACCTCATCGGGCGGGCGGAAGGGCGTTCAGCGTCAGCCACATGAAATCCTTGGATTGCTCACCCGTGGCGGTATCGAGATTATACGATACCTCAAGCTGCATCACGGGCTGAACCGGGGCGTGCAGGCGAACGGTTTTGTTATCGTCAAGCAGCGAGGAAGAAGCTACGGGAACTTCATCCCGCCCAGTTTTATCAGGATGCAGAACGGACCAATCCTTGGAGCCGTATTCGGCCTGGTAGCGGTAGTTCCATTGTTTTAGTCCGAAGCTGCCAGGGTCGCTCGCGGTCTTCTTGTCCAACGGGGATGAAAAGCTGACTTCCATGCCATCCTCGTGAACTTTCCACGCCACGGGTATATTCATGGGACGCCCTGTCAGGCGAATCCGCTGGAAGCAGCCGTCCTTCACCGCGCTGGTCTGCCAGCCCGTGCTTCCTGCGATATAGAGACAGTCGTCTTCCGTATGAAAGATCCCGCGATTCGGGCCGCTCAGGAAATGAACGGGCAGGGGAACCACCGCTCCTTGGGGAAGGGCTTGGGAAACATCGCGCAACAGCAGCATGGCGGTGCAACGTCCCCAGAGCAGGTGGACAGGCAATCCTCCCAAAGGTCCCCAATGGCCGGGCGGTATCCACACCTGGCTGCCACTGGAATTGTCGACGCCATGGGGTATATAACATAAGGGCAAATCGAAACCCAGTGGCCGCTCGGTCGTTGCCTTGGGGCCCCCAAAGCCGTAATACCCGTTGGTCCGAACCTCGACAATGACGGAGGACGGTGTCCACTCTCCCTGCTGGGGCGCGACTGTGATGACGGTGCCGGCCGGATTGACGCCCATGCCGTTGGGGTTTCTGAACCCTGTGGCCAAGGTATCCATCCGCTTGCCATCCGGAGAAACTCGATGCACGCCTCGCGGATCCACGAAATAGAAGTTTCCGGCCTGGTCCTTTTCCAGACTGGTTACGTAATCATGCCCGCTGGTGGAGGTGTCGATGAGATCGCAAAAGCTCTCATAGTAGTCGGCTTCCCCATCATGGTTTGAGTCGTGGAGACGGGTGATTCGATCGCGGCCCAAGACATAAACCATGTTGTCTTGGACTTTAAGCCCCAGTGGTTGGAAGAGTCCCGTGGCGTAACGGTGCCAACGAAGATGGCGCAAGTCTTTGTCAATGCCCGTGACCCGCCAGACGTCGCCGTGGATGGTGGCGACATAAGCAGCACCCGAGGCGTCGAAATCGATTCCCGCTGCGAAAAGCAGACTATGCCACGGATTTTCGTAGGGCATGGTGAGGGTGTCCACCGCCATGAAAGACTTTTCCGTGCCCAGCTTCCCTTCGGTGACAATATCTTGTCCCCATCGCGGTTTCGCTTCGGCAAGGTTTTGTCCCAGGACTTCGGTGAGGCGAGCGGGTGTCGGTCCGGGAAATCCCGCCAATTCCGCCTCCGTTCCCGATTGGAATGCGACAGTGATGCGTCGGGTTGTCCTCCCTGATGGAATCGAACAAAGAATAATACCATTGGTGGATTCTGGTGACACCACGGCTGGCGTACTTACGAAGATGGACTTCCTCCGTCCGTCAACCAGACTGGAGATCGTGGTGCCCGCGGGGCTAGGCGTGATTTGCAGAGGTTTCCCGTTTCCACGGGACGGTAAAATGCCGGCGACGAAGCGGAGATCTTTGGTGGCTGGATCGATCTCCAAATGGCGCAAAAAGATCTTCGGCGATGGGCCAGAGATCTGCGGCGATTCCAAAACCCGGCAGTCCTCAACCTCGTAGTCCAGAATGAGCTGGTTGCCATTCAGATGGATTCCATTGAGACGATGCTTGTGACCGGGCCAGCCTTCCATGGCAGGAAATAACCACTGCACCTCTCCTTGAGGCTGTGGGGGAGCGATTAAGCCAAAACGCCGGGAATCGAAGGAAACAAAGGAGCCCGTCCAAGCCGAACGAAAGGCCAATGTGGCGGTGTCGTAGGCCACCCCTGCTCGGCCATCCAGATTGACCGCCAGTCCTTTGGCGATGACCCCATCAGGCAGCTTTAGGTTGCAGGCGAGCATGGGGCCGACTTGGGTTTGCTGCCAACGATTGTCCGACCAATCGGCTTCAGATTGGGTACCGGGTTCGACTCCCGTTGTTTTTGGGGTACCTGCAGAACGACCTTTTTCTGAAAGCAATTGTGCGGAAACGCGCTTAAAGCCGGCTAGGTCCTTCATCAGCTTCACTTCCGCATCTTCCTCCGTGTGGCCAAGGATACCTAGGGGGCCGCGATAACCACTGTCCCGAACGAGCCGCAGGAGTTTGAGGTCATCGTCACCGTCACCAAAAGGAATGATCTTTTTACCCATCTGATCGCCGTTGCGGATCATTCCATTGAGGTTGACACAGAGAAGATGCGGACGCATCCGTTCCAATAGCGCGGGCAGGCGATCCAGTTGGCCGTGGCCATGGTGAAAATTATAGACAAGCCCCACGTTGGTGGCTTGCAAGGCCGCCATGATGGCCAATTGGTTTTCCGGCTCGCCAAACCAGCCGCCGTGATTATAGAGGCCCACCTTGCATCCCAGTCGCGCCGCTTCGCGGACCACCGGGGTCAATGCCTTTGCTCCCGCCGCCACCTTTGCCGCTTGGTCCCCTTCGGGGGCCGGGTCCACCAACATCACCCATAGCGTCGGGTGCAGCCGTTGTTTCTCGATGCAGGCCAGGATGGCTTTCGCTTCGGCGTTCAAATCGGCGGGAAACCACCAGGCGTCGAGTTGCACGTGGTGTTTTTGCAGGGCGGCAACCTCCGCATCGAAGGTCGGCACGTGCTCGGCGCGCCAGTCATAGGCAAAATGGCTGAAGCCCAGTTTTTCCAACATGGCGGCGCGTTCTTCCGGTGCGCGATGCCGCGAATCGAAGGGCACGATGCACCAAGCCATCAAGTTAGTCGGGGACAGCCAGGCATCTACGCTGGTCGCGGCACTCAGTCCCAGGCAGGCGTGAAGCAGGTAACATAAGAACGCGATCGGGCGAAGCCCAGGGATCAAGCGGCTCGCCGTTGGTCGCTGAAGCGATGACTCAGTTTTATGGGACATGATGGCGGTACGTCAGGGAATGGCTAAAGCATTGATCGCATCCCGTTGAAAAGTCTCGCGCATCGGGCTGGCGTCGCCGTTGGGTAGTCCGGTGCGCTGGATCATGAGAATCAACACCAGGTCTCGTTGGGGATCGGCCCAGCTTTGGGTGGCATAGGCTCCGCCATGTCCAAAGGTGCCCGGCGAGAGCATACGGGTGACTCCTTGGGGTGTTTTCACGACTTGAAAGCCCAGTCCCCAACTCATGCCGTCCACAAATCCTGTCTTGATGTCTCCGGTTTGGGTGTGGGTCATCTCCGCCACGGATTTTTCCGACAGCAGGCGACGTCCTTGGCGCACGCCGCGATCGAGCATGAGTTGATAGAATTGAAACATGTCATTAGCTGTCGAAAACAGGCCGCCTGCGGGCAGGGCAGGGCGGGCTTGATCGGACAGCTCGCCTTGGACGAAGTAGACGCTCACTTCTTCAAGGTGACCTCCCTCTGCTTTGTAGGACTTGGCAAGACGCTTTTGCTTGGCCTTGTCCGGCCAGAAGGTGGTGTTCTTCATTCCCAATGGCGCAAAGATTCGTACGCGGAGGAACTCCGCGTAAGGCTTGCCCGACACCACTTCCACGATCCTCCCCAGGGTGTTGATGCCCGGATTGCTATAGGACCATTTGCTTCCCGGTTCGAATTGCAGGGGTTCATGCGCATAGGCGGCCACCAATTCCGCCAGGGTTACGTGTGGACGGGGAAGTGGGACATCACCACCCAGTCCGGCGGTATGGGTCAGGAGATCTTTGACGGTGATCGGGCGGGCGGGCTTTACCAGTGCCCGCCGATCGGGCGTTTGCTCACGCAGCAGCCACTGGTTTTTGAATTCCGGCAGGTACTTTTCCACCGGCTCCTCGATGTTCACCCGACCCTCGTCGACCAACATCATGATGGCTACCCCGGTGATGGGTTTGGTCATCGACGCAATCCAGAAGAGGGAGTCGGTAGCCAAGGGAATTTTTTGGGCCAAGTCCGCCATTCCCACCACCGACAGGTCGGCAACCTTGCCGTGACGTGCCACCAGCGTCACCGCACCGGACAACTCCTGGTGGTCTACGAACTCGCCCATGTGGGTCTTGATGGCCGTAAGCCTGTCGGGGGCAAAATCGGCTCCGGCCGTCGCAGGGGCCGCCTGGCCGAGAAAAAGGGCCCTGGAGACCAGCAGGATAGCCAGCCAGGTCTTGGGATTTCGGACGGGAAGCATGGAGAAAGAATGGAAGGGCAAAGTGGTGGAGGCGAGCGCAAAGGCGCTTTGGATGCGAAACGGCATCGCCAGCGACTCTTGCAGATCATCGGGTTTGGGCCGACCTAATGCCACCAAGTCCAGTTGCATCCGCCACCGATCGGCTGGCGTTTCACTACCAGTCGATGGATGGGTTTGAAGCTTGCAAGCGCCGATGAAAACAGTAAGAAAACGTCCTGCCACCCGGGATAGCGATGGCGGAAAAGAACTTTCCGTAGCTGTCTTCTGCGAGTGGCTTTTTGCTGCCCGCGGTACCTCGTATCGCGTCACCGGTCCGCACGTAACGACCGGATTTGGCACATGAACGCGCGGAAGCCCTTGATAATGACGGCGAGCCTGGCTGGCTTGCTGGCTCCTACTCTACTGTTAGCCCACGAACCCGAGACGGTTGAAAAAGTCGTCGTAACTGGCCGTGCCGATTCCCTCCTGAATGTCGCCGACGCCGCGAGTGAAGGCTATGTGGGGCAGGATCATCTGGAGTATCGCCCTCTGCAACGACCTGGTGAGCTCCTGGAAACCATTCCCGGGGTGATTGTGACCCAGCACAGCGGCGACGGTAAGGCGAACCAGTATTTTTCCCGGGGCTTCAACCTGGACCACGGCACCGACTTCGCGACGAGCGTCGAGGGAATGCCAGTCAATATGCCCACCCACGCCCATGGGCAGGGATATAGTGACCTCAACTTCGTCATCCCCGAATTGGTGCAGACGATTCACTACCGGAAGGGGCCTTACTTTGCCGACGTGGGCGATTTCGGCTCGGCCGGGGCGGCGGATATTAGTTATGTCGATTCGCTGGCCCGGGGCCTCGCACAATTCGAAGGGGGTTCCTTCGGCTACTATCGCGGGCTTTTCGCCAATTCTTCCAGAGTCGGGCCGGGCGACGTTCTCTACGCCGCCGAGTTCGGACACAACGACGGTCCATGGGCTAATGGAGAAGACTTCAAAAAGGTCAATGGCATAGTCCGCTATAGTCAGGGGAAGGATGGAACTCGTTTTGCTGTAACGGGGATGGCTTATGCCGCGGGCTGGGATTCCACTGACCAGATTGCCCAGCGCGCCATCGCCACGCTGCCTGGCGGACGCTTTGGCGCGATTGATCCTTCTGACGGTGGCAGCACCCACCGGGCGAGCTTGAGTGCCATCTGGGAAAAGGATACGGACGCAGGTCACACCGAGGTGGAAGTGTACGGCATCTTCTATGATCTCAAGCTGTATTCGAACTTTACCTGTCTTCTGGACGATCCCATCCACGGCGACCAGTTTGCCCAGCACGACAAACGGGGCATCGGCGGCCTGAAGGCGCATCATACCTGGACCTACGATTTGTTCGACCTCGCCAATGAGAGCACGGTGGGCTTGCAGGTACGGGGCGATTATATCGAAAACGGGCTCGACCACACGGAAAATCGCGGTTACCTCGATACCACGAGGCTCGATACGGTGGGGCAGATTAGTGTATCCCCGTATGCCGAACAGAAAACGAAGTGGGCCGAATGGATGCGGAGCACGCTGGGCGTCCGGGCCGATATTTACCATTTCGATGTCGAGGACCTGCTGCCCGACAATTCCGGGTCCCGCGACTCGGTTCTGGTCAGCCCGAAAGGAACACTGGCCTTCGGTCCCTGGAAATCCACCGAATTATACCTGAGTGGCGGACTTGGCTTTCACAGCAACGACGGACGAGGGACGGTCACGCAAGTCGATCCGAAGGATCCCACGACCCGTCTTGATCCCGTGGATCCCCTGGCCAGGACCTACGGCGCGGAAATCGGCGTTCGCACGGTGGCCATTCCCCATCTGCAGAGCTCGTTGGCGCTTTGGTGGCTGGACATCGATTCGGAATTGGTATTTTCGGGTGACGCGGGTGACACCGGTGTGAATCCTCCCAGCCGCCGGGTGGGGGTGGAATTCTCCAATTACTATACACCGACCCAATGGGTGACCCTGGATGCCGATTATAGCATATCGAGATCGCGCTTCCGGGAGACGATCATCGATGCCGGCTTTGCCACCCATACGTTTACCGGGCGATATATCCCCGGCAGCGTTGAGTCGGTTTTGACCGGCGGCATCAGCTTCCACGATCCCAATCCAGTCCGGGGTGTTTTTGGCAGTGTGCGGATGAGGTATTTCGGGCCCCGCTCGCTGGTGGAGGACAATTCGATGCGCAGTGGTGCCACGGTTTTGCTCAATGCCCAGGCGGGTTATCGTTTCAACCAGACTTGGTCCCTCTCAGTGGACGTGTTCAATCTCCTGGATCGCCACGATGCCGACATCGACTATTATTATACATCCGCGCTGCCCGGCGAGACCGCCGGGGGCGTGGATGATTTCCACACCCACCCCGTGGAACCTATTTCCGCCCGGGTAACCCTGACGGCGCGGTTTTAGGCGGGTGGGGGGCGAGCTCACACGGAGAGGGGAGACGGAACCACGAAAAACACCAAGGACACGAAACTGCGGAACCCGAATTCCTCGAATAGATCCAATGTGTATTTCATGTATTTTGAAGTGAAAAATTTCTTTTCCTCGGCGTCTCCGCGCCTCCGCGCGAGCCTATTTCCCCGTCCACTGCCTTCAGTCGGACGATGGGTGCGGTCCGCATCGCACCCGTCGTCGTCTTGGTGCCGAGGAACCCCGCTGCGGGGATGATGGCCGCCGTGCCCGAGGCAGAGGGCGATTGATCCATTGGCTCGAAGCGAAAAGCCAGTTCCGGAAGTAGCGGGTGGGATTCTTGGTGGATTTCCCCAACGACGGGCATACTGTCATGGGGTGGCAGGCAAGGCACAAAACCGTAACGGAACGTGGGCGCGAAGGATAGTTGTTGTGACCATAATTGCGGGTTCGCTCGTGGCGGAGGCGGGGCCGGCCCGTTTTCCAGGGCCGACTTCGCGGCTTCAATCTCCTGATGGTCATTATGTGTTGCTCAACCGGGACGATGACGTGGGTTGGAGTCATGATGGATCGAATGACAATCACGCATTATTTTTACTCAACACGATGTCGGGTAAGGAAAGGCTGGTTCGGACCTATCCGCGGCAGGTGGAGGCCATCTGGTCCAAGGATGCGCAGTGGCTGGCCATCACCGATTTCACCGGGAGCGATTCTTCTACCTGCTTCGTTTACAATCCTTCCAACGGTCAATGGGTAGATGTGAGGAGTGCCATTGAAAAGGAACTGGCGCCGTCGGGGCTTCTTCAAAATCATCACGTTTATTTCAAAGCTGTGGCGTGGAAGAAGCCGGGGCTGTTAAAACTGGTTGTCGAGGGGTACGGCGAAAAAAGCCCCCGCGGATTCCGTCGGACGTGTTTTTACCAGGTTCCTGGGAAGAATCCCCCGACGCTTCAGGACCGGTGACCAGGAGTGTGCCCTGGGTTTGACCATCCGCTACTCATTCAATAATTTATAAAGCACCTGCAACAGGGTGTCGGCGGTGAAAGGCTTTGGCAGGAAGTGCTTGATGCCGGCGGCAATGGCCTTGGTGACGCCACCGTTGGAGTGCATTCCGCTCGTGCCAATGATCTTCACCGCCGGATCCAGGCGCCTCAGAGCGGCAATGGTGGCCGGGCCATCCATGACCGGCATCATCATGTCGGTCATGACGGCGGCGATGCGTCCCTGGTTTTGGAGATAGAGCGCCACGGCTTCCGATCCGTTGGACGCCAGCAGGGTGGAATACCCGAATGCCTGGAGTGTTTGTTGGGTGACGCTGCGAATGGCAACCTCGTCATCCACCACCAGGATCAATTGGCCTTTTCCGCGGCGAAGTTCCTCCAGGTTGGCCGCGTCGGCGGGTCGCCGATTTTCAGCGTCCGCCGGCAGATAAATATGAAAGGCACTCCCGCGATTGGGTTCGCTGGACACATTGATATATCCGCCGTGACTCTTGACGATGGCGAGGACGGTGGCCAGGCCCAGCCCGGTCCCTTTGCCAATATCCTTGGTGGTAAAAAAGGGTTCGAAAATGCGGTCGATCACCGCGGGCCGTATTCCGCAACCGGTGTCACTGACACTGATCGAGACATACCGTCCTGGCTTCACCTTGGCCATCAGGGCGGGAAAATTCTCCTCAAGGACGCAATTTTGCGCCTTGATGGTGAGGTCCCCGCCATTGGGCATGGCATCCCGGGCGTTGACGCAGAGGTTCAACAACACTTGGTGAAGCTGGGTGGGATCGCCAATCAAGGTCCAGATGTCGGCGGCGATGGCATTCTTGAATCGGATGGATTTTGGGAACGTGTCGACCACCAGCTTTTCCATGTCCTTTAGCAGGTGTTTCACCGGCACGGGTACGCGCTGGCCGTCCAGGCCGCGGGCAAATGATAATACTTGCCTCACCATGCCCGCTCCACGTTGGGCGCTGGTTTCTATCATCTCCAGGGTGTCGAGTGTCTCCTGGCTGTTGGCGTTGAGCTTGAGCAAGTCGATCGACATCAGGATGGGCGCCAACACGTTATTAAGGTCGTGGGCGATGCCCCCGGCCAACGTTCCAATGCTCTCCATCCGTTGCGCTCGTAGGAATTGGGATTCCAGCCGTTTGCGTTCAGTAATGTCCGTATTGATGCCAAGTATGGACCGCGCCTGGCCTTGTTCGTCGCGTACCAGAGTCCAACGCGATTCCATGGTTACTCGCTGACCGGATTTGGTTCTCCGGATGGTTTCCCCAGCCCAGGTCCCTTTCTCTTGCAACGTCTTCAGCCTGGCCTGAAAACTATCGTCCGAATCGCCCAATAGATCCTGGGTTCGTTGGCCAACGGCCTCTTCCCTGGTCCATCCTAGAATGCGCTCGGCTGAACGGTTCCAAAAGAGGATCCGACCCTCCAGATCCTTGAGCACAATGGCGTCCTGCGCCTCGTCAATCAGGGCCGCTTGCTGGGCGATCCTTTCCTGAGCCTTTTTACGTTCCGTAATGTTGTTGGCCAGGACGAGCCGGGCTTCGCGACCGGAAAACGAGATTGACTGGGAGACGATTTCGACATCGATCAGTGTCCCATCCTTACGCAAATGCCGGCGAATGCCCGTGTTGGGAGACTGGCGAAGATTTCGCACGGTTTCCTCCAGCACCGGGACGTCCTCCGGTGGACGAATGTTTCTCACATTCATGCTCAGGAACTCCGTGCGGCTATATCCGTACTGGTCGATCGCCGACTCGTTGACTTCCAGGAATCGCAACGTTTCCAGGTCATAGATCCACATGGCCAATGGATTCCTGTCGAAGAGAAATCGGTAGAGCAGGATGTTCTTGTTCCGTTCCTCCTCTGCCTCCTGGCGGGCGGTCAAGTCAGTGATCCCACCAATCATCCTGATAGGCTTTCCTTCGGCGTCCCGAATGACGTAGCCGCGGTCAAGGACATAGGCGTAGGTGCCATCCTGACGGCGGAAGCGGTATTCATCCGTCCACACCTGCCGCCCGCCGGACAATGAGGCGTGAAACAGACGGTGGACGCGTTCAGCATCCACGGGATGGACCAACTGCTCCCAGAAGGCAAGGGTCGTATCGATTTCATCCCGCTTGTAACCGAAGAGCGATTCAAAGCCCTCGTTCCACCACAGGCGATCCGCGGTAATATCCCAATCCCATATCGCGTCGTTGGTTGCTTTCGAGAGTAGTTGGAAACGTTCTTCGCTGGCTTTCAGCGAGGCCGTGGCCGCTTTTCCCTCGGTGATGTCGAGTATTGAGCCGGCCATGCGGTACGGCTTTCCCTCCGCGTCCCAAAGTGCCTGTCCGCGTGCATTGATCCAGCGGTAGTGGCCGCTCCGGGCTCGCAGGCGGTATTCCACGTCGTAGGGTAGGTGACGGACGAGATGGTCATCCAGCGCCTGCTTCACCAAATCCCGGTCATCGTGATGAAGCACGTTGTAAAACGAACTGAAATGCGGCGGAAACTCGCTGTCCGGATAGCCGAGGAGTTCCTTGAATCGTGGCGCATAATAAACTTCATTGGTGGAGATATCCCAGTCCCACAGTGCGGCGGTCGAGCCCGCGACCGCGAGTTGGTATCGCTCCTCACTGGCCCGGAGTGCGCTTTCAGCCCGGATACGGTTGAGCGCCCCTCCGCACGATTCGGCCAGGCTTTCCAGCGTCTTCAAATCCTCGGCGGTATAAGCCTTGGGTTGGTAACTCTGGATGGACAGGATTGCGATGGTCCGCGCGCCGTCACGCACTGGGACGAACAGCAGGGAAGCAGAAGGGCGCGAGGTGTCGCCAAAAGGGATGGCCTCGGAGCCGTGCTTATAGGGAGGTTCGCGCAGCTCCATGATGGCTCCGGAATCAATCACCCTACGGGCTATCGCGGAAGGCGGCGCGTTGTGGTTCACCGGGGCGCAGGCGACCCGCTTTCCATCCACGGTGTCGATGTTCAGCATGGCCTGGATCTGGTCGAGTTCGGACGAATACATATCCAGGGAAGCGGCATCCCAGCCCACCATACGCCGGGCGGCGGTGACAATCACCTCAGCGGCCTCCTCGGCGGACTTGGCCGAATTCAGCTTCCTCCCCATCTCGGTCAGAATGTCCGTGCGCTCTTCATGACGTTTCCTTTCCGTGATATCGGCGATGCTGCCTTCGTAAAAAACGATGCGGCCTTCAGGATCGTGAACGGCGCGGGCACTGAGCGAGATCCAACGTGTTCCGCCGTCTTTTCGGCGGCTCAAGTGTTCAAAGCCGGATACCTCGCCGTGCTTCGCCATGAGTTCCTTGAAGACCGCGCGGCTGCCGGGATCCACGTAAACGTCGCGGGCAATGTCCTGGCATTTTTCCATCATCTCCGCCGGGGAGTCGTACCCATGGATCCGGGCGAACGCGGGATTCAACGTGACGTAACGCCCCTCCGGGGTGCTCTGGAAGATTCCCTCCGCGGTGTTCTCGAAAATGGAACGATAGCGCTCCTCGGCCACGCGCAATGCTTCCAGCGCGCGGTCGGCATCGACGGACGGTGAATCGAAGGCACTTATGCGCGGTCCTGTGCTTGAAAGGGTAACCTGAGTGGGTGTGGCTGCCTCACTTCGGATTTGTCCTGCGGCGATTGCGTCTGGATATTGCTGAGACTGCATTTAGTGACTGGCCCAAACTCGATGCGCCTTCCGTCGACAGCCGATTCCGGACCACGAGGGTCGTTCATGGCTCACGAAAGGTCAGCATGGCTTCCCGTTCCAGTACCTACGGTATTCATCGGAATCCGGGAATCCTTCATAAAGGGCCATTGCTGACCTGATTTTGGCCACTGTCAACCGTGGGTTGGAGGCCCATCGGTTCGATTGGCAGGGGCATGAAAGTCTTACCGGTTCCATTTGACCTATTCCTGAGCTTGGCACTTCACGTTCATTTTCGCCACCCTCGCGGCGGTGGCTTGGGTTCCCCTCCACCGGATTCAACTTAAAGACGCAGGTGGCTTATGCAACAGCAGTTCGATTTCGATACCCCCTCCTCGGCAGACAGTTATGAGGCCTGGGTGCAGGAGCGCCGCCAACGCCTGACGCATCTGGCCCGGGAAAACGGACTTCCTCTGGGGCATCCGTGCCGGGTGAACTTGGCCAGTGGCATTGAGCTTTCGGGAGTGCTTCGGCTGGCGGAAGACAAGATTCCCATGAATCCGGAACGGGACCCCGAACTCCTTCTGAGGATTGATCGGTGCACCTTTCACGCCAAAGAGATCGTTTCGGCTGTGCGGGTGGACTGAGGCGGCTCCCTCAACAAGGCGCGAAATGGCTTCCGTAATACTGTCAATCGGAGCCAACCGTGGCAAATCTCGCCAATGTGTCACGGGATAGCCGAATACCGTTAGTCGCCTGAACCCAACTAGGGGAAGCGACGCTGGAGGCGCAAGTAATTCACTATAAGTAATTTAAATGGAGTCTCAAAGACTCTTCGCCAAGGTAACCCAGTTGAAACAGGCCTGTCGCTTGAACGCGGCACGCAGGGTGCTAAGCTATCGGTCGCCAGAACCCGGCAACCTCCCCACGGTGGATTTCTCCAGCGTTTGACCGCGAAGAAAAACCGTAAACCCCCACAGTTACTATGAAAACGGGCTATCTCATTGATATGGATGGTGTTATCTACCGCGAGAATCAACTGATTCCAGGTGCGGCAGATTTCGTTCAAGCACTCGTTGCGACGGGTGTGCCATTTCTTTTCCTGACCAACAATTCCGCTCCCACACCCGAAGACTTGGCCGTGCGGCTCAAGCACTTGGGCATACTGGGGATATCTCCCCGCAACTTTTACACCTCGGCGATGAACACCGCCGATTTTCTGGTCGAAAACGATCCCGGCTGCACCGTGTTCGTGATCGGGGAAGGTGGACTGCTCTCCGCCTTGCATGAGCGAAAGATCGCCAGCGACTCGATTCATCCCAGCTACGTGATCGTCGGCGAGGGCTCGACCACCATGGAGCGCCTGACCAAGGCCCACGAATGCATCGAGCGCGGCGCCCGGCTGCTCGCCACGAATCCCGACAATTGGTGTCCGGTATCGGCGGAAAAAACCCGCCCGGGCGCGGGTGCCACTGCCGCCTACCTGGAGGCCAGCACCGGCCGCCGCGCCTATTACCTCGGCAAGCCCAACGGATATATGTTCCACCAGGCCCGCAAGCGCCTGGCCAGCGTGGCCCTGACGACGCCGGAACAGGTGATCATGATCGGGGACACCATGGAAACCGATATCCGCGGTGCTTTCGAAGCCGGCATGCATAGTTATCTCGTCCTCAGCGGCTCGACCCAGATCGAGCTGGTCGGGGATTATGTCTACCAGCCCTCGCGCATCCTGCAAACGGTGGGTGATCTCGTGGACGAAATCAAAACCGGACAACCTTCCGACCGGATGGATAATCCCATCCACGGCAATGGCGAACCGCACCGCGCCAGGTCTGGCTCCCGCCATCAGACCGACATCTTTGCCTTCCACAAGCCCCGCCCGCGCCCGGCGATGACTAAATAGATTTACTTGGCCCGCTCAATACCGAACCGGAACATCGCCGCGCCATCGCGTTCGAAGTATTCGATGGCGAAATCGACGGCGGCAGGGGTCTTTTGCTCAAAGTAGGCCTCGTTTTCCGTCCCGCCATGGATGTTCCAATTCTCGATGACTGTCTGGCCGTTGACCCGGACCCGGACGCCATCGTCACTCATTGAAACCAGCCGCCAGCGACCGACGGGAAGGGGAAACTTCGTGTGCGCCATCATTCCGAAATGATCCCGGCCCGGTCCCCGCCGGGTAAGTTCGTCGGATAATTTCAGGTTGCGGGGGCCGCCCATCCCAAAAGGGAAGTCGAGATCGTTGAGCTTCAGGTGAACTGCTTCTGGCAGCATCGCCGAAGAACGCCAGCGCTCGAGGCTTTCCAGGGGATCGGCGCTGGACGGAAAGAAGACGACGTCCCAGGGTATAACCAACGAGGTGCCGTCGATCACCCGGGAAAAGCCGGGGGAGGCCATTTTGATCCGGTATTCGGTCACTCCGGCAGGCGCCGTGAGGCGGAGGCGGACTGGTCCTTCGGGCGGTGGCTGGAGGCGTTCCTGCCGAAGGGTGACGTTGCCCGACAATACTTCGGCAGTGACGGGATCGGACACCCCGTATAGATCCCAAGTCGTCTCGCCCAAGGCGTCCGTCACGCCGGGGCGGAACAGCGGGCTCTCATGGTCCCACGGGCCCCACTCGTCCATTAGGATTTGTTTCCGTCCCCGCAGCGATGGCCGGGCTCCCACCGGGTGGTGGCTTCCGATGGCTTTGGCCTTTGGCATCCGCCACTTGGGTTCAGTGCCGGACCTGAACGGTTCCGCACCCGGTTCCACGGCCAGTTCCTGGGCGTGGGGTTCATTCAGGTTGAGGGTGTTGCCCGCATATAAGTTGTGGTGCACATGCCCCGTCTTTCCGCCGCGCAATTGCAATATATACAAGCCCGGTCCCGGAGGGAGGGCGCCGAATGGCTGGCTGTCCGTGATCGTAAAATGGTTGCCCCAGATGATATTGCCGGCGACATCCGTGGGAGTGCCCACGATGCCTGGGAACTTCAGGAGCGGGCTGGGATTCCACCAGAAATGCAGGGCGCACCGATTGTTGATGAACTGGTTGTCGATGATGAGGTTGTTCGCCGCGTGCTCCATGTTGATCCCGCCCCGTTCCAGCCCGTAGGCCATGCCTCCGTTGCCCTCAAAATTGTTCCCGGCGATCACCGACGCCGAAGAGTAACCGCCCCAAAAACCGCAGATGGCATTCTCCACCACCCGGTTATTGATATACTGGTTGCGCTTCGAAAAGGTCATCTCGATGCCATGGGCGGAGGCGTAGGAAAAATCGTTGCCGATGAGCAGGTTGTCATTGCAGCCCAAGGGGCTCAATCGCTTGACCTCGTCGGCAGGGACTTTAATGAGGTCGTCGACATCTTCCTTGCCGGTCTGGGTGCGCAGGCGGGCGCGCTCCGCGTTCATCCAGTGTTCGCCGATGGCTTCCTGCCCGGCGAATCCGAAGAAACCGTCGCCCCCATGGGTCACGGAGTTTTCGATGAAAGTATTCCTGCTGCTCTGTTCGAAGCAGAGGATGCCAGCCGAATCGTTGCCGCGATTATAGACGCCTTCGACGTGGCCCCGGACGCAAAAATCCAGCGCGTTGCGGCTGATGATATTGTCTGAGCTCCGCCAAAGCGCCAGGCCCCACCCCGAAAGAAATGAACAGTCGTTGTCGTAGATCTTCGCCCGGTTGACCCGATCCAGCAGGATGCCGTTTTGCCCCCGGCGAATCGTTACGCCGTGAATCTCGATCTTGTCCGAGGACTCAACGCAGAGTGCGCCGCCATATTCGTCGCGCCACTTCGTCTCGTCATTATGGTGCGGGAACATCCAATCGGCGTCGTCCGAGAGGGCTGGCGTTGATCGCAATCGTTGGCGGTAATTGTCCGAGAAATCACCCCCGTCAATTTCCAAACCGGAGGCGTTGATTGCCACCACACCGTTCTTAAACCCATGAACCTTTGCGCTAAGCAGGGTGACCCCGCGATGCCCGTTGATGCTAATGCCTATTCCGGCAAGTTCATTCCAGGGCGTATCGCGATTTGCCCCTCGCAATTCGGTATCGGGCGCGAATTCGATCGTGATATTGTTCGCCTCGATTTGCAGGACCCCGTTGGTGTTCCGGTCAGCTAGGATGGTGCCAGGCGGGATCGAGATTCTACAGGAGCGCGTGATCTTCGTATCGTCCTGGGTCACGACGACCACCGGCAGTTCCCGGGCCAGGGCCTCGGAAGAGACGGCGATGCACGCTAAGAGGGAAAGTAACGGTTTCATGCCAAAACGTGATAGTTTCTGACCGGCCAGGCGATTGCGAGACGAGGATTGTTTACTGAAGCCTGATTCACTGGGTTTGCCTTGTCCGTCCGACGGTGTTTTACTTTCCTGATTCATGAAAAAGTTCGTGTCACTACTCCTGCTTTGCGTCTGTGTGGCGGGTGGTTTTTCTGCTCGCGCCGCCGAACCCGGGTCCCGGACGGAGGTCATCTACGGGCGGAAATTTGGCACGGCCTTGACACTCGACGTATTGCGTCCGGAACACACCAATGGCTTCGGCGTCCTGGCTATCATCAGCGGTGGATTCTTCTCCAGCCATGAGGCGATCAATCCCGGGTTCCTGAAGGAACTATTGGAGCGCGGCTACACGGTGTTTGCCGTGGTGCACGGGTCGCAACCCAAGTTCACCATTCCCGAAATCCAGGAAGACGTCCATCGCGCCTCGCGCTGGGTGCATTTCCACTCCGCCGAATATGGTGTGGTTCCCAATAAACTCGGTGTCATCGGCAGTAGTGCCGGAGGACAATTATCTTTGGTCCTGGGCACGCAGGGCAAAGCGGGTGATCCCGCTGCGAAGGATCCAGTGGATCGCGAGAGCAGCGCCGTGGGCGCCGTGGCGTGTTTCTTTCCGCCAACCGATTTCGAGAACTGGGGCGAACCCGGTGACGTGCAAGTCGGTATTGGCAAAGTCGGCACCCAATTCAAGGCCGCCTTCGGACCGCGTTCCGATGACGCCGAGAGCCGCAAAAAGCTGGGTCACGAGATCTCACCCCTGAATTTCGTAACCGCGTCCATGGCTCCCACCCTGATCTTGCACGGCGACGCCGACAAACTGGTGCCCATTTACCAGGCTGAGATCTTCCTCAAGAAAACGACTGAAGTGGGAGCCACCTGCAAAGTCGTCCGCAAGGAAGGTATGGACCACGGATGGGCGGGTATGGATCGGGACCTGGTCCAGTTTGCCGATTGGTTCGACCATTATCTGCGCGGAATGCCTTTGAAATAGATTCGTGCATTTTCCGAGCCCGCCCGTGGCTACCGCGGGAGATTTCGAAAGATCGTGTCGATCTCCGGCGCCTGCTTAAGCTGTCCTTCACCCCGGAGGAATTCCTCCACGCCTTGCACTCGCTCGGTGTCCAGGTTCCAATCGTTAAGGATTCCGTCGGTATCCACCATCAAGGTGGAGATGAGTTCCAGTTTTCGCCTCTCGGATTTCTCGTTGAAACCGGCTTTGGTCCACTTCTTGAGGATGGCGATCGCTTCCTGTGGATGGGCGAAGGTATAGGCAAATCCCTCTCGTGAAGCCGAGTTGAACGCCTGGATCACCGTTTCGTTTGTGCCACGAAAGGCCTCGGTGGTGAAAAGCGTATAACCATAGGAGCGGATTCCCTGCGAGGAGTAGGAGAGCACGACGGCCGGGAAGCCCAGGACTCGCAGCGACGCCGGTTGGTCCGTCTTGAAACCCGTCACGGCGTCCACTTCGCCATTGGTCAATTGCGAGAGGTCAAAGCGAAAGGGCACCATCGTGATCGACGCAGGATCGACGTGGGCCTTTCGCAGGTAAGCTTTGAATAACACCTCGGCGGCATCGCCATAGGCGACGGCAATCCGTTTTCCAGGGAGATCCTTCTCATTGCGTATGGGATTTCGTTCCAGGGAAATGAGTGCGTGCGGCGTGTCCCGATGAATCGTGGCAAAAGCCAAAATGGGAAAACCATGCGTCCGAGCTTGGATTACCTGCTCAATGCCGCCTGCCTGCCCAATATCGGCGGTCTGCGAAGCCACCACCTTGACCGGATCGACTTCCGGCCCGCCTGGCACGAGTGTCACCGCCAGACCATGGTTTTGGTAGAACCCCTTCTCCAGCGCCACATAAAAGCCAGCGTGATGGGCGTCGGGAATCCAACCCAGTTGGACCTTGAGAGTCTGGGCTGGAGGTTGAGGTCGACAGGCCAAGCCCACGCAGAGGGCGAGCAGGGCTAGCCATCGACTTGCGAAGCCAGGCTGGCCGCGCGAATGCACAGTGTTAGTCATGAGCCGTGGACAGGCCATTCGGGATTCACCCTCGACCCAAAGCGTAAGTTCGGCCGCCGGGCAGCGCCAGCTTCCTTAACCCATGGTGGCACTTCCTGCTGGCGCTTCCTTCTTCTTAAGCTTCCACTGGACGAAACGATGCGTCTCCGTTCGAATTTCGACCACCATCATGCCCGCCACTAAGAAAACCCGAAAAACGGAGGCTTCGGTTTCTGCCCCGGCAGTCAATCAGGCCGACGCGATCAACCGCCACTTTGGCGGGAGGGTGAAGCATCTTCGCGCCGCGCGCGGATGGTCGCTGGAAGAGCTGGCCAGTGCCAGTGGGGTCAGCCGCTCGATGCTCAGCGAAATTGAGCGGGAACAGGCGAATCCCACCTTGGCAGTGACGATGCGGATTGCCCAGGCGTTCAGCCTGAGCTTGGCCGATCTCTTGGAGATGCCAGGCGCCAGTTCCGCCATTCGGGTGATTCGCGGTGACGACCACGCGTTCCATTATCGATCCGACAAGAACTGCCGTATTCGGACCCTGTCACCGCTCAACCTGGAAAAAGACGTCGAATTCTACGAAGTCCAACTCCAGGTAGGAGGAGCACTAAAGAGCTCCCCGCACTTCGATGGCACCCGCGAGTTCGTGACCGTCACACGCGGCAGCGTGCGGATCGAATCCGGCGACGACACCGAAATGCTGGGTGAGGGTGACTCCGCCAGCTACCGTGCCGACGTCCCCCACGCGATCATCAACTCCGGCAAGGACGAGGTAATCGTGTATCTGGTGGTGATTTATAGGTAGTGGAGCCGTTACACATGCTTGGGATCGGGATGCACCCACGGAGACCGGTACGGGCGCTTGAGCAGTTTGTTCGCTTCTGAGTCGCCCACAATGTGGCCCGCGACGGGGTCCCACGTCAGGCTGCGGCCGAGTTGCATCGAGAGGTTCGCCAGGATGCAGGAGGTGGACGAGATATAGCCTTGCTCGATGTCCGCCACGGGGCGGCCCCGGCTGGCGATGTTTTCCAGCAGGTTCTTCATGTGGCCGCGGATGGCCGGGGCGCAATGGGTTTCGAGATCCTTTTCGGTCTTGTCCTCGGGGTACTGCTCCAATTCATAGGTGACGTCGCGGTGGATGGGTTTTCCGCCACCACCCTGCGGTGTATAATCATATCCGTAAACACTCGCCTTGAGGGTTCCCTTGTCGCCGTAGAAGGTGGCGCTCCAGGGGTACTTTGGGTCCGGCGCCTCACCCCACATGCGGTGGGTCCAGACGACCTTGGTTTTGCCGAAATCAAACGTGGCAGATTGGGTGTCGCTGATGTTGGCCTTGCTGGCCTTGTCCACGTAGATGCCACCGGTGGAATAGATCGTCTTGGGCCAGTCGAGGTCCATCATCCATCGGGTCATGTCGAGCATGTGGACGCACATGTCGCCGACGATGCCATTGCCGTACTCCATGAAGGCGCGCCAGCCGCGGGGATGCACCCACTGGTTATAGGGGCGTTTCGGTGCTGGCCCGGTCCACATTTCGTAGTCGAGATTCTCTGGGGGGGCGGAATCAGGGGGATTGCCGTTGGCGCGCATGTGCCAGTAACAGCAGATCTCCACATAAGCGATCTCGCCGAGTTTGCCCGACTTGATGATGTCATTGCGGGCTTCGATCAAATGGGGCGTACTGCGGCGTTGGGTGCCGATCTGGACGACGCGATTGTATTTTCGCGCGGCGGCCAGCATCGCCTGGCCTTCAATGACATCGACGCTGATGGGCTTTTGGCAGTAAACGTCGACCCCGGATTTGACCGCCTCGATCATGTTCAACGCGTGCCAGTGGTCGGGTGTGCCGATGAGCACCATGTCGAGGTCCTTCTCCTTGAGCATTTCCCGGTAGTCACCGTATGTGCGGGGACGCTTCTTGGAGAGCTGGCGCGTGGCCACCATGTCCGCGGCGTTGGACAACATGGTTTTGTCGACATCGCACAAGGAAACCACCTCGACTGGCGCCACTTGGATAAGGCGGAAAAGGTCCGCCTTGCCGTACCAACCGGTGCCGATGAGTCCGACGCGCTTTTTCATGTCGCCGAAATCGGCGGCGTAAGAGGGCAGGGAAGAAAGGGCCAAGGCAGCAGCACTCCCTTGGAGAAATTGACGGCGGTTCATGGGTCCGTTTTAGGCGAGCCCCGGCGGAATCACAAGCCGCCAAACGCGGAATCATGCCCGTCAGGCGCTCCCAGGAGGCAGAGTGCCACATAGGCCTGGTAACGTTCATACGTTCATATGTTCATGCGGCGGGATGAACATATGAACGTATGAACGTTGTTTCGTGATGTAGCACGACGGGCCTCGGCCCATCGCGCCTTCCTTCCCCCGTTTTTGGAGGAGAAGGTGCCCGAAGGGCGGATGTGGGGTGGAATACCTGCGACCAAAATCGCATTCCGCCCATCGCGAAAACGCGCTCTCCACCCGTTCCAACCCCATTTCCAGACTTGCTCTACAGGATGGCCTCCCGCGACGCTTGGCGGCTCTTCCATCACATCATGCCTTGGCCGCAAAACTATGATCCGTTTTCCAACGCCGTCCTTTCGACGATTGTGGCGGCCCTGCCGATTGTCATTCTCATGGGGATGCTCGCCTTCGGTCAGGTGCGAGCGTGGGTGGCTGCCCTGCTGGGATTGGGGGCCGCACTGGCGGTGGCCATTTTGGGATTTGGCATGCCTTGGCTGACGGCGGGCGCATCGGCCGTATATGGCGCGGCTTTCGGGTTGTTCCCCATCGGTTGGATTGTGCTCAACGTGATGTTCCTGCATTCGATGACGCTGCGCTCTGGATCGTTCGAGGCGCTGAAGCAGGGACTCACGCGAGTGCTGCCCGATCCGCGCATGCAATTGATCCTGGTCGCCTTTTGTTTCGGTGGATTCATCGAAGGCGCGGCGGGCTTTGGCGCACCGGTGGCTATTACCGCCGCGATGCTATACTCGATGGGTTTTTCACCACTGCATTCCGCTGGCCTTTCGTTGATTGCGAATACTGCCCCCGTGGCGTTTGGCTCGGTAGGCATTCCGATCATCACGCTCGCGAAGATGACCGGCTTGGATGAGTTCAAGCTCTCGGCGATGGCTGGACGCGAATTGCCTCTCTTTTCGATGCTCGTTCCGGGATGGATCATCTGGGCCTATGGCGGGCGGAAGGCATTGGCTGGGGTATGGGTCGGGGCTTTGGTGGCCGGCGGAAGTTTCGCCGTGATGCAGTTCGTCGTATCCAATCTCTTC
>DATJII010000089.1:0-35302 GCA_035493435.1 Candidatus Limnocylindria bacterium | reverse complement strand
CGCCACACGCTGGATAATCGAGTCCAGTCATATCCATTTGAGCACGATTGTCAACATTAACGGAATCGACAATGATCGGTACAGACCGATTCCGATATTCCATCCCTCTATGCCTTCGTCGAAAACATTTATAATCAAATCTGTCATTGACCATCTGACCGCGTGACACATTCTCCCGGTTGTCACTTCTTTCGGCGAAGTACGATTATCTGTCAGCCACCACGATACGCCTTCCAGGCCAACCGGACGGCAACGGCCATGACCACCACCAAGAAAACGGGCCGCACGATCCGGCTGCCGTTCCGGATCACCATTCCGGATCCCAGCCTTGCACCGGCCATCTGGCCGGCGGCCATCACCGCGCCCACCTGCCAATCCACTTGGCCCAGCTTCAGGAAGATCAGCAGCGCCCCGAGGTTGCTGGCGAGATTCATGACCTTGGTATAAGCGGTGGCACGCGGGTAGTCGAAGCCCAGCAGGCCAATACCGGCAATCGTCCAGAAGGTGCCAGTTCCAGGCCCGAAAAATCCGTCGTAAAATCCCAGGGCCGAACCAAAAACCAGCCCGAACATTAGGGGCGACCAACGGGCGACTCCAGGACGCGTCCCAAGATCCCGGCGGACCGCCAATAACACTGCCATGGCCAACAAAAGCACGGGAATAATCTTTTGCAGACCAGCGGAACTGAGTCGGCTGACCGTGGCAGCCCCGGCAATCGCCGCAGCAAACGTCACCGCTGCCACCCAACGGACACCGGGCGTGTCAATCAATCGAGCTTTGCGATACCTCCACGCCGCCAAGGCGGTTCCACAGCACGACTGAAGTTTATTGGTTCCCAACGCGAGTTGCGGCGGCAAGCCAGCCCAAAGCAGGGCCGGAACGGTCAGCAGCCCGCCGCCACCGGCGATGGCGTCGACAAATCCCGCCACCGCCGCCACGGCGCCGAGAGCGGCCAGAGCTTGCCAGGACAGCATCACCGCCGGATGGAGCCACGCGAAAGTGACGACTTCAATAGCGAAGACGAAACGGGTTCTAGTCTTTCAGCAACTGTTTGCGGACCGAGCGCAACCCCTTGACCTGCGCGGGGCTCAAGGTGGGATACGCCATGTCGAGATCTTCCATGGTTTTCAGGAGTATCTGGGAAATGATCAGACGGGCATTCGCCTTGTCGTCGGCGGGCACGACATACCAGGGGGCCTGCTTGGTGCTGGTGGCGCCGAGGCAGGACTCGTACGCGGCCATATAATCATCCCAGTGCTGGCGCTCCTCGATGTCCGCCTTGGCGAATTTCCAGTTCTTCTCCGGATCATCGATGCGTTTGAGGAGACGTTTCCGTTGCTCGTCCTTGGAAAGGTGCAGGAAGAACTTCAAAATCCGTGTTCCATTCCGGTATAGATGCCGTTCCAGCCCGCTGATCGACTCGAATCGCTGCTCCCAGATGTCCGAGTCTCCGTCCTCCGCCGGAGGGATACCCTGGCTGCGCAGGATTTCCGGGTGTACCCGCACGATCAGGACCTCTTCGTAATACGAACGGTTAAATATACCGATCCGCCCCTTTTCCGGCAGGCAACGGGTGGTTCGCCAGAGAAAATCGTGCTCGAGTTCCTCGGCGCTGGGATGTTTGAAACTGAAGACCTGGCAGCCCTGCGGATTGATGCCCGACATGACGTGCTTGATGGCCCCATCTTTTCCCGCGGCGTCCATGGCCTGGAAAATCAGGAGAATCGCATAGCGGTTCTGGGCGTAGAGCAGCGTTTGCAGCTCGCTCAACCGATCCACATGATCCTGGAGCTGGGCCTCATATTCTTCCTGGGAACCGTAGACCGGCTTCACCCGGGTGGGCCACTTCTTCAGGCTGACCCGTTCTCCGTGGGGGACGCGAAACTCTTTGGGATGAATCTTCATGGCGTGATCGTACGATGACGGCAGCTATCCAGTGGGAACCGCGCCGATCCTTCGCTCTTTTTCAGCGTGGCGCAATGCGCCATTCGACGGGGGCGACTTCCAATTCGCCAGACGTCACGTTCGTCCTCAAGCCAGAATACGGCAAGTTGGTTTCCGCCCGGCCATATTTCCGGTGCTGGGTGGCGAGGTCCAAGTTCAACGGGGTATCGCCAAACCGAAACAACAGAATGGCCCGTTCACTGGGAAGTTCGAACTGGCCCTGGGCATCGGTCCGAACGAATTCGTGTTGTTGCACCAGATCTTCGCCCCCCTTTCGCCATACACCCACCGGAGGCCGAAGCAACTCCGAACGACGTCCCACGCGGGCGTTAACGACGGCCTCGCCGGTTTTGTCATCAATCAACTGTCCACTGACCTTGGGAGCGGTGTACTCGACTCCCGGTCCGTGCAGGGTGTCGCATCCCGCCATTGCGGCGGCCAGGGATACGCACAAAATCAGACGCAACTTCACGCCCGCAACGGTAGCATTCGAAGTTAAAGGGGGACATCCCACTTTTTTGCGACTCCGCACCAAAAAAAACCCCGGCGGAACCTGAAGCTCCGCCAGGGAACCCTCGATTTGAATCCTGGTGGCGAGGGCGCCACTACCTATGCGCGGCAAATCCGATGACCAAAGCGCGACCGACCCGATTATCACCGCTTGGCCTCTTATATTCCGTGAGTGAGCGTTCTACGACGCCAGATCTTCTGGCCATTGCAGACGTACAACCATTCACGTTTGGGACCGGCAAACGCGACACTGACACAGGCGTTGCTATTCGGTGGCGCGATGACTCCGCCCATCCGTCCGACGCGGTCGAACATCTGGATGCCAGCCCGAGAGGTAACGTAATACCGGCCTTCGAAATCGGTCGTCATGCCATCCCCGGCGCTGTCAGGCTTTTCTCCCACGGTTCGCAAGGTCATATACCGTTCGCCCCCCATCAGCGTTCCGTCTTCCCGCAGGTAGTAGTGCCAGACGTTGGTGCCACCGTATTCCGACACCGCCAGGTAGTCCTGGTTGGGGGACAGGGCGATGCCATTCGGCGAACGAATACCTCCGGCCGCTGGGCGCGGGCGTCCAAAACCTTGGGCAGTGATCGGCACCATCTGCACCTGGCCCGCTCCCGTGTCCGTGAAGTACACCCAACCCACCTTGGAAACGACCAAGTCATTGGGCTTCACGTCATTGGCGATTTCGGTGATGGCCTTGGTTTGGGGATCGATCGCCACGACCTTCGGTTTGTCTTTCTCCCCCGCTTGGGTCACGGCGTAAAAGCGGCCATCCGGTCCCACTTTCAGGCCACTGATCTTCGGGCCATTCTCCAACCACTTGGCCGGAACTCCATTCACCGGCACCCGCCAGACCTCGCCCTTGGGCAAGTCGCTGAAATAGAAATTGCCGTCAGCATCACCACAAGCGGCATCGGTAAATCCGTACCCTTCACCCACCAGCTCCCAAGTACCCTCTTGGGGCAGCACCTTGGAAAGGGCTTCGTCACCGCCCAGATTGTCCTTGGTCTGCGGCGCGGGCGGAGCCATTACCGGACGCCACAACCAACGAAGCGAATCCGGAAGAATCGAACCGCCATGTTTTCCGTTGTGGCCCCCGTTGCCGAATTCGAACCGAACGTCATAGCCCGTGAAGCGCAAGGCGGACGACATCTCCTGGTTGGCCAACGGCCAGTCGCCATGGAGATTGTTTAAGTCGTTACTGCCATCCTGAAGGAAAACCCGGATCGGCTTCCGCTCGGTCTTTCGAATGAGGGCCGGATACACGTGTCCGCCTCGGATATTGGTAAAACTCCCGATTTGCGAGAGCACCTTGCGGAACATGTTAGGACGTTCCCAAGCCACCGTGAAGGCGCAGATGGCACCCGAGCTCATGCCCGCTATGGCACGCAGTTCCGGATCGGTGGTCAGATTGTACTGCTTGGCGAAATACGGGAGGATTTCGTCGCAAATAAAGCGCGAATACTGGTCGCCCAGGGAGTCGTATTCGAAGGACCGATTGCTGCCTGCCCATTTATCCTTGGCGAACTCGCCCTTGTGACCCGGATTGATAAAGATCGCGATGGTCACTGGCATTTCGCCCCTGGCAATCAGGTTGTCGAAAACGATCGGCACCCGCTGGCTCCCTTTGGCGTCGTCGTACGCATGTCCATCCTGAAAGATCATCACGGCCGCGGGTTTTGAACCGTCATACTGGCTCGGTACGTAAACCGATCCCTCGCGAAAAGTGCCCGGAAAAATTGTCGAATTCGTCCAAACGAAGGAAGTGACCTTGCCGTGGGGGATTCCGTCCTTGGGCTGGGAATCGGGCCCCAGTTGGTAGTCGTCCACGGCCCAGGTCCGTACGATACCCAGCAAAGCAAGTAACACCGCTGCAAGAGCTTTCATGAAGGGATTGAGAACGGTGCAGACGCCCAAGGGGAGGAGAATATTCAGTATTATCGGCAGAGAAATTTTAACCAAATCGTCTCTTCGACTGAATTCCTTCCTGAATACCCCGTCGTTCTTTCCGTGCGGAATGCTTCCATAGGCAAGTGGCTGGTTCACGGGATTCGCGGCCAGGCGGAAAACGGTGCGGCGTATGTGCGGCGCGTGCCTGCCATGTCGGTCGGCCCCGTCTCCATCCGTTGCGGTCTGCGACGCTCCACCGAGCGAACAGAATTGACCGCGCCCGGCCGCTCGGTGAGTTTTCGGGGATGAAGTTTTCCCCTTGGGCAGGTTTCATCGCCGCTGCCTTTTCGTTGTCGTCTCTTCAAGCCGCCGATGCTTCCCACGCCGAGTGGGTGCCGTTGTTCAACGGCAAAGATCTCAATGGCTGGACCCAGCGTGGCGGAAACGCCAAGTATTCCGTCGCGGGCGATGAAATCGTCGGCGCTTGCGTGCCCAATACGCCGAATTCTTTTCTTTGCACGACCCGTGCCTACACCAATTTCGTCCTCGAACTGGAATTCAAGGTCGCTGACGAATTGAATTCAGGTATCCAGGTGCGGAGCGAGTGCTTCGACACCGCCAAGGAAATGGAATTTGCCGGGAAGAAGATCAAGATCCCGGCGGGACGGGTCCATGGATATCAATTCGAGATTGATCCTTCGGGCCGCGCCTGGACGGGTGGATTGTATGACGAAGGACGGCGAGGCTGGCTCCAGGATCTTAAGACGAACGACGTCGCCCGTGCCGCCTTCAAGAAAGGTGCCTGGAACAAGTTCCACATCGAATGCCAGGGCGATTCTCTCAAGTCCTGGCTGAACGACGTGCCGATCGCGGACTATAAGGATGGATTGACACCCGCCGGATTCATCGCGCTCCAGGTCCACGGAGTGGGAAAGAAGGAAGAGACCATGGAGGTCCACTTCCGACACTTGCGGATCAAGGAGCAATAGGGATCCAGCCCTTGGAAGACGTCCCTCAGGGATACCGGATTCCGCGAAGCAATCGGATCAATAGCGCCAGGTCATTCCGACAAAGGGGTGCCAATCCTCGGCGGCGTCGGTCACCCCTATATAGACTCCCAGGTCGAGCCGGAGGTTTTCCGAGCATTGATAGGTGAACCAGGTGTCAATCGTACCGACCCACCGGCGTCCGGTTTCGGTGGTCTCCGCCCCGTAGAACTCTACAAAATAGGATAGTTTACCCAAAATGGGCCGACCCACGCTGACCGAATTGGCGAAGATCCAATGGTAACCCGCGGCGGAATCGTTGCGTCCCACGCTATATTCCGACTGCAGTCCCACGTCCCAACCGGGCACATCGAGGGCATAGGGAATTTTCAAGCCGCCTTCGATGGCGCCGTTCCCGAGGTTATGCGTCGCAGTGGGAATCTTGGCAAAGGGAAGCAAAGCCAGGGAAAAGAAGCCGCCATCATTGCCCAGGAGATTCCATTTGAGGCGGGGTGTGATATCATCCCAACCCGTCACGGTGGTGATTTCGCCCGTTACCCGGTCCCGGACTCGCTCGGATCGGTAGTGGGTCAGTACCAACTGCGCGTCTACATTGTTGAGCACCCCCAACTTGATCAGGGCGGGAGTAATATCGTAAGCCGTGGTCTCCGTGTCACGGTCGCGGTCGAAGGTAACACTCGCAAAATCCATCTCCACTTGGAAATGGCCAGCGTCCACGGTCATGGGGCTGTCGGTCTTGTCCGGGCGGTCGGCACTCAACTCCCGCATGGCCTCACGCGGCGTGGGGTTGAACAGGGAATACATCGACTTGTCCGGTGCCAGGCCCGGTGAATCGCCGAAGATTCGCGCCGTGGCGAAAACCGTGACCGCCAGCCCGCTCCACCCGGAGCAGCGGCGCCCCAAAAGACATTTGTTCATCTTGATTGCCGGGACCGGCGGGACGACGGACCAGGAATTCCGGAACGCCTGACGACCCACAACGGCCGTGAGTGTTCCGATGAAGCCTGATTTTAAGCAAACAAAAAGTTTTCATCATAAAACTTTTTATTTTGCTACAAAAAATGTCTTGAAATGGATCCAACGTTTCTTTGAAGAAAAATCCGGCCTGGCCTTCCAGGCCATCCCGCTTCCTTGACTCCCGGCAGGGCTATTTCGAATCCGATTTGGCCCACTCCGCAAACAAAGCCTCCACTTCCCCCTGCCCGGACGTGACCGCGAAGAGGGATGGCTGCCATGGATCGAGGGTGAAACGAATCTCGTTGGAACGACCCAGATACTGGCGGCGGCGCAAATCATAGACGTGGGCGCTGGCGGGCAAACGAGCTGTCACCCCCACAGGGCTTTCTAGGCTTTCATTGCCTCCCGCCTGCTTCAATTCCTCGCTCATGTGGTAGTCGACGTTGCGCTCGAACGCCAGGAGTTGCATCGAGCCGTGGCGATATCGACGGATTCGGGTATGCGAGTCGGCCGAAACCGAAACCATTGGTGTCAACGCCGGACAGGTGTCCCGCACCCACGTGACCCATTCCGCCCCACCCCCGTGCAGGCGCCGGGTTGGATACTGGCTCATATCACCCATCCAGGACTTGCCGGTTTCCGCACCCCCTCGTGCGACCCGGGAAGCCTCGGCCGAAAGTGCCGGCGGAAAGCTGGATGCCAGGGGTGAGGATTCCCGGCGACGGCAGTGCTCATCGAACAAACCGGGAGTGCCATCCGCAAAAACCGCCGCCCCCGCGCTCCCAGGAGCATCCAGAAGCGTTTTGATTGCCTTGACCTCTTTATCCGACAAAGCCAACGACTGCGGTAGAATCACCGCTTTGGCCGACCCGGCTGGGAAATCCCGGCGAACCAACTGCTCGGCAGAAACAAACCGAGGTGAAAAACCCAGGTCTTGAAAGAGCTTTAGCCAGCCATCCCGGACCTTGGCCAGGCGGTTATTCTCCGATTCGAAACTAGAGAATCGCCGCAGCCAGGTGGAACCATCCACCGTCGACTCAAGCAACCAATCCGCCTGGATGCTGGGTTGGGAGTAAAGGATATAGATGGGATCGTATTCAGGTTCGGCTTGCAGGAAGAGACTACCCAGCGGTGATGCCATTTCCTTGAGCACCGGTGCCAAAGCTCTTGCGCCATCCGACGGGACAAAATTGTCGTCCCGCCATTTCACCCGATCCTCGCTCCACCACACAATGCAGCCTCGATCGCCTTCCAACAGCAGATGCCACAATCGGCGCGACGCATGCTGGGTGTCCTGCTCAAAAACAGTGGTAAGAAAAGGCTTGCCGGGCATGAAAGATCCCAAAATCTCCCGCGCATTTCCGATGTCATAGGGTTCCACCCAATCCAATACCTGCGATAGGCGCCAGAGATCATAACCGCCGAACGCGTGGGCCATCTGGGTTCCTTCGATCCCGATGCTGGCGAGGGGATCACTACGGTGGGCCGCGTCCCGGAGTCCGCCCAATGCGCGCGCCAGGGAAAGATCCATATAGGTTCGAAAATCCGCCCAAGGGGAAAAATTCCACGCGGTCAACGCCGCCGCCGAAACGGTGGCGGAGAAACGGACCTTTTGAACCGCCTGCCAATCCGGATTCCCCCGGGGCAAAGCGTCGCCGCTGGCCATCCGGTTTTTGATGCGGTCCGTGGTGAAAGGCCGGACTTCCTCCCAACTCGAAAACCGGGTTTCCCAAGCGGTGTTGAGCGCAGTCAGGCTTGGGTACTGGGCCTGCAGCCATTGACGAAAGCTGGCGAGTGTAACCTGGCTGAAGTCATAGTCGAAGGGATTGGCGGAGTAGGTGATCGAAAGCTCGTCCCGCAGGTCGTAAGCGAAGGGTTTGGCTGCGCCGTGGCGTTTCACCGTCTGCTCTACTTCCCGCGCCGCCCACTGAGACCATTGCGGATCGTCCAGGCTGTAATCACGCACCAACGCCGTTTCTGGCCGCCCGCCGCTGGCCCAATCAGTGACAAACCTGTTCCAGTCCTTGACGTTGGAATTGAATTTTAAGCAGAGTCCACGGTTGACGACGTTCTCCACGTAAAAGCCCAGGCGGTTGGTAAGCGCGACTTTGGGGTCGTCTCCGGGATGGACCGTGATGGCATTGATTCCCATCTCCCGGGCCAAATCGAAGAACTGGGATAACTTCTCCGGATGCTGATAGGCGGTGTCTCCCATCCAAAGGATGGTGCGGTAACCATCCCATCCCTGGACGAGTGCCGGATCCGCAATCATGGGAGCGACGGCTCGGCAAAGGAGATACAGCAAGGTAGGGAACGCGAATCGAATGGGGTTCCATTTCTTCACACGGAAGAGGCGCGAAGTAATCCCGGCGATAGGTGACTCAGCCAGCATAAAGAAAGTCGTTTTTGTTTGTAACCTTTTCACAATTCCCGGGACTGGCAACATTGCTGCTTTTCGTCATAAAAGCGCCATAAATCGCTCCGCACACTTGCATTTTCACATTTGTTGTGAAACGATAATTGAAGTTATTTCAACAATGAAAACCCCCTCGCCCTTTTCGGATGCGCATCGATTCGCGATGCTTCGTCAGATTTTCCGCCCGCTGGTTTTTGTTTTCTTGGTGTCGCTCTCACAAGCGGCTTGGGGACAGGCGCAGTTTTTCTTCCACAAGTATCTGCCTGCCCCGGGTTTTGTAAACGGCCAGATGCAGGTCACTTTTGGGATCACCGGATCTTTCGAGATAACCTCGGCCACGGCAGAAGTCGAAGGGTTATCGGCGCCTTTGGTGTACTCCACGCGGGGATACGTCGAAGATCCCGGGGGCGCGCAAGGGGGACCTTACTACACCCCGGCTTGGACCAATTCCCTGAATACAGTGCTCCTTTCGAAGGGAACTCACACCCTGCGCGTGATTGCGACCGATGCACTGGGCAACCACGGTACGAATGAGACAACCATTAACGTCGACCAATTGCCCACCTTGACCATCGACCCACCTTTCTCCGGACTGGTTGCCCCTACCAATACCCTAATCCGGGTGACCGCATCCGACGACGGGATTGTCCCGCACCTGGTGGTTTCACTCGCTGGGCAAACGATCACCAACGATACGGGAGCGGTCGAAATCAATGTCCCTTGGACTTACTCCGGCCAGTTTTTCCTCGCGCAAATAAAGGTTACCGATGACGTCGGACAAAGCGTGTCCATGGAGCGCATGTACGTGGCCGGGCTTTTCGAGAACACGACCGCCGTGTGGCAGCCGGCAGGGGTGTACTACGGAGAAATCACCGATATCCGCGATGGCCAAGCCCTCTGTGTCCTCACGAATGAAGATTTCCAAGGCCTGGTGCTTACCCATCTGGATGGCTCCCAAGAAGTTCGAATTCCCGCCACGCAACTCGTTGCGGCCAAGATCGCTGGCGGTGGCGTCCTTTACACCACCTCCGACCAATTTGTGCACTTTGCCCATAATGGAACCAACGAGGTGATCGGCTATAGCCAGCCTGGAGGATCCTTGACAGTGGCAGGAGATTGGGCCGGTTGGGCCTATGGGAATGGAATGTTCGTCAGGCATCTGCCCGACGGCATCACCACCGCGGCTGGAACTTCCCATTTTTCACTCGCCGCCAACGGGTTGATGGTCTACGGCAAAGGAGCGCCACTTGCGGGAATTTACCAGTGGAAGGACGGGTTGACGACCCCGGTGATTATAAGCACCAATTCCAGCATCATACGGGATTTTCCCGTGACCGATGGCGAGCGAATTATCTACAAACTCAGCCAGACGGGCAATCCTGCCAAAGTTGCCATCTACGAAGACGGCCAGGAAACCATAGTCGGTGATTTTGGGGACGGAACCTTTCCCTACGCGGTATCGGACGGATGGTTTCTGTGGGTGGCCGTGGGACCGACCGGAGTGGGCCAGGTATGGCGCGAAGGGCCGGGCGGCGCTCCTGAACGCCTGACCTTTTTTGCCGGTTCGAGCAGCATCACCTGGGTGGGGGATGGTGGATGGTTTATATATAATGGCAGCCAGTTGTTGCGGCCCAATCTCCCAACACTTGATCTTTCGACCACGAGGGGACCATACAACCCGCCGTTTGAGTCTTATATCCAATCGGGCGGGCACCTCTATATCCTCAGCCGGGGCCGCGCCATTGGCGGCTCTATCGCGACCTCCATGTCCAACCTCGCCCGCTTCGATCCGCATCCGACCGTCCATGCCTTCAGCGACAGCACCCTGGGAATCAATGCTCTGATGCACTCGACCGCGAGGATTGAACGCAGCTCCGACCTGCACCAGTGGACACCGGTGGCGGACGTCACACTTACCAACGAGGCGGGAATCTTCCACGTAGACACCGACCAGACCGGATTTTTCCGGGCGGTCGTGGATCCTTGACCGAGTTTCGAAGCGGTTACTTTCGATAAATCCGCAGCATCTGGTTGGCACCACGGAGCAGTTCATAGCCGACGGTTACCCGCTCAACGGAATACCCACGTGCCACCAATGCAGCCATTACCGCAGGCAAATGCGGTGATGGCTCGCGTCGCAACGTGAGCAAGGGAAACAAGCGGACCTCACGCGCCACCCGGCAGAGTTCCAGAACAGCTCGGACGTGAAAGTCTTCGGGGAGAAGGTGCGAATATAAAAAGAGGAAGTGTGAACAGACTGCCATTCCGAAGCTGTCCGATTCGAACGGAAGTGAGGGCAATTCTCCGATCCTATAGCGACCCACCTGAAGCCCTGCCCGATAATCAGCCAAAAATGCCTTGAGCGCGCCCCGCCTCGCCAAACCAAGAGCGGCCGGATTTTCATGATAAGTCCAACTCCAGTCATTCGGAGTGGCAGTGGCTTCACCGATAATCTTCTCAAAATTCTCCTCGAACCTTCTTTCGATCTCAGAGCCGGTGTGGACATAGATGGGATCCACCGAGACTGCGGAAATTCCCTGTTGGGCCAGCTCCGCAACAAAGCTGGCAGGTCCACCTCCGCAATCAAGCACACTGGACATATCCGCTGACGCGAGGTCAAACATGGCATGGTACTCGGCGTGAGCGCGCCCCCAAGGAACCACCTTGTCGAGTTCAACTGCCATGAAAGTAAGGCACGGTAGCCAGGCCTTTGCGATTTCGACAACAGGCAAAGTGACGGGTACTCTGCCAAAGGCGTCTTCCTATCGTGGGGGCCCTGTGCGATTGAAGTGGAGCTTCTTCCTTCCCCTTGAGTTTTCAACGGTGGTTTTGGGGTGCAAAAATCTTCCTGATCGCGAGCCTAGGACCGCGATTGTCCCAGGGGTGCGCGTAAGGTTGCCAACATGAGTTTGCCAATCTTTACCGGCTTTTTGAAATCCGCGTTGCCTCACCGCTGCCACCAGCCCCTCCCTGCACTTCCCACCCGGGAGGCGGAATTCCAGCTATCCTACGCTGAAGGCTGGCTGGCCTTGGGTTTGCCGGATGAGGCTGAGCGTGAATTCTCCCAGTTGTCGGTGCCGGATCAATCCACGCCCCGCGCTTTGCGCCTGGGTGTCCAGATCGCCGTGGGACTGAATTTGCCAGAGGAAGCCCTCCGCCTGGGGATCCAACTTGCCCAATGCGAGCCCGAACAGCCGGATGGCTGGATGATCCTCACCCGCGTGGCGCTGAATATCTGCGGCCGGACCGATTGGGCCATGAAGATCCTTCGCGAAGCGCACGGATATCTTCCGAATGATCCTGACATCAAAACCTCACTCGACTTGCTGGTCGAGATTTGCGGGGAGTTACCGAAAATCGAACACCTTTGACAACGTTGCGCCATTCGACGTTCCATCAGGACCTAGTCGTTCAATGATCGAATCCGCATGGCGCAAGTGACCGTTCATCAACGGCAGGGGTGCATTCCGCCTCGGGACCGGCAGAGTCAGTCATTCATAAGACTGACTCGCCAGACCGCGTTGACGTTGTCATCCGTCACTGGTGCATTTCTTGTCGCCGTGGGTATTCAAGCGGAGCCAGGAACGACCACCTTTTCACCCATCTCCTCCGCACATATCCAATTCTTCGAGGAGAAGGTGCGGCCGCTATTGGTCGCTGAGTGCATTGATTGTCATGGCCCCGAGAAACAGAAGGGCGGCTTGCGGCTGGACTCGCGGGAATTCGTTTTGAGGGGTGGCGATAGCGGCGCCGTTGTTTCGCCGGGCGCGGCCGACGACAGCCTGTTAATCAAGGTCGTCAGGCATATCGGCGACACGAACATGCCGCCGAAGAAACCGAAATTGCCCGATGGCCAGATCGCCGCTTTGCGCCAATGGGTTTCATTGGGCGTTCCCTGGCCGGAATATGGCAACGAGAAGAAATCGCCGACTCCGGAAACCGTCGGCGAATCTCCCGGCCCACAGCTCCGCCGCAAGCCCTTTGAACTAACTCCTCAAGACCGTGCCTGGTGGTCGTTTCAGCCGGTCAAGTCGCTGCCCCTGCCAAAGCGCAAACAGGCTGGCCCTCAAGCGAACGAAATCGATGCCTTGCTGCTGAAACGATTGGAATCAAGACAACTGGGACTTAGTCGGCCGGCCCCCAAACGCGAACTGCTACGCCGCGCCTATTTCGATCTTCTGGGCCTTCCCCCGAGTCCCGAAGAAGTCGGGCGATTTGAGCGCGACCCATCGCCGGACGCCTGGGAACGCGTGATCGACGACCTGTTGGGCCGCCCGGAGTATGGTGAACGTTGGGCCCGACACTGGCTAGATGTGGTGCGCTACGCGGAAACCAATGGCTACGAACGCGATGGAGCCAAGCCCCATGCCTGGCGTTACCGGGACTATATTATTCGCTCCCTCAACGCGGACAAACCTTACGACCGCTTCATACTGGAGCAACTTGCGGGCGATGAGCTAAACGCGGATTTCGACGAAGACGCAATCGTCGCCACGGGATTTTATCGCCTTCACGTGTGGGACGACGAGCCGGATAGCACGCTGGCCGCTGAGTTTGATGAACTCGATGACATCATGGTCAGCACCAGCGCCGCATTTCTCGGCCTGACTCTCGGATGCGCCCGTTGCCATGACCATAAGTTCGATCCTATCAGCCAGGCGGACTATTACCAGACGCTCGCCTATATCCGGAGCATCAATCCCTACGGACTGCACAAGACCGGCGGAGGGGGGCGCGGCACGGGTAAGATTACCCGGCCGCTGGCCCGACCGGCGGAAGTCAAAGCCTGGGAAACAGAGCGGGACGCGAAGCTCAAGCCTTTGCGTGCCCTACAAGGGGCAGAGACGAACGCCGACGTCAAAGCGCGACTCGAAAGTCAGATCCAGCAGGTCGAATCCAGTCAACCCTTTGGCTTCGCCTTGGCCATCAACGAAGACCCCATCAAGCCAACCCACGTCCTTCGTCGCGGGGAAGTGAGCATGCCGGGAGCCGAGGTAGAACCTTCGATTCCCTCCATTTTCGGCGGCACGAAGCTTCCGGTAATCCCGGCCAACAACACCTCTGGCCGACGCCTCGCGTTGGCTCGCTGGATTGCCAGCCCTGAGAATCCGCTTACCGCGCGAGTGATGGCGAACCGGCTGTGGCAGCACCACTTCGGGCGCGGCTTGGTCAAGACGCCCAACGATTTCGGACGGACGGGTATCGCTCCCACTCATCCAGAGCTCCTCGACTACCTTGCCTCGGAATTGGTCTCCGGAGGTTGGAAACTCAAACGTCTGCACAAATTGATCATGACGAGCGGCGCGTACCAGATGTCATCCCGCGCCAGTAACACCGAGGCGCTGCACGCCGATGAGGCCAATGAACTTTTCTGGCGGCAAAATCCACGGCGTTCCGAGGGAGAGGTCCTGCGCGATACCCTGCTGGCGGTCAGCGGCAACCTGAATCCAAAAATGGGCGGCCCCAGTTTCTTCCCGACCTTACCGAAGGAGGTCCACCGCACGCAGGACGGCGAAGGCAAGGGCTGGTCCGACAGCCCTCCGGACGAACAGAACCGGCGCAGCATTTATATCTTCATCAAGCGGGCGCTCCTCCCGCCACTGCTCGAAACTTTTGATTATACCACCACGACGCTTCCCATCGGTGAACGTCCCGTCACCACCGTGGCGCCCCAATCACTCATGTTACTGAATGACGCCTGGGTCCAGGAGGTGGCCGGGAACTTTGCGGACCGCCTGCTCCACGAGGCCGGAGCCGATCCCTCCGCCCAGGTAAAACGAGGCTTTGCGCTGGCCCTGCAGCGTCCGCCCAGTCCCCGGGAATTGGAGGCGGCTTTGGCCATGCTCCAGCAACAACGCCAATGGGCCAAAGGTTCCCCAGCAGAACGGTCCGCCTTGCAGAGTTTCTGTGTCGCCCTCTTTAACCTGAACGAATTCCTCTATGCGGACTAAGCCCCATCCCCAATGCACGGGTTCGCGCCGCGAGTTTCTCTGGGAACTGGGCGCGGGATTCACTGGCCTGGGCCTGACCTCCCTGCTCGCAGGCGACGGTTTCTTCTCCAGTCGTGCCGTGGCTGACGAATTGCCGCCTATTAATCCCCTGGCACCGTTGCCCCCGCACTTTCCCACGAAGGCCAAGGCGTGCATCTTCCTATTCATGTTTGGCGGCCCGTCGCAGGTCGACCTCTTCGATTACAAGCCCGAGTTACAGAAGCGAGATGGGCAAAGCATCGATAATGAATTTCGCCGAAATACCAAGACCAAGGCCGTTTTGCAGGCCAGTCGCCGTACTTTTGCGCAGTACGGCCAGTCAGGACTTTGGTGCTCGGACGCCTTTCCCCACATTGCGCGGCACATGGATAAACTGGCGGTGGTGAAATCCATGTATAGCGATTCGTTTGCCCACGGCTCCGCCGTGCTGCAGATGAACACGGGGCGAATCATCCAGGGGCATCCCTCGGTGGGAGCATGGATGGGCTATGGCCTGGGCAGCCTGAACAGCAATTTACCCGCCCACGTGGTGATGCTCGATCCCCGGGGCGGCCCCACGACCGGCGCGCCGAATTGGTCCGGAGGTTATATGCCCGCTGCGTTTCAAGGAACCGTCCTGCGGACCAGCGGTGAACCGATCCTCGATCTTCAGCCGCCCGCCGGCGTTTCGCGGGAGATGCAGCGCAGCCAGATCGATCTCATTAATACGCTCAACGCGGAGCACCTCAAGGACCGTCCCGGATTTTCGGAATTGCAGGCCCGCGTCGCGAGTTATGAATTGGCCTTCCGCCTCCAGACGACCGCCCCGGAAGCATTGGATCTGTCGCAGGAAAATGCGGCGACCAAAGAGATGTATGGTCTCAACGACAGGAAGGGCGAGCACCCCTTGACCGTGGGACCCGCCCCGTTTGGGCGCCAATGCCTCATCGCCCGCCGCCTCGTCGAACGCGGCGTCCGGTTTATCCAAATCTATTCCGGTGGTGGCGGGGCGGGCGGCCAGAATACTTGGGACGGCCACCATGGTATTGAAGAGAATCTAACCATTCACGCCCCCGAAGTGGACAAGCCGATTGCCGCGCTGTTGGCGGACCTGCAGCAGCGGGGCCTGCTCGACGAAACATTGGTAGTCTGGGGTGGCGAATTCGGACGCCAACCGGTCAGCGAGACCTTCAATACGGGTGGCAAAGCAGGTGGACGCGACCACAATCCCAAGGGCTTCACCTATTGGCTGGCCGGGGCCGGAGTGAAACCCGGCGTCAGCTATGGCGAGACGGACGAATTGGGCCAGGAAGCCGTGGTCGATCGGGTCCATGTGCGCGACATGCACGCCACGATTCTTCACCTGATGGGACTCGACCACCGCAAGCTGACGTATTTATATGGCGGCCTGAACAACAAGCTGACCGGCGTGATCGACGCCGAGGTCATCAAGGGCATTCTCTCATGAACAACACCAAACCTTGCCGCTGGGGCATCCTGGGCACCGCGAATATTGCGCGAAAAAACTGGCAGGCCATCCGCGATGCCGCCAACGCACAACTGGTCGCAGTAGCCAGCCGCGAATCGAAAAAAGCCACTCGGTTCATTGCCGAGTGCCAGGAGCAGGTTCCTTTCTCCACCATTCCTGACGCCCTCGGAAATTACGAATCCCTCCTTTCCCGCCCTGACATCGACGCCATCTACCTGCCCTTGCCCACCGGTCTAAGAAAGGAGTGGGCTATCCGCGCCGCCAACGCTGGCAAACATATCCTCGTGGAAAAGCCCGTCGGCTGCACGGTGGCGGATGCAGAGGAAATCGTCGCCGCGTGCGACCGGAACCGAGTCCAGTTCATGGACGGCGTCATGTTTGCCCATAGCCGCCGCTTGCAGCGCATGCGCCAGACCCTCGACGATAACTATTCGATAGGTGACATCCGGCGGATCACGAGCCATTTCAGTTTTCTGGGCGATGACGATTTCTTTCGGACGAACATGCGAGCCGATTCCGCCTTGGAACCTCTAGGCTGTCTGGGCGATTTAGGCTGGTACTGCATCCGCTTCTCACTGTGGGCCATGGGCGAACAATTGCCGGTCCAAGTTACGGGTCGTATCCATGCGGAAATGTCGGGTACCTCTACCGGCCCAGGCGTCCCCACCGAATTCTCTGGAGAGCTGTTTTTCGAGGGTGGCGTATCCGCCAGCTTTTACTGCTCTTTCCGCGCCGAACTTGCCCAATACGCCATCGTGAACGGCACCCGTGGGTACCTACATGTCCCGGACTTTGTCCTCCCCTACTCCGGCGCCCAAACCCGCTTCAGTGTCGTCCAGTCGGATTCACCCACCCACGGCTGCCGGTTCGACATGAATGAGAACCGCACCGAAACCCAGGTAGAGGAACCCTCCAATAACGCCCCCGGGTCCCAGGAATCAAATCTCTTCCGTGACTTCTCAGCGTTGGTGCTCGCCGGAAAGATCGACCACAGTTGGGCCGAGATGGCGCTGAAAACCCAGCGAGTTGCGAATGCGTGCCTGGAATCGGCGCGTACGGATAGCACGCCGGTGAGGATTGCGAATCACTGGCACTAACCACCGGCAGTGAGCACGCGCAAACCCTATCTCCAACAAATCAGCCTCAAGCGGGATACCATCCCTGACTTCGAGCTTTTCCCCTTCAACATCCCGGCCATCCGCAATTTGGAGACGTTGAGTTTTCATCCCGACGTCACGTTTCTCGTTGGTGAAAACGGTTCCGGCAAGTCTACGCTCATTGAAGCCATTGCGGTTAAACTCGGGTTCAGCCCGGGCGGCGGCACGAAGAACGTCCAGCTCTCCGCACCCAACGATCTCTCATCGCTGCACGAACATCTACTCTTGTCGCGCAGCCTGCTAAGGCCGACCGATCATTATTTCCTCCGGGCCGAAAGCTTCTACAATGTGGCAACCTATATGGATGAGATCGGATGCCTGGGCGGCTACGGCGGCAAATCGCTCCACGCCCGCTCGCACGGCGAAGCCTTCACGGCCCTTCTCACCCTCAAATTGCGCGGCGACGGTCTCTACATTCTGGATGAACCCGAGGCGGCGTTGTCGCCCAATCGCCAACTCCAGGCCCTGCGAGCGATCCACGATCTCGTCCAGGATGGCTCACAATTCATCATTGCGACCCATTCCCCCATCCTGATGGCCTATCCCGAAGCAAAGATTGTCCAGTTGGGCCCGACGGGGCCGGTCGAAGTGAACTACGAAGACACTGAGCATTATAGTATCACCAAGGCCTTTCTCAACAATCGCCGGGGAATGCTGCGCCACCTGCTGGACGATACGGACTGACGGGATAAAGACAAAACTCATGCGGAGGCGCGGAGCCGCGGAGAAAAAAGACCCAGAAATCGAAACCCAGCGCTATAGGAACCCTTGCCCGTTCTCTTTTTGTGTGCTTCGTGTCTTTCGTGGTTCATCCGCTTCTTCTCTCCGCGCTTTCGAGTGAACCCTTTCTCCACTTGCGCCTCGGTCGCCCCTTCAGCATGTTTTGTGGCATGTCCGCCGGAACGGGAAACATGAACTGCATCAAGCTCTCCGAGAAGTTCGCCCTCATTCAGGAGCATTGGCGGCCCAGAGTGGTGGCTGAACTGAACGGACAAGAGGTGAAACTGGTGAAGTTCCAAGGAATGTTCCCCTGGCACCATCACGAAAAGGAAGATGAGCTGTTCCTGGTCTGGCGAGGCAAAATGCGCGTCGAGTTCCGTGACCGGACGGTCGAACTGACGGCAGGCGAACTATGCGTGGTGCCGAAGGGAGCCGAACATCGTACGGCGGCGGATACCGAAGCCGAAGTCCTGATTTTCGAACCCGCCGCCACCTTGAATACCGGCAACGTGGTCGACGCAGTCTTCACGGCTCCCAACGGGGTTGGGGTCTGAATTCCCAATTTTCGACGCCCGAGCGCGACTGTCGTCATCGAATATTTTCGGATAACATATGTTTAGATCATCACTCAGTCGGAGATCGCGTTTCACGCACCCGGCACTCCTGGCATGCCTGACGTGGATGCAAATTTTCAGCTCAGATGTCGTGCTGGGAGAGGATGCATACCAGCCTTTCGAAGGAACGAAAACAACCTGGCACGAGGGCTTCGAGCGTTTCGACTTCATGATGGATGAGACGACCCTGGAAATCCAGCCGTTCGAGGCGCCCGAAGGGGAGAAATACGGAGTCAAAGAACCCCCGAAGGGCAAGCGCCGGTGCATCGTGGTAGCCCCAAAGCACGCTGCGCCGGGACACCCGTGGTCCTGGCAGGGGTGCTATTGGGACCACGAGCCACAGGCGGAGGTGGAGTTGCTGCGACGAGGCTTCCATATCGCTTTCATTACCCCTGATCCGGGCAAACAGTGGGATGCGTGGTATGCCTACTTGACGGAGAAGCATGGGTTATCGAAGAAACCGGCATTTGTCGGCATGAGCAAGGGCGGGGTGAATGCCTACGACTGGGCCACGGTGAATCCCGGCAGGGTCTCCTGCATCTATGCGGACAATCCGGCGATCCGCCCCGACGCTTTCATGAAGCTCGGTGGCCTCGCGGCGAATGACGTCGCGCTCCTCAATATATGTGGCAGCCAGGATTTCCTGCTCCAACACCACACCCTCGCCATCGAAAACCGGTACCAGCAACTGGGAGGAATCATCACCGTGATGGTCAAGGACGGGGCGGCCCATCACCCGCATAGCTTGCGCAATCCCAAACCCATCGCGGATTGGATCGAACGGCACCTGCAATCATCTGGACCCGGTCCCCGGCCCGGCTTCGCCAATGAAACATTCACCAAATCTTATTATTATAGTCTGGCTTCCACCAATGTATACCTGAAGGAGGAGGACACCTACGCCAATTGCCGCGGTCCCGGGTTCACGGCCTGCTATGAGCGGTACGAGGCCAAGACCGACAGCCAATGGGGTATTGGCGGGGTGACGGTGATCGTGCCCGGGAAGCCGGCGCCCGGGCTGCCCTGGGTTTTCCGCGCCGACGCCATCGACCGCGATGCGGCGATGGACCATGCTCTGCTGGCCCGCGGTTTTCATATTGTCATGCCGCCGCTTACCGCCCAATCCGGCGCCGTAAAGGAACAATGGGACGCCGTTTACCGGCTTATGACCACGAACGGTTTCTCAAAGAAGGCCGTGATGGAGGGTACGCGGACAGCGGCGGGCGAGTCTTATGCCTGGGCCATCGAAAACCCGGAAAAAGTGGCCTGCATCGTGGGGCACAATCCCGCGTTGCGCAGCCTCATGTCCAAAAAGCCGGTGCTGGACAATCTCGAACCCCTGGCCAAAGCAGGGGTTCCACTGCTTCATATTTGTGACCGGTTCGACCCCTGGTTCGTTCCTTATACCCAGGCCCTGGGAAAACGGTACGGGGAACTGGGCGGGCAGTTGGCTCAGATCATCAACGAAGGCGATCCCCGCCTTCCGCTTCCTCCGGATGCGGAAACCAAAGTCATCGATTTCATTCTCGAAAAAACCCATTGAAAGGCTGGGCCCTAGGGCTTCTGTTGTGCCCAATTCATTTTCCCATGAGCATTCGATCCCTGACTCCGTCACGCCCGGCAAACCTGGGAATGCTGTTGGCCATCGGGCTGGGGCTGTCTGGCTTGGCCCACCCGGCACAGGCGGCGGGTCTTTATTATACGGTTGACTATCCCGCCTCCACGGTCACGAACGAGTTGCAGGTGGCCGTCACCTACAAACTGTGGATTCCGGGCGGCGCCAAGACTGTCCGCGGCATTATCGTTCACCAACACGGCGCCGGCACCACCGCCTCGATTGAGGGCTCCACGGCGGCCTATGATTTGCACTGGCGCGCGCTGGCGGAGAAATGGGACTGCGCATTGCTGGGGCCGAGTTACCACGTGCTGAATGAAAAAATCGACCTTTCACCCGGGGCCTCGGAGCTTTGGTTCGATCCACGGCGCGGCTCGGAAAAGGCGTTCCTCAGCGCGTTGGCCGATTTTGCCAAAGCCTCGGGCCATCAGGAGCTGCAAGACGTCCCTTGGGTGCTCTGGGGCCATTCCGGTGGCGGTATTTGGTCGGATGTCATGGCGACGCTTCACCCCAGTCGGGTCCTCGCGGTCTGGATGCGCTCGGGTTCGGCCCTGATGTTCCTGACCCATCCCGAATTCGTCCGGCCGGAGGTTCCCGTCGCCGCGTACGCCATCCCCATGATGACCAATCCGGGGGTGAAGGAAAAACCGGAGTTCAAGCTTGGTTCTGATGGCGAAGACACGCGCACCGCCTATGAGAAAATGAAGGGTCCATGGCAGGGAAACCTCGCCACGTTTCAGCAATATAGGGCTCAGGGTGCTTATATCGGTTTCGCACCCGATCCCCGCACCGGGCATGAATGTGGTGACTCGCGCTATCTGGCAATCCCCTTCCTGGACGCCTGTCTCGCCATGCGATTGCCGGACCAGGGAAGCCGGAACCAAACACCCAAGCCCATCGACGCCAGCAAAGCGTGGCTCGCCCCGGTATTGGGAACCGAGGCCGTGCCCATGGCCCAATACCAAGGCGACCGGGACGAAGCCGTCTGGCTTCCGAACGAAGCGGTGGCTAAGGCATGGATGGAATATGTCAAAACAGGTGCCACCAGCGACGCCACGCCGCCACCCGCGCCCTTCGACGTACGTGTGACATCCAAGGGTCAAGATGGAACGGAGATCGCCTGGAATGCCAAAGCCGATTTCGAGAGCGGTATCGGCGGGTTCATCATCTTGCGCGACGGAAAGGAACTGGCCCGGGTACCCGAGAAACCGGAGGGCAAATTCGGCCGTCCCTTGTTTCAATCCATGACTTACCACGACACCCCCAGCCAGCCGCTTCCTGCCATGATGTACTTGGATGCCTCCGCCAAACCCGGTGAGAAGCACATTTATACCGTCGTCGAGGTCAACAGCGTCGGGTTGCCGTCCCAGCCGTCCGGCAAGGCGCGTTGATCACTCAAACACGCGCCTGCCAACCAGCCCCAGCTTCTTCAACCGGGATATAAGCGTGGTGGGTTTGAGTCCCACCCGTTCCGCCGCGCCATCGGGGCCATAAATACGGCCCTTGGATTGTTCCAGCGCCGACTTCAATACCTCTTTTTCCAACTCCTTGAGCTTCACCAGCGTCAATCCACCGGTGGAAACGGGCGCCGCCACTGAAGATGGACGACTCTTGGTATAATGACCGGCAATGGTGCCCAGCATGAAATGAAGTTCACGCCCCTGGGACACGATGACGGCGCGTTCGATGACATTCTCCAGTTCGCGGACATTGCCCGGCCAGTCATAGGCTTCCAGGTCGGCCAGGTTCTCCGGCGTCAGGGCGGGCATGGCGCGACCTGATTCCTTGCCTAGCCGGGCGAGAAAATGGTCGGCCAATGGGCGAATGTCCTCCTTGCGGTCGCGGAGTGGCGGGAGTTCGATCGGAAACACGCACAGTCTATAATATAAATCCAGCCGGAAGGCCCCCGCCTTCGCCGAGGCCAGGAGATCGCGGTTGGTGGCACTGATCACCCGCACGTTGACAGACCGCGTGCGCTCTTCGCCCACGCGTTCGTATTGGCCCTCCTGTAATACGCGCAGGAGTTTCCCTTGCAGTTCGAGCGGGATTTCCCCGACCTCATCCAGGAACAGGGTGCCGCCATCCGCCAGTTCAAAACGGCCCGCTCGATCCTTGATCGCCCCGGTAAAGGAACCACGCACGTGGCCGAAGAACTCGCTTTCGAAAAGCTCCTTGGGAATCGATGCGCAATTGACCCGCACCAGCGGCTTGCCTCGGCGAGGGCTGTTTTCATGGACGGCGCGGGCGACCAGTTCCTTGCCGGTGCCGGATTCGCCCAGGATCAGAACGGAGGCCTCGGAGGGGGCGACCATTTCAATCTGCTGGATCACCGTTTTCAGCGCGGGGCTTTGCCCCACGATGTTACAGAAATTATGTTCACTGCGGATTTCCTCGTGCAGGTATTCGTTTTGCTTCTCCAGGTCCTTCTGGCGTCCAATGCAGCTCAACGCGCCAACGGTGCCCACTATTTCTCCCCGGGCATTCTTATACGGGGATGCCTGCACCTGGATCCACATTCGGCGGCCGTCCTTCCGGATCAGCTCGTTCTCATAGATCTCCACCTTCCCGGAAAGGCGTTCGCGCAGGCGTCGCTGCATCTTGGGCCACACCTCTTCCGGAGCCAGCAAACGGTAGCTGATCTTGCCCAACAATTCTTCCTCACTGTAGCCAGTCACTTCGGCCATCCGCTGATTCACGAAAATGATAACGCTCGACTCATTGGTGATCAAAACCCCCTCGGCCAGACTGTCCAGCACGGTGCGATAAAACCCCTCGCGTTCGGCCAGCGCCCGGCTCAATGCCCGCTGGTCCTGCCGCAAACGTTCCAATTCGGACGGCGAGTAACCGGCGGAGGCAGCCGGATCCAGCGACGACTCGGGGTCGGTTTCCATCGCGAAACACTAAGGCGAATCACGACTCTCACAACGATATTTCGCTATCAAGTGAGACGATATTTCGTTGTTTAGTGAATTATTCGTTGATTCAGGTTGCGGGTGGATCCTCAGTGGTTCATCTTAAGTCACTATATATCAACATGATACAATTTTGTTTTGCTTTTCAGAACACTTGGCACGCCACGAGCATTAAGATCTTGTGCATCTCGCCAACAGCGGGGTGCCAACGGAGAAAAAAGTTTATGATCTCAATTCGAAAAGCAGAGGATCGGGGGCACGCGAATCATGGCTGGCTGGACGCCCACCACACGTTCTCCTTTGCCAGTTACTTTCATCCCCAGCACATGGGATTCCGGAGCTTGCGGGTTTTGAACGACGACACAGTCACGGGTGGCGGGGGGTTTGACACCCATCCCCATCGTGACATGGAGATCATCACCTATGTCCTGAGCGGCGCTTTGGAACATCGGGACTCCATGGGCAACGGGCGGGTCATCCGCCAAGGCGAGTTCCAGTACATGGCGGCGGGCACGGGCGTGACTCACAGCGAGTTCAACAACTCGCCCATCCAACCGGTCCACCTCTTGCAGACCTGGATCCTGCCGGAACGTAAAGGCCTGGCCCCACGCTATGCGGAACGGAATTTCACGACAGCCGCGACCGGCAAGTTGCACCTCGTGGCATCGAAGGACGGGCGTGAGGATTCGATGGCGATCAACCAGGATGCGGACCTCTACCTCGCGAAACTCGCCCCCGGCGAGCAGGTGGAACATCCCATCGCATCGAAGCGTCACAACTGGGTCCACGTGGCCACCGGCCAGGTGAAGCTCAATGGCCAGACCTTGAACGCCGGGGATGGCGCGGCTGTCAGCGATGAGGCATCGATCAGCCTGGCGGGCGTGGCAAACGCGGAAGTGCTCGTCTTTGACCTTAATTGAAAAAGGTTCTTATGAAACGGTTCCTGCGCGTGGCGGCGGTGGCGGTGGCGATTCTCTCAGCCGGGCTGTGGCTCGGGCTGGGCGCCAACCGCGGCTGGACCAAGACCCAGCAACAGGTCCGGACGCTCGACCCGGTCACGGGCCTCGAAAGCGTGGACTATCGGGCGAAGTTTTCGCCCGGCCTGGAACTTCTGGCCCTGGGCCTGGCGGGCGCCGCCGGTCTCGCCGCCCTTTCCTTTCTCTTTCGTCCAACAACCAAAAACAATATCTAACTATGAAAAATTCCCTGCAATCCGCCCGGTCCGCCATCCTGCTGGCCGCCGGCCTCATCACCGGTGCGGCGCTGAACGCGGCCACCCAGTCCTTTGATTTCAAGGACCCGAAGGGTGTCAACAACGCGGTGTTCAAACTGGATGCCCCGCTGGAGGCCATTAACGGCAGTGCCAATGGCGTAAGCGGCAAGGTCTCGTTCGATCCGGCCAATCCGGGCGACACCAAGGGCACGCTCAAGGTGGCCACATCCACCCTTACCGTCCCCAATCCCATGATGAAGGAACACCTCCATGGCGACCAGTGGATGGACGTCGCCAAGTTCCCGGAAATAGTCTTCGAGACCAAATCCCTCTCGGACGTAAAGACCACCGAGAATACCACCACGGCAACCGCCACCGGCACCCTGACCATCAAGGGGGTCACCAAGGAGATTTCCGCTCCGGTCACCCTGACGTACCTGAAGGACAAGCTGGGCTTGCGGGTGCCGAACATGAAAGGGGACCTGCTGGTGATCCGGTCTAAATTCACGATCAAACGTGCCGACTATGGCATCAATCCCGGAGCGCCGCAGGACAAGGTTTCCGACACGATTGAGCTTACTCTCAGCGTGGCCGGCGCTTCGCCCCAATAAACTTCATCCGGCTTAACCCGCCGGATGGCAATGAGTTGCGAGAGGGAGACGGTCAGGAAAGTCCATGGGAACTGAAGAGGGTTCCTTGACACCCGGACCGTCCCCTCTAACTTGCCTCGCAAAATGGACTCGACCGTTTACGCCTCGGCCTCTGACGACCCTGGAGGCCAGCGACTGCAACAATTAAAAGAGTTCCGCTCCGCGGGCCGTGGCTTCTGGAGCCACGTACCGGATAAGGACTGGAATGACTGGAAGTGGCAGCTCAAGCACCGGGTTACCACCGTCGAACAGCTCGAACGGCTTATGCCGACACTCGCACCCGAGGAGCGCGCCGGGGCGATTCTCGCGGGTGAGTCGAAACTGTCGATGGCGATCACGCCCTATTTCTTCAACCTGATCGATCCGGCCGATGAATCGTGCCCCATCCGGCGTCAGGTCATTCCAAGAATTGAGGAAACGAATCTTGCCCCTTGGGAGATGAGCGATCCCTGCGGTGAAGACTCCCACTCGCCCGTCCCGGGCCTGGTGCACCGCTATCCGGACCGCGTCTTGTTCCTGGTAACGGACCGTTGCGCCGCCTACTGCCGTTATTGCACCCGCTCACGGCTGGTCAGCAACGCCAGCGGCTATGATTTTCATCCGGAGTTTGACCGGCAGATTGCCTATATCCGGGACCATCCGGAGATTCGGGATGTCCTGTTGAGCGGTGGCGACCCCCTGCTCTTCAACGACGAAAAGCTCGAATACCTGCTATCCCGTCTGCGGGCGATCCCTCATATCGAGTTCCTCCGCATTGGCAGCCGGATTCCGCTCTTCCTGCCGCAACGCATTACACCTGAGTTATGCGCGATGCTGAAGCAATTTCACCCGCTCTTCATCAGCGTCCACACCAACCATCCGCGCGAGTTGACCACGGAATCCCGTGAGGCGTTGGGACGCCTGGCCGACGCCGGCATCCCGCTGGGCAACCAATCGGTGCTGCTGCGTGACGTCAATGACGACACGGTGACCATGCGCGCCCTGGTGCAGAAACTCATCATGTGCCGTGTCAAGCCGTATTATTTATACCAGTGCGACCTGATCGCCGGCAGTTCGCATTTGCGCGCCAGCGTCGAGAAGGGCATCGCGATCATGGAATCGCTGCGCGGCCATACGACAGGTTACGCCGTTCCCCAATACGTCATCGACGCCCCCGGCGGCGGCGGCAAGGTGCCCATCAATCCCGAGTATATCCTAAGCAAGACCCCGGAACGCGTGGTCATCCGGAACTTCGAGGGCAAGGTGTTCGACTACCCCGAAACCGGTGAACCAGCCTCCGTGGAATTCAAATACGAAGGGTTTTCGATGGAGGGGAAGGATTAGCGAGGTATAAGGCCCTCGTCCCGAACGGAGGCGAGGGTATACCTCCCGCATTTTCGAAGTAGCAGGCAAAAAGGAACCCGACGCCCTCCGTGAGCGTCTGCCGTCATGGAGTGCGGTGGCAAGCGAAGCGCGACACCGCTTTGGATGCGTGCGCAGGCTGGCAGGCGGGATTTCATTCCCCACACCGGCTTCGAGCCAACACGATTCTTGCATCTTTCCGCTCGCGCTTGAGCGCATACAAAAAACTAGCCCTTCTGGCGCGAGCGATTCTATTTCGTGCTTTCACCCAGGGTAGGCGCTCGTGCCTCGCACCAACCCTGGGCTAGCTGACACATCCCCATTGGGGATGATCGACGGGTTGCGCCTCGAATGACGCGAAGCACGCCTTATACCCGTTACTTCCCTTTCCCCGAAACAATTTTCCAAATCCTCCCTTCCTGCCCCGTCGGGACCCCGCGGTTGTTCGTCAAAACATAGAGCTCCCCGTTATTATCCTGCGCGAGTGCCACGATATAAAGATCGAGTTTCCCAAAGGGCCTGCCCGCCACGGGCAGGTATTCCAGAGCCCACTTCGTCCCTTCAAACGGTCTTACGGCTGCCATCAGTCGGCCATCGCCCACGACACCGCGGGTCCGGGTCCAGTCCGCAAAAACATACATCCCCGCGAGGCCTTCGATCGCCTTCCCCCGATAGACATATCCCCCCGTCACACTGACACCCTGCGGCGCGGCGGGGTCACCCGCCCGGTGGGGATACTCCAGGATGGGATCAAGCAGCGGCTCACTTTTCAATCCATTGGTAACACCGTCCGCCAGCACGGTATTCGCACGCTGTGCGTCAAAGGGATGGAAACCTTCGCGCCGATTCCAGCCATAGTTGCCGCCACGCTCCACCATATCCACCTCTTCAAACAGGTTCTGGCCGACATCCGCGACGAACAAGGCGTGAATCCGCCCCCGATCGAACGAGAGCCCCCACGGGTTGCGGAACCCATAAGCGTATATTTCCGGCCGCGCCCCCACGCCTGAGGCCCAAGGATTCTTGTCCGGAATCGCATAGGGCCGGCCACCGTCGATATCAATACGTAGGACCTTGCCAAGCAGCGTATCCAGGTTTTGCCCGTTGCCTTCGCGCGGCCGCAATCCCTCGTCGTTGCCGCCCCCACCATCTCCCACGCCGATATACAAATATCCGTCCGGACCGAACGCCATCCGGCCTCCGTTATGATTGGCAAAAGGCTTGTCGATCCGCAAAAGCACCTTTTCGGAGGCGAGATCGAGACGAAGCTGCGAGGCCGGCGACAGGGTAAACTCACTTATGACCAGGGAGCAGTTCCAATTCGTGAGGGCATGGGGCGTCAGGGGTGCATTATAGGCCAGAAGAAGCCGATGGTTCCGCTGGAAGCGCGGGTGCAGGACGACATCCAGCATGCCCCGCTCGTCGTAGTTGGGGTTCAGCTCGACCATCTTGGGCCGCAAATCGGCCACGGGTTCCGGAATTCGCTGCCCGTCAGTCCCGAGTGCGTGGAGCAAACCGATTTGATCGGCCACCAACTTGCGACCATCGGGCAATTCCGCCATGGCCAATGGCGACGTGAAGCCCTCAGCCACCAAGCGCAACTCCACCGTGGGAAGCGCCCGGGCGAGTTCGGCGCCTCGAACCATTACTCCCGCGGCCAAGAAACAAGCCCAGCCGAGCATCCGCCATTTGAGCATCGCCGAAATATGGGAAACTCACTGGCGAATGGTAGGAAAAAGGAGCACCAAGGCTGGCCTGCTGGGAACAGGTGACGGGGCGAAACCGGCACGCCGGTCGGTGTAAATTTGTGGTATTTCCGGACACTATTTCGTCAGATTTTTTCTGTGTGGCGCACGTATCCCGCTTGCCGGATGGCTGCCGGCCGATAGTCTCTGAAGTCAACTATGGCTGCCCGCTGCCACCCCTTCGTCACCGCCGCCTGCCTGGCGATATTCCTGGTCTTTGGCGCCATTGCGGCTCCTTCGCTTGACGCCCCGATCAAGACGATTCTCGCGGTCGGACCAGAAGGCCACGGAAACGCCGCGGCCGGAGCAGCGGTCAAGTCACTTTCGAGCGCCAAGCTCGACGCCTTGCCGCAGATCCTGACCGCCATGGATGGTGCCAACGACTACGCCCTCAATTGGCTTCGCGCAGCGGTTGAAACCATCACGCAACGGGAGACCCTGGCCGGAAAGGCCATCCCCGTCGCCGAACTCGAGACGTTTCTAAATAATCGGAAGCATCATCCCCGCGCCCGGCGGCTGGCCTATGAATTGATCGAGCGGTCCGACGTTGCCAAAGCCGAAAAGATGTTGGGTAATTTCCTCAATGACCCGAGTGCGGAACTCCGATTCGCCGCCGTCCAGCAAATCGTGGATCAGACCACCAAAGGCGGCACCAACGACAAACCCGCCGCCATCGCGGGATACCGTAAAGCACTCGGCTCCGCGCGGGATGCCCTCCAGATCGATGCCATCGCTGGCAAGCTGGCCGAGTTGGGTGACAAGGTGGACCTGCAAAAAACCTTCGGCTGGGTGACGCAATGGAAGGTGGTCGGGCCTTTCGACAACACGGGTGGCATCGGCTTCGATAAGGTTTACCCGCCGGAAACCGGCGTGGACACCACCGCCGAATACGACGGCAAAGTGGGCAAAGTCCGCTGGCAGGACTACCAGACCCACCACGACTACGGACAGGTGGACCTGAACCAACCGCTCACGATGACCAAGGGCGTGACCGGCTACGCTTACGCCGAGTTTTGGTCGGCCACCGCTCGTGCGGTCCAAGTCCGGCTGGGATCGCAAAATGGTTGGAAGGTGTGGGTGAACGGGAAATTCCTCTTCGGCCGGGACGAGTATCATCGCGCCGACGAGATCGACCAATTCCGGCTACCCGTGGAGTTGAAACCAGGCAAGAACGTCATCCTGGTCAAATGCCTCCAAAACGAACAGACCGAGGATTGGGCCAAGGATTGGCAGTTCCAACTGCGCGTCACCGACGACGAAGGCACCCCGATCGCCTCCGCCAAGCAATAATCCACCTTATATATCTATTTCCAAATGAGAAAACTTCTCCTGCTGATGTTGGCGAGCGCCGGGCTCCAAGCGGCGGATTGGCCGCGCTTCCGTGGACCCAACGGAGACGGCGTGGTGGCGGATGCCAAGCTGCCCACCAAGCTCGATGCCCAGTCGATAGCCTGGACCGCCAGCCTGCCCGGACGCGGTCTCTCCTCGCCGATCATCATTGGTGACCGCCTTTTCGTGACCTGTTCCAGCGGACCGCGCCAGGACCGGCTGCACGTGCTGTGCTTCAATGTGGCGGACGGTTCCCTGCGATGGGAACGCCAGCTCTGGGCAACGGGCCGCACCATGACCCACGAGAAAATCAGCGCCGCGGCCCCCAGCCCCACCAGCGACGGGAAATATATTTATGCCATCTTCTCCTCGAACGATTGCGCCGCGCTCGATTTCGATGGCAACCTGATTTGGTACCGTGGCCTGGGGCGTGACTATCCCAACGCCAGCAATTCGCTGGGCATGGCCTCGTCTCTGCTGGTGGTCGATGGCGTCCTGATCGCCCAGGTGGAAAACGACAGCGAATCGTTTACCGCCGGCCTCGATTCCCAAACGGGTGTCAACCGATGGAAACTAGACCGCCCCAAGCGCGCCAACTGGACCTCACCGACCTTGGTCAAGGGAGCGGATGGCAAGCCTGCCGTGGTGATTCAATCGTTCAAGGGCCTGACAGCCATCTCACCCAAGGACGGCCGCACGCTATGGACCTATGACGACGGTGCCTCGACCGTGCCCACGCTTACCACCAGTGAAGGCCGCCTCTACGTTCCGTCGCAAGGTATCACCGTGCTGGAGCCTTCGGCCGGCCCGGCGCCGAAGAAGGTGTGGAACTCGGCTCAACTACGCCCGGGTACGTCCAGTCCGTTGGTGGTTGGGCAGCAACTGTTCACCCTGAACGACGGTGGCATTCTGACCTGCGCCAACACCTCCGACGGCAAACGCCAATGGCAAATGCGTCTCAAAGGCCCCTTCACCGCGACTCCCTTGGGTGCTGGCGGATACCTGTATTGCGTGAATGAAAACGGACTGATCCAGGTTGTCGATCCCAGCAAGCCGGACGGAGTCGTGGTGGGTGAACTAGACCTGGGCCAACCCATCATTGGCACGCCATCTATTGGGGCCGGATCCCTTTTTGTCCGCAGCGACGCCAAACTCTGGCGAATTGGTACCGCGAGCACGCTGTGAGACCCAAGGAGAATTGCAACATGGGCTTCACATCACTTCTTCGATGACCTCCAGGAAAACCGGTTCGACACTGGAAAATATTTAGCCATTTGATGTTCGAAATGAATCCGCACTACCACCGCGGAGCCCTGCTCTGGAAGCAAAAGCGGTACTCGCAAGCGGAGTCGGAGTTTCGTGCGGACTTGAAGATTAATCCCGATAGCTCGTCAAGTCACATGATGTTAGGCATGTGTCTTGGCGCCCAAAAACGCTATACTGAGGCGCGGCTCGAAATTATCGAGGCGATCCGACTAGACCCGAACTCCGCATACCCACACTATTCGATGGCTCACCTGGCGCAGAACGCCGGCGAATCCGCCGACGCAATGAGCGCGATTCAGGAGGCTATTCGACTCGACCCAACAAATCCGGACTACCACGCAGTATTGGCGGTACTTTACTTAAACAAAAAAGAGTGGGCTCAGGCGTTGGCATCGGCCGAAATCGGGCTGAGATTCAATCCTCGCCACATTGACTGCGACAATACGCGCTCCGCCGCCTTGACGAAACTAAACCAGAGCAAAGAGGCTGAGGAAAGGTTGGATGCAAGTCTGGCCGGCGACCCGGCGAACTCCATGACTCATGCCCATCGTGGCTGGGCTTACTTAGAATCCGGAGATCCAAAAAATGCCCTCGAGCATTTCACAGAAGCCCTGCGGCTCAATCCGCAAAATGACTGGGCACGACGGGGCTTGGTGAACGCGATGAAAGCGCGAAATTTCATTTATGGCCACTTGCTTCCCTATTTCCTCTGGTTGGCCCGCTTGAAGGGAAAATATCAGGCTGCACTCGTTCTGGGATCGTATCTGGGCACCTTGGCTTTGGTAAAATACTCGGATTCCAATGCCGATATCTTTCCATGGCTGCTACCGTTTCGTGCCGCTTATGTAATATTTGCCCTGGTGACCTTGCTGGCAGACCCGCTGTTCGATTTTTTCCTGCGACTTACCGAATCTGGCCGTCTGGTACTTACTCCCGGGCAAGTCAGGGCTTCCAATTCAGTAGCCGCCTGCCTAGGAGTTGGATTGATTTTCGCCATTCTGTCCCTATTGCCAGGGGTCAGTTCAGTGGGCGTCAAGGGATCTTTCGTGTTCGGGTTCATTGCGATCCCGATTTCCGCAGTTTTTAGATGCGCCGTGGGCCTGCCCCGTTGGGCCATGGCGTCATTCGCCGCCGTAATAGGATACCTAGGATTGATGACTCTTCTATCCGAGGTCATCCACTTTTGGCCGCTTTCGCAAAGCTGGATCGGATCTATGAAATTGCCTGACACAGCATCCGCCTTCAGAAATTGTGCATACGCCAGCTTCCCAATTGCATATTTCCTGATTGCCCTCCAACCCAGGCGGGCACTCCTGGAAGACAGATCGAAACCACGTTCTTGATTCTTTAAACTTGCCGTTTTGAAATTCTTGGTCTGCCACATTGCGAACGAATCGTCACGAGATGCGTTGGCTTTGAGCCTCGGCGACACACCCATATCCAGTTTTCGTGACCAGCGTGAACCTCGGGGATGCAAATTGACCCGCCGAAGCGTTGCCGGTTTACTGGGCGGATGTCCGGCGCGCCAGATCAAAGCGGCAACGATCCTTTTCAACCCCTGCGGGAGGCTCTGCGTTTTTCCCCGCAGAACGTGCCTCTCCGCCAGCATCTCGCCGATTCCCTACTCCAGGCTGGCCGCCCTACCGAAGCGGAGAAGGAGTACCGCGAGGCCCTGACTCTCGCTCCCGACAACCTCGGGCTGCGCTTGGGATTGGCCCAGGCTTTCAGCGCCCAGGGGAAAAACAGCCACGCGCTAGCCCTGATCGAAACGCTCACCAAAACCGCCGGAGTGCCCGCCGCCGCTTTCATCCTGCACGCCCGAATACTTGCGGGCATCGGCGAAGTCGAGCAGGCCGTCATCCAATATAAGCGCGGCGTGGAAATGGATTCCTCAGTCGCCGACATCGCTTTTGCCGCCCGGCTCGGCATCGATGCCGAGGACACCGAGGAGGTCGTCGACGGCCGGGTGCGCCAATCGTGGGAAGGCGATGATGAGAAGCCCAGCGTGGAGATTGAGCGACCCAAGCTGACCTTCGACCAGGTTGGCGGCATGGAGAACCTTAAGGAGGAGATCCGCCTCAAGATCATCCATCCGCTGAAGCATCCGGAACTCTATAAGGCCTACGGAAAAGCCATCGGTGGCGGAATCCTGATGTACGGCCCGCCCGGCTGCGGCAAGACGCATCTGGCCCGCGCCACCGCTGGGGAGATCCGTGCCGGATTCATCGCTGTGGGAATCAATGAGGTGCTCGACATGTGGATCGGCAACAGCGAACGCAACCTCCACGAATTGTTCGAACAGGCCCGGCACAACAAGCCCTGCGTCCTGTTCTTCGATGAAGTTGACGCCTTGGGTGCGAGCCGCAGTGACATGCGGCAAAACGCTGGCCGCCACCTCATCAACCAATTCCTGTCCGAACTCGACGGCGTCAAAGCCTCCAATGACGGTGTCCTGATCCTGGGCGCAACGAACGCCCCCTGGCACCTCGACTCCGCTTTTCGTCGTCCCGGCCGGTTTGATCGTATTCTTTTCGTGCCACCACCGGACGCTTCATCACGCGCCACGATCCTTCGCCTGCACTGCACCGGGAAGCCCTTGGACAGCGTCGACTTCGATCAACTCGCCAAAAAAACCGACGGCTTCTCCGGCGCCGATCTCAAAGCCGTGGTGGACCTCACGGTGGAAAATAAACTGCGCGAAGCCATCAAGAGCGGCATCCCGAGCCCCATCAAGACCAAGGATCTTATCGCGGCTATAGGGGGCTTGAAGCCCACCACCCGTGAATGGTTCGCGGCGGCTCGGAATTATGCCCTTTACTCCAATCAAGGCGGACTCTACGACGAGATCCTGGACTACCTGAAACTGAAATGAACCCGCACTATCAGCGCGGAGTTCTGCTCTGGGAACAGGGACGCCATGCGCTCGCGGAATCCGAATTCCGTGCGGCCCTGGGCCAGAATCCCAATGACGCCTCGTGCCATGCCATGCTGGCCCTTTGCCTCGGTGAGCTTGAGCGTTACGACGAAGGGCGCCTGGAAGCCGCCCAAGCCATCCAATTGGAGCCGGACTTCGCAGGTGCCCACTACGCGATGTCCAGCCTGTCGCACGATGCTGGCTGGCCCGTCGAGGCCATGACAGCGATCCAGGAAGCCATACGCCTCGATCCCACCGATCCTGACTACCACGCCCAGTTGGCAGTTCTTTATATCCACCAAAAGGAGTGGAAAAAAGCGCTGGCGGCCGCCGAGGCAGGACTGGAATTCGACCCGGAGCACGTGGACTGCAATAATATGCGATCCCTGGCGCTCATGAAGCTCAGCCGCCCCGCCGAGGCTGGCGCGGGCCTGGATGCGAGCCTCGCGCGCCGCCCGGAAAACTCCGCCACCCACGCCAATCGTGGTTGGGCTTATCTGGAATCCAACGAGCCGGAGAAAGCGCTCGAACATTTCAAGGAAGCCCTGCGCCTGGATCCGGAAAACGATTGGGCACGGTCAGGCATCGTCACCGCGCTGAAAGCGCGCTATTTTATCTATGGGTTGATGCTGCGCTACTTCCTCTGGATGGCGAAGCTGAAGGGGAAATACCAGTTTGCCATAATCATCGGCGGCTATTTCGGCAACCGATTCCTGGCCCAGTTATCCCACTCGAAGCCAGCACTGGCCCCTTGGCTCCTGCCCGTCCGGCTGCTCTATGTGGCCTTCGCCCTGCTCACCTGGATGGCCGATCCGTTGTTCAATCTTATACTGCGCCTGAACCGATTCGGTCGGCTGGTCCTTACGCCACGGCAAATTACCGCCTCCAATTGGGTGGGCGCCTGTCTCGGACTGGCACTTATTTCGATTGTACTGATTTTCGTGAAACCGGTGAGCGTGGTGGGATTGGCGGGAGCCATGGTGTTCGGGTTCATTTCCATCCCCGTCTCCGCCATCTTTAACTGTGCCCCCGGCTGGACGCGCTGGACCATGATCGCCTTTACGGCCGCCATGGGCGGGGTGGGGCTGATCCTGATTTTTCAACAGATCGCAGAACTCTGGCCGCCCTCACAAACGGGCATGGGAGCGCTTGAATTTCCCGATCTCTTCTCCATCTTCACGGGCTTCGTCGTCGCCAGCTTCTGGATCGCCAATATACTGATCGCTATCCGGCCCCGGCGTGCTTCGGCAGACGAATAGCACCAGCACGGACTCCAGAATCCAAACCAATCCTACTTCAGCGCCTTCAACGCCACCGCCAATTCCACCGCGGTGTGGGCCGCTTCGGCACCACGGTTGGTCTCCGGGTTGATGCACCGGACCTGGGCTTGGGCTTCGTCCTTTACTGTCAGGACCTCGTGGATGCATGGAACACCCGTGTCCAGCGAGATGCGCATCAGCCCATCCGTCACCGCCTCGCCAATGTGGTCCGCGTGGTTCGTCTCGCCCTTGATGATCAGGCCCAGGCAAATGATCGCATCCGGTTTTCGCGCTGACTTGGCCACCCCAGCGGCCATTACCGGGATCTCGAAAGCCCCCGGCACATGATACACCTCCACCGAATCAACCCCTGCTGCCGCCA
>DATJII010000088.1:0-10994 GCA_035493435.1 Candidatus Limnocylindria bacterium | reverse complement strand
AAAACGACTTGCTGAGAATGAACGGGCCGTCAGCGCCCGCGATGGCCACCGCCGCCGTGGCCACCACCAAATCCGCCGGGATGGCCTCCGGGATGACCTACTGGACCATGCCCCCAGCCTCCGCCATGGTAGCCGGAAACGTAGCCGCCCCCAATGTAGCCGTGGCCGTGGAATCCGCCGTAAAAAGCAGGCCGCCGATAGAATGAGTACGAGTACCAGGGCCATCCCCACGAGCTGTACACGTAGCTGGGGTAATAGGCCGGATAGTTATAATAATAGGTGGTGGGGGCGTAGGTGGCCACCGGTTGGGTATCGTAGTAAACCGTGCTGGGAGCGTACTGGGGCACAGCCACCGTCGGAACCGGTTGGGTCAAAGGGGGAGCGGTTTGCGCAGTCATCGGCCTCGAGGCCGACGGTGATGTCCTGGCCGCCAATTCCTGAAGAGTGGCGTCACGTTGGAGCATGGCTTGGATCAAGTCTTCGGGGATGCCCCGTTCCTTGAGCGCAATGATGTCCGAAGCCGTGGCTTGGAAGGGGGACACAGAAACCTGAATGAAATCCTTGATGACGGCCGGGCTGACTTTGGCATCGGCCATCTTGATGACTTCAGTGATGGCGTACGAGTAATTGGCAGTATTCGACGAAGCCGAATAGGCCTTGGGAAGTGCGACCGGTGGATTTGCCGCTTCTGCACCAAGAAGCGTCATGCTCGTCATCAACGACACTGCCAACACAGCCATTCCCCATTTACTCAACCCTATTGCCCGTCGTGCGTTTGTCTTCATACCCCGTAGTCCTATTACTACCAACACCATAGGGTGCGGTTGGTTGCTGGCAAGCGCGTTGGGGCGGGGGTGCCAAGGGTTTGAAAGGGGAACGGTAACGATAAAATCCTACGGTTTTTCGTCTGTTTGGGGTGTCCAATGGCAGGCCTCGGAGGGGTTGGAAGACAGCCACTTACGGAGGAACGGAACCTCAAAACGCCGTAACCAGAGCACGATCATGCTGCTTCCCAGGACGGCGTTCGCGAGGCCAAAGAGCAATCCATCATCGTCTTTTACTACGATTCCGAGCTTGGTCAGGTGGCTGAAGAGGGCGCCGCCCATGAGTCCTGCGGCGAGAAGGGCGCCAAATACTGCCGTTCGTCCTCGCAAAAGGAGCCCGGCGGTCACCAGCTCCAACAGGCCCGTCCCAATTCGGCCCCACGGTTCCACGCCCAAGGTTGAAAAAATGTATTTGGATTCTTCCGCCCCGGTGAACTTGAAGAACAGGGTTTGCAGCAGGATGGCGGCGGCGATGATTTGGAACGTCCAACTGACGCCGGAATGAAGTTTGCAGGTGGTCATGGATAAAGAATTAGGGATTACTCACCGGAGATTTTCTTCCAATGGGCATCCGCCTTACGGGTTTCGTTGGCTTCATCTTTTTCCCAATCCTTTCGGGCATTGCCCCACAACCCCTTGTAAAAGAGGAACAAACGATTGTCGGTTACTTTGAAATTGGTGGGATCGATCTCCACCTTTTCGCCTTTGGCCATCGCGGTGGCGCACCACCCGCCGTAAGTGGGCAGGTATTTCTCGGGGGATTCCTGGAATCGCTTCCTATTGGCATCCGAGGCAAAGCGATAGGCGACACCCCGATAGTTTCCAAGATACTCGGCGGAACCTTTGACTGCTCTGTTTTCCGTGAAATAAGCAACGGGATCGTATCCCTGAAGGGCCAGCTTATCAGCCGCCAGATTATACTGTTCGACGGCTGCGGCGCGAGCCGTAGCGGTTATGGAAGGCTTCGAAGAGTTGTCGGCTGCGGCTAGCTGCGGATATTCGGCGGCCAAGCCTAGCGTGGAGACCATCAAGATGCAGGATGGGCGTCGAAAGCTAAGAAAGGTGCGGGCGGATATAAATCGTCGTTTCATGGCTTGCGGTTGCGAGTTGTTGCGGGTGGGTAGATCGAGCCAACAGAACCTTACAGACGGATGATCGCGGAATTCAGGCGGCGAGCGGCATGTTTTGAGGGCGGCAATTATTTTCCTGAGACGCCCAGTTCAACAGGTGTCCGGCGAGTGAGGCTTCGTCGCCACAAGGGAACGAGGCTCGCGAGGGCAGGCAAACTGAAAACCCCGGACCATAGGCGGCTCCATTGAGGACGCAGGCGTCGGTGTGACATTCGTCCAATTGGCGCCAAGCCTTGCCGAACGCGTCCTGACGGGTTCCGGCGAGTTCGTATTTCCATCCGACGATACGTGATTCAGGGAACCACTCGCGCAATTTTGGGAGGACTTTGGTGGCCGGTTCTAATTCGAGCAGCAGGCGTCCGTCCCGGGATGCGATTTTGGGAGAATGAATGGCGTTTCCGCTGGCATCCGTAACTCGGGCGACCCGGAAATCACACAGTGCAGCCGCGTGAAACACGGCGTCGACCCGACCCAGGCATCCGATGCGCTCCAAGCGTTCCGCCAAGTCGTCATTGGTCGTGAAGGGTTCGACTTCAGCGGCGTTCAGTTTCCCGGTGAAACTGGTATTTTCAGACCGCAAACAGTGAACGTCCCATCCAGCGGTGAAGAAGGCGTTGGCGAGGTAAGTGCCGAGGCGGCCGGTTGAAAAATTCGTCAGGCGGCGGGCTTGATCGATGGGTTCATAACCGGCCCCGAAAGTGATAAGAAGGCGCATGCAACTGCGTCGCACCAAAAGACCATGCCTTACAACGAAGATTCACTCAGTGCTTCGAAGGGTGCATTTTGCGAAAACAGAGTGGATCCGAAAGGCAACTAGCCGGAATGCGGGATAGGTAATCGGTTGGTGATGATTACGGATTGCGAGGCGTAAGTTGCTTGGTTTTAGTCTATTGCATCAATCCAAAGGAGGTTTTGGATCGTTCGTGGCACGTTCGAAGCTCGTGGGTGTTTCATGAAGAAACTGATTCTCTTCCTGGCCGCTGCGGGGTTTCTCGCCGGATGCGACATGTCCAACCCGAATTCCACGCCGCCTTCGACGAATTCCACGTCGGTGATGACGAACTCCGCGCCCCAGCCATAACGGCGCTCGTCTGGTTGATTGGTGTCGGGGGTGAGGTGTTTTTGGCATCTCGCCCGCTTGCAGTGTAAAACATTTAATAAAGGACTCTTGGGTTATGAAAAACTGCCAACGTGAACCAGCTATTCCTCCGAGTTCGAGCCTGACCAAGGAAGGGGAGAAGCCCCCGTTGAATCCTGGGGTCAAGAAAGAGGATTTGGCCCGTTTTGAATGGGAAGGCGGCTTGCAGTTTCATGACCCACGCCTGTCGGTCAATCGATCGCGCTTGAGGAAGGATTGCGCCAGTGGGCCTTCGCGTGTTTCCTCGGGTTGGAAGTTGGGAGCGAAGAAAGTTGGCGCTGCTTTGTAAGGCCCCTGAAGTTCACCCTACTTACCATCGTCCTCGGTCCTCAAGGTGCGCCCGCCATCAACCGTCCGGGGACACTCTATTCATGAAAGGACTGAGCATCGCCCTCACCGTGTTCGCTGTTTTACGTGCCGTTTCCGGAACCACTGCGGAAGGATTCTCGATCAGCAGCGGTCCTCGCCAAGTGGCACTGGTGGAACTGTTCTCGAGCGAAGGCTGCAGCAGTTGTCCGCCAGCCGATCGTTGGCTGGGATCGTTGGAGCAAGCCTCTGGATTGTGGGCGGATTTTGTGCCCGTTGCGTTTCAAGTTGATTATTGGGACACTCTAGGGTGGAAAGATCGCTTCGGTTCCAAGGCGAATACTCAACGCCAAATTGCCTACGCCGAGACGGGTAAGAGTTCGGGTGTCTATACGCCGGAACTCATGTTGAATGGCCAGGAATGGCGTGGTTGGGGCAGGGTATCGGAGATCACCAAGTCGCTGAAGCCGGATGCCGGAGTTCTGACCTTAAAGGTAGCCCGCACCAACCAGTTGGAGGCCACCTACCGCCCGCCGACGGAAAGCAGTGGCCAGTGGGATTTAACGATTGCCTGGGTGGGATCGAACGTCGTGACGGACGTGGCCCGGGGTGAGAACTCAGGACGCAAATTGCCCCATCATTTTGTCGCCCTGAAAAGATTGGTTGTGCCCTTGGTTACCTCCGAATTGGGAAGCCGAGCAACTCTGGCTTGTGAACCGCCTACCGGGATCGACGGAGTTCGTCTGGCGCTCATTTCTTGGGTCAGTCAGCGAGACAGCCAGACTCCGTTCCAGGCGGCGGGCGGCTGGTGGTTGAAATAGGGAAGGGGAGATTCGTCCCAATCTCGGACGAAACTTTCGAGGCCACCCGAGGGCAAGGTGAATTCGCGTGCAGCGGAAACGTCTATTTCCAGCGTGCCCCCTTCTCGTTTCGTAAACATGGACCTTGAGCATTCACGGGATTCGGGGCAGAAACTTCATCGTGGCCTTGGAAATTGGGTGTGATAAACCGACCGTGCCCTTGTCGTTGGGGCAAAGGGTCTTGGCGTGTCCGGCGGTAGCAGTGGTGGTCGATCGCTCGGCGCAAGTAAGGCGAGTTGGCTGGTTCATGCTCGCTGCCTTATGCGTAGTAGCGCGGGCGGAAAAGAGTGGGGAGAGCCGCTCCCTCTCGTTCAATGCGGACGTCCAACCAATATTGTCCGAATACTGTTTTCACTGCCACGGACCCGACTCTGCCTCACGAAAACCCAAGAAACATCCGCTGCGGTTGGATCGAGGCGAATTCGCGAATGAACCCCGAGACAACGGGAAAGCGGTGATTTTGGCCGGAGATCCCGGTGGTTCCGAGTTACTACGCCGCATTCGCTCCGCCGATCCCGACGATGTAATGCCTCCCGCTAGCGAGCGGAAGCCCATGAAGGCAGAGGAGATAGCGATTTTGGAACGGTGGATTGCCCAAGGCGCCCGTTATGAAAACCACTGGTCACTGATCCCGCCTGTCCGTCCCAAGGTGCCCACCGGTCCTTCCGGCTGGGCGCAGAGCCCCATTGACGTTTTCGTCATGGCGAAATTGAAGGCCAACGGCTTGAAGCCGAATCCTGAAGAAGAAAAGGCGAGGTTGTTCCGGCGGTTGTCTTTTGACCTGACGGGTTTGCCACCGTCGCCGGAGGAAATGCGAGCTTTTGTCCGGGATCGATCATTGGGTGCCTACGAGCGCGCCGTTGATCATTTGCTGGCCAGTGATGCGTGTGCCGAACAGTTTTCGCGGCGTTGGCTGGACGCCGTCCGATATGCGGATACCCAAGGGATTCATCACGATCATTCCCGCAGCATCTGGCCCTATCGGGATTGGGTGATCCGCTCGTTCAAGAACAACGTGCCCTTCGACCGATTCACGGTGGAGCAGGTCGCAGGTGATCTTTTACCTGGTGCGGATCTCGATCAGCAGATTGCCTCCGGCTACAACCGGCTGCTGCCTACCACGGGCGAAGGCGGAGCGATTCCTGAGGAATACGAGGCCATCTATGCCAAGGATCGGGTCGACACCACCGCTGCCGTGTGGCTGGGGCTAACCACGGGCTGCGCCACCTGTCATGATCACAAGTTCGATCCCTTCACCCAACGCGATTTCTATTCGCTCACCGCTTTCTTTAGAAACAATACGCTCCACATCCTGGACGATCATACCTCGGCCGATACTCCGCCGATGGTATTCGTGCCAGCGGACTCGGATCGCCAACGATGGAAGGAAGCCGAGGCCGAAATAGCAAAGAAACAGCATGATTTGGAAGCTCGGCGAGACCTGGGACGGCCGGATTTCCTCCACTGGCTGGATTCTACTTCACCCGGCGAGGTCGCCAATCCTCGGATTCATGCCGACTACCTGATCGTGGCGGAAACAGGAACCAATGCGCCGATTCGAGCTGTAGACGCCACCCAATCACTCGTTTGGAACGGTGATCGACATTTTCATACCGGACCCTTTGGTCCGGCGTCTCAGTTGGAGTCGGGTGAGGCTGTCCAAGGAGATATCCCAACATTGGAACGGAAAGGAGCTCTGAGCTATGGCGGCTGGATTTTTGTCGAAGGGAAACCTTCTGGTGCGGTGATCTCACGCATGGACAAGTCGAAGGGTTACCGGGGTTGGGATCTGCTACTCACCGATGGAAAACCGACCGTACACATCATTGATCGCTATCCGGACGCGGCCCTAAAAGTCACCGCCAAAGGAGCACTGAAAACCAATGGCTGGCATCACGTGCTGGCGGTCTTCGACGGGAGCCGCAAGGGTGCGGAGGCCATATCTCTCTACGTGGATGGACAACGGGCAGCGGTGGACGTGAACAATAACTCCCTCGGGGAGGATATTGCGAGCGATGCTCCTTTGCGATTGGGAGGCCGTTCCGATGGCGCTCAAGTCATTGATACGCCGCAAGGAGGCAAAGTCTACGTGCAGGATCTTTCAGTCTTTTTTCGGGCGCTGAATGCCTCGGAGATCGCTCAATTGGCTTCGCGAGGGCTCCTCCTCGAATTTGCCGCCCAAGAGCCTGCGGATCGCTCCTCGGAGTCAACCAATCGACTGTTGGCGCTCTATCTTGCAGGCCACGACGCCGTGTGGCAGGCGCTTCAGGCAGATCTAGGAAAGCTTACCCAGGAGCAGGGTCGCATGCGCGAGCGCGGCGGCATGACCCTGGTCATGGGTGAAGCCACCGACCGGGAGCCCGTGGCCTATATCCTCAACCGGGGTGCCTATAGTTCCAAGGGGGATCGGGTGACACCCGCGACCCCTTCCGCTCTTCCCGCGATGAAGCCCGAATGGCCGCAAAATCGTCTTGGTTTGGCGAAGTGGCTGGTGGATAGGCAGAATCCCTTGACGGCTCGGGTGACCATGAACCGGCTCTGGGCTGATCTGTTTGGCACGGGCATTGTGGAAACTACCGAGGATTTTGGTGTGACCGGCAGTCGCCCTTCCCATCCTGAATTGCTCGATTGGTTGGCCATGGAATTCATGGATTCCGGTTGGAATTACCGCCGCATGGCTAAAGCCATGGTGATGAGCGCCACCTATCGGCAGTCGGCCCGGGTCTCTCCCGTGAAATTGGAAAAGGATCCACTGAACCGAATGTTGTCGCGTGGTCCTCATCTCCGCCTTGATGCGGAACAATTGCGTGACCAGGCGCTTGCCGCGTCGGGATTGCTGGTGCGGGCGATCGGGGGCCGGCCAGTGCGGCCTTATCAGCCTGAGGGTATTTGGGAAACGGTGGCGATGAAGGTGTCGAACACCAGCATGTATAAGCAGGATTCGGGTGATGCGCTCTACCGGCGCTCGCTTTATACTTTCTGGAAGCGCACGGCGCCGCCGCCCAGCATGGAGATATTGAATGCCCCTACCCGGGACGTTTTCTGCACTCGCCGCGAACGGACCGATACCCCTCTCCAGGCGCTCGTGACCATGAATGATCCGCAGTTCATCGAAGCCGCCCGACAACTCGCGGCGCACGCCTGCGAAATATCTTCGCACTTTGACGATCGGACGGACTGGATCACCTTGTCATTGATGGGTCGCAGCATGACCTCGGCGGAAAAGAAGGTCTTACGGGGCATGCACGACCGTGCACTCACGACATTTACCAAGGATCCGGAGTCGGCCAAGGCTCTACTGGCGGTCGGAGAATCCCGCCGGAGTCCAATGGTTCCACTGCTTGATCTTGCCGCGTGGACTCTGGTGGCGAGTGAAGTCATGAACCTCGACGAATCGTTGACCAAGTGAACGCCATGAATCTGCCCCCTGAAATACTCCACCCTTTGGCCGATCACAGTGCCATGGTGAGCCGACGGCAATTCTTTCGCAGAGGCGCTGCCGGGTTAGGGGTGGCGGCGCTGTCGTCGTTGCTAGGGCCTCAGGCCTATGCGAATCCACTCGATACCGTATTGTCGAAACCGCTTTGGCAAATCGCACCCAAGGCCAAACGTGCCATTTATATCTCATTGATCGGTGCGCCCTCCCAGATTGATCTCTTTGATTATAAACCCGGCTTGCGTTCCCGGGTTCGGGAGGATTTGAAGGACTGGCTCAAAACCCAGGGCGAACGATTGACGGGAATGACTGCGGGCCAGGGAAGTTTCCCATTGGCGCCTTCCATCTTTGAGTTCAAGCAATATGGCCGGTCAGGGGCGTGGATAAGCGAGTTGCTGCCGTGGCATGCCCAAATGGTCGACGACTTGTGCATCATTCGCTCGATGAAGACGGATGCCATCAACCACGAGCCCGCCAACCAATTTATTTATACCGGCTCGACGATTCCCGGGAAAGCGTCCATCGGGTCCTGGCTGGCTTATGGCCTGGGTTCGATGAACCAGGATTTGCCCACCTTCGTGGTATTGCATGCGAATCACTCCAGTCCGCTTTCGAACGTACAGGCCATCTCTCAGAGGCTCTGGGGCTCGGGTTATTTGCCCGGCAAATTCGCCGGTGTGGCGCTGCGCTCGAAGGGGGATCCGGTATTGTATCTCAAGGACGCTCCCGGCATTTCGCGGGAATTGCGCCGGGAGATGATTGATGGGGTGAGCGAACTGAATCACCGGTCCTATGAGGCGATCGGTGATCCCGAGATTCAAACCCGCACCCAGCAGTTTGAAATGGCTTTTCGGATGCAGGCGAGCGTCCCGGATTTGACCAATCTCGCAGGTGAGTCGGAAAGTACCCATAGACTTTATGGGGAGGAATCGCGCAATCGGGGTACCTTTGCGAACTCTGCGTTGATGGCGCGCCGCTTGGTGGAATGTGGGGTGCGGTTTGTGCAGATATTTCATCGCGGCTGGGATCAGCACAGTGACCTGCCGCGGGATCTTACGTCGCAATGCAAGGACGTGGATCAAGCATGTTACGGCCTGATCCAGGATCTCAAGCAGCGGGGAATGCTGGATGACACGCTCGTGATTTGGGGCGGTGAGTTCGGGCGGACGATTTATTGCCAGGGAAAACTAACCGAGAAGGATTATGGGCGAGACCATCATCCGCGGTGTTTTACCATGTGGATGGCCGGGGGTGGGGTAAGACCTGGCTTGGTTTACGGGGCTACGGATGAGATGTCCTATAATATTGTTGAGAACCCGGTCCACGTGCATGATTTGCATGCCACTATTCTGCGACAGTTGGGGATTGATCACGAAAAGCTGACTTTCAAATACCAGGGACTTGATCAAAGGCTGACCGGTGTGGAACCGGCGCGGGTGGTTCAGGAAATTCTCACTTAGAAATCACATGACACGACTTGTTTCCCCTTACTGGGGTCGGCGATTTGGCTATTTTGGAGCGATCTTGGGCGTTGCTTTGTCGGCGCTGGGCGCTCCGTCGAAAGTCGAATGGCAACGCCTTCCAGAGGGGGGAATGCAGCCGGTGGCGGTAACCGATGTAGGTGGGACGGTCCACCTCGTGTGGTTGCAGGGGGATCCCAAGGCATCGGATGTTTATTACCAGGCGCTGCCCAAAGGACGGACCAGCGAAACTGCGCCGATTCGGGTGAATTCCCAGCCCCACTCTGCCATCGCCATTGGTACTGTGCGCGGCGCACGCGTGGCGGCCGGGCGCGATGGAGGCGTCTATGTCATTTGGAATGGGTCTTCGGAATCGGATCCCGAATCCAAGACGGGCGTGCCGGTCCTCTATGCCCGCCTTGGCCGGGATCGGAAATCTTTTGAGACGCAACGGAATCTGTCCGGCCAGACCGCCAACCTGGATGGTGGCGCGGCTGTTGCCGCTGATGGAGAAGGGCGTGTTTTCGCGGTCTGGCACGCCCAGCCATTGGATGCCCGCGAAGGAGAAGCTCAAAGGCGTGTATTTCTCGCGGAGTCCAACGACGACGGAGCCACGTTTGGCCGGGAACGGGTAATCAGCCTGACCAATGGCGTGTGCGGCTGTTGTGGTTTGGCTGCGTTTTCCAGCGCTCGGGGCGACCTGTTTGTCCTTTATCGCGCAGCTTTTTCCATGACGAACCGTCCGATGGTCCTGCTGTCGTCAACCAACCATGGTAACACCTTTCAACCGGTTCTAGACGATTCATGGGCTGTGGGTGGGTGCCCCATGAGCACCGCAGGCGCGGTGACGGCATCGCGCCACACGGCGGGTGCATGGGAGACTCGGAAACAGATTGAAATCGGGTTGTTGGATCGTGATATGGCGGAAAGAGTCCGTCGGATACGCATTTCTGAGGGATCTAATAACAAACACCCAGCCTTGGCTGAGAGCCCGGAAGGGGAAATCCTTTGCGCCTGGGCTGAAGGCACAGGCTGGGCTCACGGCGGAGGACTTGCGTGGCGGTTGATCGACTCCAACGGAAGAGTGAAATCCGATATCCAGCGACAAGACGGGTTACCTGCCTGGAGCTTTCCGGCGGCATACTTCCGTGAAGGAAGTGGATTCGTGGTGGTTTATTGAGTATTCCTGCGGAAAAGAGGGGAACGGGAATATTCGCACGCGGAGACGCGGAGGCGCGGAGAAGAGAGAGGGAATTTGAACCACGAAACACACGAAAGGAATCCTTCGCCGCAAAACTGGTTCCTTCGATCCCTTTTCGCGTGTTTGGTGTTTTTCGTGGTTCGCCCCTCTTTTCCCTTTTTCCCGTCTTCTTTCCCCCTCCGCGTCTCCGCGCGAGAAAATCTCTGCTGTTTTCCTGAGGGAAACGGGGATTTCGAGGAATCGTCACGGAAAGGAGAGGTGAATTCCCTCAGCAAAAGCCCCACTTCAGAGCGTGGTAAGTGGGGGCAAGGGCTGCCATCAGGGAGTTGGTAACGTTAAGAGAAAAAGAGTGAGTCAGAAAAGGGCGCGCCCTACGGAAAAGACCGGAGAAGAGCGTAAAAAAGATAAATCATGTAAGTGATTGGTGGAGAGTCGATTAAAGGGGTGTGAGAGGTGGTTCTGAAAGTTTTTCCGAAAAAGGGTTTGTCGAGTGGGTGAGGGCGTGGTTAATTGTCCTCGTTCTTTACGAGCTACTCGTTAGCTTGGCTGCGGAAAGCGGCTGATTTTGGAAACAGTGCAGACAACGTACCGGTTGCTGTTTAAAAGATAGCGACAGGAAAATTCGTCGTCTCGTACGGT
>DATJII010000087.1:0-8301 GCA_035493435.1 Candidatus Limnocylindria bacterium | reverse complement strand
GTCAATAGGATAGATCCGAGTGGTCACGATGACTTTGAATTAAACTCCCTAGGAGCGGGAGTTTCTGGGGCTAGCAGTATCGGTTCTAGTTTAGGATCTGCGGTTACGAGAGCTTACTTGAATGTAATATTTAAGATGCCTCAAATATTGGATGCCACTGCAAAGGCCGCTTATTACGCTGAACTGGGAGTGGTTGGGTTAACGTTCGGGGCGGCATTGCTTGAGTCGGCGGGGCACGTCTCAACTGCGATTGATCGAGCATTCTCGCAAAATAATTTAAGCATCTCGCCCGGATGGGCAACCAGAGGTCGTCAGCTCGAAAATGTTGCAGGTCAAGCACTTGAGAGCGATGGAGGCCGCCTCCTTGGAGGGAATGTCAAGACGATTGATGGCGTTCTAGCAGTAGTTGACCAAGATGCGTTGGTTTCGATACGATCACACAATGTGATATCGGGACGCCTGATTTCCACCATAAGAGCTGATATGGAACAATTATCAAAAGCTTCGAGTACCGATTTATATGGAATTACTAAAGACGGTTTATATTTTGAGCGCCAAGCGGCTAAAACGGCTGGCGAAATATTGGTTGTCGATCTGCCTGAGGCGGAAGCTGCTCATATCATCGATCCGCAATTCGCCACAAGCCTAAGACAGTTAGCTCAACAAATGCGCGTCATACCGATTGTTCGGGCCGTTCGAGGTTGGAAATAATTTTCATGTTATGAGCTTAACGATTTTCATCGATCGCAAATCTCGGGAAGTGGGAATCTTGGAGTGGTTTCGTGACCCTAAATTTCGAAGTTTAAGCTATCCGGATGCACCATTGCATCGATTGAGCTGGGATCAGTTTCGAACAGAAGGGCTCAAGTGGGTGCGGGAGCATTTTATAAGGTTCGCCGTGAGATATATTTATTCGGATAATATTAGCAAAACTATTACACCTGAAGATATGCGAAAATATCTCAAGCAGCAAAAGGCTGTCTCCGTTCGTCAAGAGGCATCAGGCGAGATTCGAATGAACCCTCTTGGATTTAGGAGGTACAATCTCGGCTCATTTGATGCATTTGATAGTGATCGGTGGAAGATTTTGCCTTCGGATTGTACCGAGGAGTTGTTTTGGAAAACCTTTGATGATGTACTCGAAGATGCTCCGTAAAGCTGAACTCGACACGCCAATCATCGCACGAGGCGTGCCAGGGAAATAAAACGCGTGGGACAGCTTCTCGGCTACGAACGCTTCTCGAAGCGAAGCAAAGCTCACCTACCTCTAACTAAACACCCAAACAGCCTGCCCGCCTCGTACTGCTGTCCCGGTCAACCAGGAGCGTGATTTTAGCGAGTCTTTTTCACATCTACACGCCCAGTTCGCTTTCGGTCATGGATGCGACTGTCCCAGCTATGTCGAGGACATAGTGTCGTTTTCGACGAATCCCGTCAATCGGCGTCCCGGTATCCAACCGCACTGGAACGGGCGTGAAGTGCCGGTATACCCTGAGCACGCAGCTGATCATCCAAGAAACGGACCGATGCCAGTTCCTCCACGTGGACAGTTTCGTACTACGGCCACGACGGTCTGGGCAGCACCCGGGCGCTGTACAGTTCCACCGGGAGCGCCACGGACACCTACACCTACGACGCCTTTGAGTTGAACTCGACACGCCAACCAAGGCGCGCGGGATGCCAGGAAAATAGGGGCTGGCGCAGCTTCTCCGTTACGAACGCTTCTCAAGCGAAGGAAAGCTCACGTACTCCAACTGGACACCCCGCCAGCTTGCCCACCTCTGTTTGATTTTTTCCAGGCGGATGGCTGCTTCATCGCGATTGAATGGCCCGTTTTTTCGGCCGTTGTTTTCGCCTGCTAATTCGGATTTTGTTCGAGCTCTTCACCCAGAGTCATCGAGAATGTGAACTCAGTAACCAGGAACACGAGTGCGTAAATGGCTGCTCAGCAGTATCCGCCACAGGAGTTGCCGGGGTGGATGCGAAGCGCCTCAAGGGAGGCGCTTTTCCTTTGCGGTGGTTCACAAAGCATCGCTACGGATGCCGGGTGCTTTTCGGCTCAAAGCGGCCGGTTGGCTGATCGGGTGAATTCCCTTGCGTCCGATGTGGGGGCCGGACTATGAACTTGCTCCTATGAAAGCCCGCGAAATTCTCCAATCGCTATTGATGCTCGTGGCAATGAGTGTCGCCACTGGCGGCGCTGCGCGCCTCGTGGGAGCGGATGCGGGCCAGCCGCAATATTACGAGTGGCGCGTTTACGCCACCAAGTCGGAGGCCCAGCAGAAGCTGATCAGCGACTATTGGCAAAAAGCCGCTGTGCCCGCCTACAACCGCCTCGGCGTTTCCGCTGTCGGTGTCTTCACCGAGTTGCAGGATTCCCCGACCAACAAGGTCTATGTTCTCATTCCTTTCGAGACTCCCGGAGCCTATGCCACCATTCCCGCTCGGCTCGCAGCCGACGTAGCGTACCAGACGGCTGGCGCCGACTACCTGAACACTCCGAAAGCGGATCCGGCCTATATACGGTTCGAAAGTTCCCTGCTGGTGGCATTCGATGGAATGAAAAAGCTCGCCGTTCCCCCGTCCGCGGCGGACCAGAAACCTTGGATCTTCGAACTGAGGACTTACCTGAGCCACAGTGAGGCCAAGGGAGACAACAAGGTGAAGATGTTCAATAACGGGGAGATTCCGCTGATGCAGGAAGTTGGATTGACTCCGGTTTTCTTTGGCCAGACGGTGGTAGGTTCGCAAATGCCCAACCTGATTTATATGGTATCTGGCGAAAATCAGGACGAACACAAAAAGCACTGGAAGGGTTTTTTCGACGCGCCAGTGTGGAAGAAGCTGAGTGGTGACCCCCAGTACAAGGACAACGTCTCAAAAGTCATCAGCGTTTTCCTGAAGCGGACACCGGCTTCGCAGATTTGATTCCACGAATCGATTGATCGTGACCGTCGAATTTTTTCCGGCTCCGAAGTTTGGCCAGCGAGGTAGGCCGCTATGGGAGAGATGGGGTTGAAGTAAATCTGGATCGATGCAAATTCCCGCAAAGCGAGCTCGGCGGAGGGGAATCCGATGGAACATTCGGCGAATACAACGGGGCTCATGAGCGGTGGTCCTTCGGAAGCAGGCTTTGCTGGGGCATCGCGCCATTTTTAGTCAGCATGACGCCGTTGTAGAAGGATTATAACCGGGGAATTAACCGCCGTTCTCACGGCTTGTCCGGGTGGATTGGCAGTTCGACCGGGCTACGAAGCTCATCGAGTGTGGCGTCCACGGTCTGGTTCGGCCAAGGATCGGTCCATTGCGTTCCGAAATGTTTCCATGCCGTAGGAGATATCGACTTGGTGGCTTTCAAAAAAGAGGCGTTTTCATCGAATTCCAGCACATCTCCGGGCCTTAGAGACTGTTTCAAAAGTGCGATGGGGACTGCTGCTGGTGAAAAAGAGCGTGGGCGTTGTTGTCCTTCGGTCACAGATCTTCGCAGATATGCTCCCTCAGAACGCCTAGCCCTCGCTTTTTTTCGCTGGCGCATCAGACCCAAGCCCCTTTTGAAACAGTCTCTTAGATGCAATTTGCTCCGAATCCCTGCGGGAATGGTAATCCGTCCCTTGCTGGTAAGCGTCGCCTTCATAGGAAACGGGTAATGTAACGAGTAAGGAAATCAAGTAAGGAGCAAGTTGTCATCGTTGGCGCTTTGCCGGGGCTTGCGGGCCACAAAGCGTTTCTCGATGAGATGCCAACTGGCCAAGCCGCATGCTGTGGCCAGGACGGCGGCGATCAGCGTGAGGAAGTAGGGGCTGCGAAGGTGGTTGGGATAACCGAGGTAGACGATCGTCTGCTGGATGGGAAACCCGTAAAGGTATATTCCGTAGGAGGGGTCGCCGGGTAGAATACGAGGCAGTCGCTGGAACGGCGGGAAGTAAGCGAGGTAAAACAGAAGATAGACCCCGCAGGTGGGAAGGGTGACATGAACGCCCCAAGGCCAGGCGAGCGTGGTGAGGGCGAGTATAAGAAACGATACGAGCGCGATTACCTTGGACTGGGGGATGAGATGTCGCAGGCGATAGAACGTCATTCCGGCAAGAAAATAGGTCAGTAGGCGAGGCCACAACGCGACGTTCCCGAGCACTGCGGTGAGTATGAAGTGCCAAGGTGGCAGCCAGCGCGAAAGATAAAGCGCGAGGACAGCCACGAAGGCTCCAGTGCAGATCCGCGAATGGCGCAGCCAGGAGCCGAGCAGGGGCAGTAACAGGTAGCAGATGAACTCATATCGGATGGTCCAAAGCGAACCATTCATCGCGCCGGGAAAGGGATTGTGCGTGAAAGTCGTCAGCAGCAGTCCGCCATAGGGAAATCCGTATCCGACGAGGTCGGCCATGTCGAACGCGATGATACCGAGCTGCTTCAGGGTATACCCATGAAATGCTTCAGAGCAAACCAGGGGCGCAAGTATAAAGGCCTGAAGCGCCATCAGCACGAGGAACGCCGGATAGACCCGCCGGACGCGCTTGGCCAGGTAGCTTCGCGTTGACCCGCTCAGGTCCCAACTTCGAGTAACGAGAAATCCGCTGATGGCCAAAAACAGATTCACCGCCACTTCGCCAAAAATCAGGTCGGAAACCCGTCGCAAGGGTTCGGAGGCATCGGTCCCTTGAATCAGGATGAACGAGTGACTGAAGATGACTAGGAGTGCCAGAAAGACGCGAATCGGCACAAAAACATTATCGCCAAAAGTCAAATCGCTGGCCCACGCCGCTGGGAGGACTTGTTTACCGTAATGGTTCGCCATCTTGAACATATCGCTTGTAAACAGAAGCCCCGTCCTGACCTTCAGGTTCGACAGGCGACAAGCCGATACACCGTGCTCAAGAGTCAATTACCCCGATGATTGCGCAAGATGTCTTTTCGATTCATCGGGCCTCCGGCAAAAGCGAGTGGCGAAAGACGCCCTAAAACTGCAGGCGGGCTTCCTCAAAATCCAGTTCACGGCTCAGGGTATGTACCATGCCATCAGGGATTTCAGCGGCGACACGGAGTCGCATGAGCTCCCGCCTTTGGGCATGCACGGCGACGATGCGGAGGCGTCGCGTGGTGATCAATCGGTGGTGGGAATCGCTCCAGCCCAGTGATTCGACCGTGGAATCCTCCATGGCAGCCAGGTGTTCCTGGAGACTGGCTTTGACGGTGTCGCGGGCGCTTTGCCCCAAATGGGTGGAGTCGTCATGGCTTTCCACCGCTGCGATGGCGGCCCGTAACAGGCGGGCCCGGGCTTTTCGTTCCTCAGGCTCATGGTTGGCCCGTTCGCGCACGCCGAGTTTCCGGACCAGCCAAGGGAACGTCAGGCCTTGCGCCACCAGTGTGAATAGGATGACCGCAAAAGTAACAAATATAATGGTTTCCCGTGAAGGGAAGGGGCGTCCGCCCGCGAGGGCTGCCGGCAGGGCCAGGGCAGCCGCCAGCGACACAACCCCACGTACTCCCGCCCACGAGAGCACCGCCAAGTGCTGCCAGGGAGGCATCGGATCCGTCAGGCGGCATTTTGGAAAAATCAGCCGACGAATCGGGGCAAAGGCAAACACCCAGAACGTGCGGAGTATCACGACCAAGGCGCAGATCACGGCGGCGGTTTTCAAGGCCTCGGCGAGGTTTTTCTCCCCGTGCAAGTCGGCCACTACGAAACGGACCTGAAGCCCAATCAACAGGAAGATGAGGCCATTCAAGAGGAAGTCGACCATCTGCCACAGCGCGAGTCCTTGGAGCCGGGCGGAGAAGCGAACGTGTTGGGGCAGATCCCAGCCGAGATAGATCCCAGCCGTCACTACCGAGAGTACCCCCGAGAGCCCCAAGTGATCGGCCGGCACGTAGGCGGCGAAAGGGCTGAGGAGCGACAATAGGACCGCAACTGAATCCTGTTTCACGCAACGGCGGATACGGGCCAATATCCAACCGATGGCGAAGCCGATGAGGACGCCACCTCCCGCGACATAGGCAAATTGAACGCTGGCCAACGCCAACGAGAAATGGCCGGTGGCCAGCGCCGCCAAGGCGAATTTCAGCGCCACCAAGCCGGTGGCGTCGTTCACGAGGCTCTCGCCTTCCATGATCGTGACCAGGCGATGCGGGAGATGAAGGCTTCGCGCCACGGCGCTGACCGCCACTGCATCGGGAGGGGATATAATCGCTCCCAGGACGAATCCAGCGGCATAGGGCGTGTTTGGCAAAAGCCAATGGAACGCCAATCCGGTGCCCACGGTAGTGAAAATGACCAAGCCCACGGCGAGAAACGAGATGGGCTGCCACTCGCGTTTGAATTCCCGCCAGGAAGTGAAGTAGGCCTGCGAATAGAGCAGGGGTGGCATGCAGAGCAGGAAAACAATCTCGGGATCCAGCGGCAGGGCGGGAAAATGGGGAATCAGGCTCAAGCCCAATCCGGCGAGGACGAAGGCGATGGGTTGGGCGAGGTGCAGGCGCTCGGCCAGCGGGGCCAGCACCGCGACGGCGGCCAGCAATATCAGGATGCTTTGGATGTCGTTCATCGATTCGCTTCAGGTCGGTCCGACAGGGTAAGGCGGGAGGCAGTGGGTTGGTTGCCGCCTGATTGACTTTTCGCCACGGTCACGAACACTACGTCCATGTCGTTTCCCACTGAGTTTGCCAGTGTCACGGTCGTTGCCAAAGCCAATGTTTATTTCGACGGCAAGGTCGTCAGCCACACCGTCAAGTTTGCGGATGGATCAAAGAAAACGCTCGGCCTGATTTATCCGGGCGAATTTCATTTCGGCACCGATAAAGCCGAACGGATGGAGATCGTGGCTGGGGAATGCGCTGTCAAGGTCGATGGGTCTGCCACGGTAAACCACTACATCGCTGGCACCTTTTTCGATGTCCCAGCAAAATCCGGGTTCGATATCGCCGTGCAAACGAGCATCTGCGAGTACATCTGCTCGTTTATTGGCTAGAATTGGCGGCTTGGCGCTGCCACTATCCCGGCGATCCCATTATGAATCGCCGTTTTTGGTTCCAGTGTTTCGGAGGCCTGGCCCTGGCTGCGTGCAGCATCCAGGCGGCCGGTCAGAAAACCTACACCTTTGGCCTCGTTGCCAAGTCCCAGGGCAACGCCGTTTTCCAGGTAGCGCGGGTCGGCGCGATGGACGCCGCCAAGGAACTCGGGGCCAAGTACGGCCTGACGATCAAGATCGACTGGCGCACGCCCAACGAGGAGGACGCCCAGAAACAGGCGGAAGCCGTTGAGCAATTGGTACTGGCGGGCGCCGATGGCATTTCCATCAGTTGCTCCGACGCCAATAAAGTCACGGACGCCATCAACCATGCGGTCGCTGGCGGAGTTCCAGTAGTCACATTCGATTCCGATGCCCCGGCTTCCAAGCGTTTTGTGACCTACGGCGTGGACGACGAGGCTTGCGGCGAGCAAGTCATGATCGAACTGGCCAAGGTCATGGGCGATAAAGGTGTCGTAGCCATCCTGGCAGGAAACCAGAACGCGCCCAACCTCCAGAAACGGGTCGCGGGCGTGCGCAAAGAGGCCGCCAAACATCCGGGCATCAGCATCCGTGACGCTTACTATCACCGGGAAACCCCGCAGGATGCAGCGGCCAAGGTGGAACAAGTGATGCAGTCGAATCCTGACGTGACCGGTTGGGCAATGATCGGCGGCTGGCCCTTGTTCACCGATAACGCGCTCAAATGGCAGCCCGGGGCCGTCAAATGCGTCAGCGTGGATGCGTTGCCCGCCCAATTGGGGTACATCCGCAGTGGTCACGTCCAAGTGCTGCTGGCGCAGCAGTGCTATCAGTGGGGCTACCGTTCTGTGGAACACCTTTTGAACAAGGTCCATTTCAAGAAAGACCCAGCCGCCGTGAAGGACGTGAGCCCGCTCGAGCGAATTGACCGGAGCAACGTCGATTCGTACGGGAAGAATTGGGAGAAGTGGTTGCCTAAGTGATTGGTAATCAAGGAGGCGTTCAAAAAATCGTCACTTTTCTCGACAAAAAGCTTTGCCAGATTCAGAGAACACAATACAACAGCCGTCCCTTGCGGGGGTGTAGCTCAACTGGTTAGAGCGCTGCCCTGTCACGGCAGAGGTTACGGGTTCGAGCCCCGCCACTCCCGCCATTCCCCGCAAGTCCTTATTGGGAAGTGCTTCTTTGGTAGATCAGGCTTTTCTCCAAACGTGCCAAGAATAGATGTCGGTTGGCTCTGGAAAAGTGACCGGAAGCCTATTATGCTTCCCAGCGTGCTAAACGAAACCATCGAGACTCGAGCACATACGACACGAGA
>DATJII010000086.1:0-5844 GCA_035493435.1 Candidatus Limnocylindria bacterium | reverse complement strand
CAGGGCTTCCGAGATGGGCACCCAGATTTCACCGTAACAATAGGCCCCGGTGAAGGGTGGCGTGCCGAGGACCGAGGCGACGTCCTTGTCCCAGAAGAAGGGATCCAGGCTGCAAGTCTTCCCGAAGAAGATGCCACCTTTGCCCTTATACCCGTTGAACTCCACTTCGCACTCGCCGCTGAAGAAGTTCTCGGTGAGGCCAAAGCCCATCATCGCCCCCAGGGAATTGATGGTGAAGGTCTGGAAGTCGAGGGGCCCGGTAAGTTCGAACCCGGCACTCATACCCACCGGGACGACCGGCGCGTTGGCGAAGGTGAACTTGGCCTCCACGTTGGCCTTCATGTCCGAAACGATCCAGTTGAGGTTGACGTCCTTGGCTCCGATGGTTACTTCGGTTGCGTCCTTGCCATTCGGGAGACAGCCCGCCGGGGTGTTCTTGGAATTGAGTTCCCGTATGCGTAGATACGCGTCCAGGGTCATTTCATCAGGCACCTTGAGCTTCGCGTGGATATCGATGCGCAATTCATTCAGGGAATCGCCCACGATATGCGCGTAACCGTCCATCCGGCCAGCTGCCGCGAGGCCCGAGGGAATGCCGCCGCCGCCGCCGTCGTCGAAGTTGGTGAACTCATCCGACAGTCCGGTCAGCGTCTGGGCCAGCAGGTTGCGCACGGCGCCGTTGACCTGCTGGAACGTGGTATCCATACCTTCACGGATCGATGCATTCAGGTCATAGAATTGCTGTTGCAAGGTATGATGAACAATGTCCGCGATGCCGGACCCGAACAGCTTGTCTTCCAAAGCCTGGCGCAACTTGGCCTTCAATTGGTCCGCGCTGACCTGGTTGAAGGGATCGTCGAGCCCTGGTTTGAATCCGGCGAAGATTGTGTTGAAGGCCGTCTGGGTCTGGTTGGCAACCTGCGTGAAGGTCGCGGTCGCAGCCGAGAGCTTGGTCTTCAGTTCCTGCGCCACGCCCTGGCCCGATCGGGCGGCGTCGCGGGCGGTGGTCAACGCTGTCTCCAGCTCGCCTAGTCCGCTGGAGATATCGTTCAGCGTGGGACCGACATCATTGAAGAAGTCGTCGATCTGTTTGGCGAAATCAGACCCAGAGAAGATTGGGCCCGCAGTTTCCGCCAGAGTCTGCACCAGCTCGGCAATCTTGCCGCGGTCTCCGCCGGAACCGATCAGGCTCTTGATTTCATCCAGGGCTCCGATGGCCTGGTCCAGCCGGTCGGCGATTTCCTTGGCCAAGCCCGCCACATTGCCCGTCGTCGCGCCCACTTGTTGGATCTTGTTCAGGATGGTGGAGGCACCAGGGCCGGTGGTGAACTGGGTGATGATGTTCGCGGGCGGCGAGGTGAACTGCTTGGTGGCATGGTTATAGTTCGCCTGGAGCTGATTATACATCTGGTCGATCACGGGATCGACCGTGGCATCCAGGGCCGCGCTGAAGAGCTTGTGGAGGTCGGCGTCGATGAGTTGGTTCAGCGACTTCATACCCGCGTCAATCACGCCGGTCTCGATGATCCCGGTGAATTTGTTCTCCAAGCCCGACAATTGGCCGACGGCGAGGTTCACGAGGTTGGCCGAAGGCACGAGGTCGAACTGTGCGCCAAATTTCAACTCGGCGTTTTCGGCGTCCATATACTTCACCTGGTGTTCCACCTGCACCACCACCAGGGAATCCTTGACGGATTGGAAGGACGTGAAAGCCCGCGAACTGGAGGACCACCGCAAAGGATAGTCGAAGTGAACCACCTCGATCCAGGTCCTCTGGGCCCGAACGCGATAATGATCGTCCGGCGCATCCAGGCCGTTGCGGTACTTGTCGACCGTGATTCCCGCAGTGGTTGGGAAACCGCGGTTGTCGATGTCGTAGGGATTCTCGGTAAAGAAATTATGCGAGGCATCGCCGAAGCCCTTGTCCGGCCAGCCACCCATGAGATAGACGGCGGCGTTGGTGTCATCCTTCGCGGCGCTGGTGTGGATGTGCACCTTCAGGTCTTCAAAGAAAGGCGCATCCAACTTCGCCGCGATGTTGATGAAGCCCTGCCCCGTCTTGTTCGCCGCCCAGGTATTGAAATAGGCGTCGTTGACGGGCGTGGCGGAATACTTCTGCTGGCCCGGACCGCGGAGCGTAAAGTGGTTCGGCAACTTCAAGCGCGAATCGAAAGGCGGATCCAGGGGGCCAGTCGGCTGCTTGCAGTCGCCCAGCGTAATCAGGCTGCCATCCGGGAAGAATCCCAGCACACCGGCGATATGGTCGGCCACATGTTGGGCATAGGCGTGAACGCCCAGCGTCAGGACGCCTTTGCCCGGATCGCACTGTTGGTCGGCCTTGCGGTCAAACGCGATGGCATGGACCACGAAATCGCCATTCCAATAGGAGAGCAGTTTGCTCAGGTTGCCTTCGCCGGGGGGAATCTCAGCCGGCCCGGGGGCGCCCAGGCACGAGAACTTCAGGTTGTCGAAATTCTGCGTGAAATCCGACGGATACGGCACGTATACCGAGCCATCCGTGCGCGAATCCTTGTTCTGGCTGTCGAGGAACGAGAGGCCGAAATTGCTGAAGGTGAACTTATAGCCGTAAAGATCGATGTTCTTCGGGAATTGGCCGAAGACCGCTTCGTGAATTCCGCTCACACCGCCCGGGCGGATATAGTACTTGCAACGGCCGGTCAGCGGATAAGGGCCCGTGTCCTTGCCGGCCAGGACGCTTTCGCCAAACATGGTGCCAGCCGTGACCCGGAAATTCAGGCCCGCATAATCGCCAAATCCATCGGCGTAAGGAGCCTGGCCGGGACGTTCCCCCTTGGTGAGGTCATCGGGACGGAATCCGGTATAAAGAATAACGGAGGCGCCATCCTCGTCGGTCAGGGTGTTTTGATCACCCCGCACGAAGACACCGGACATGGCGTAGTCGGCCCGGGTAAAGACATTGGTCGTACGCTGGGCATAGCGGTTCACGCTGGGAATCCAACCCCAATGCAATGGAACAGGAGTATCCATGTCGGCTGCACCCACCAATCCGCCGTCCGGAGTGAAGTCGAGGTGTTGCCCATCGGGCTTGATAGTGATGTCCTCGGATCCAATGCCACCGCCGCATCCTTGGGCGGTGCAATCCCGGGTATAATCAAGCGTCACCGGGTCCACGCCATCCATGCCACTTTGCGAGGGATCGATCTGGTCATCCGTAATGGTCTGCTTCGCCCCGCTGGACCAGGCGATCTGTGTCGAACGCGGGAAATGGGGACGGAACTTGCCATTGTCGAAGGTCAATTTTGCCGACAGCAACGCCGTCCCCTTGTTGTCGGCCCGCACGTTCACCACGGAGGAAACGCCATTCACAAACTCGTAATAGCGACTGTTGTCGCGCCGATTCTTCAGATTGGCCCCCACCGGCAATCCTTCCAGGGTGGCATACTCGTCTCCCCGCACATATTTGACGCCGCCGGGTGCTCCCAGCTTGAAAAGGTTCTGCGCCACCACCCACGTCACGTCCTTAAAGACGATCCACAGTGGCTTGGTTTCCTCCGCGCCGTAGAGGTCCACGGGCGCAGTAACGGTGGGATCCACGGCTGGTCGAAGTTGTTGAGTCATCTTCACTCCGGAGAAGACCGCCCCGTCGAAAAGGAGTCGATTCGTCGGATCAGCGCTCCAACCGAACCCGGTGGGAAATATGGCGACCAAGTCACCCACACCACCCGTGGGTGAAAGGGTGACTTTCGTCCGGAAAAAAACGATTTTTCCATCGATGTCCCTGTCGGGTAAGGCAAATTGGAGATTCACCGAGCCCGAAGTGAATACGGCGTCACCATTCGAGAGCAATTGCACGCTGAGCGGGGTGTTATCCCCATAGGTATGATCGGGCAGGCCATTGACAAACCCGCTTTGCGCGTCGACCGCAATGATCGTATCGACGAGATTTGTCCCGATGGCTCCCGGTAACGGACTGTTGGACACATGGGTGAAAGTCGTCGCGATGTCGCCAAACAACAGCTTGCCATCAAACTGCATATAGCGCGCAGGCGGAGACGCCATGCCGTTGCCCACCACGGCAGGCTGGCCCGCGACCTCGATGTGCGAAAGCGTCACCTCCAGGAAATAGGTTTTGTTGGCAACGTCCAATTGCGTCCCAGCCGCAGGGGCAAAGTTGAGAGTGTCAATCGAATCGAAAACTTCGGGGGTGGGCGCCGCGTCCGGACCTGACGCACCCACGACGGTCGGCACGGCCTTGACCACATCGAACACACTTTGGGCGAGAGGTATGGAGGCCAATGTCGCAGCATCCCGCAAGACCAGGGAAAACCGTACGGTGACGTTACCCACCACCGGGACGATGCTCCAGGCGTCGTACCGGTATAGGCGGGACCCCACATTCACCTGGAAAGTGTGCTGCGTCGGGCTGGGCGCGATCAGGAATTTCCGAATTACACTTTCCGATTGCAGTTCGCCAATCACGTTGACCGCCACGTCCACCGGGTTCCGACTGAAAAAGCCCAGGTAACGCAGCGCCACATCTGTAAATTCCTCACCCGTCAGGCTGGGCCTTCCAATGCTGCCCGAAGGCACCCGCCACAACACCACCTTAACCCGGTACGTCCCAAAGGGATCCAACGGACCGGCCGGCCGGAGCCTCGCCACCGTCTTGACCGGGACATTGATGAAGATCCCCTTCGGTGGATTGCGGACGATGCCGTTATTATCGACCACCACCTGAGTATTTGTCGATCCACTCACAATCAACGGTTGTGCGACTCCGTTGGAGTCAATCAACGTGAAATGCAACTGATAGTCGTAGGCGTTGTTGGTCGACCCCTTGGCGGAGTAGGAATACAGGATCGAAGCCTGCGCCGCGATGGCGTAGCGATTATATTGCGGCCCGGAGGAGTCGAAATCCGACGCGATGACGTAACCGGTATAGTTGGTGACCGTCAGGCTCTGGATATCCGCCACCACATCGGCCCGCCCTCGCTGGAGCGAAAAGAGCAATCCCAGGAGAAATGCCCAAACCGAGAGACGCAAAACGACAGGACGAGAAAAGGGGGACGTCGGATTCATGATTAGGAGGGGATCTCCCAGCCAAAGAGGGACTGGGTGGGCCAGAAACTGCGAACTGGCTATGATTCAATAAAGCATCAACGAAAGGACGACGCTGCGATCAACCGTGCAAGGAATTACCACCAGGCAAAAAAAATAGCAAGCGCTTATCGTGAGTTCTTTCATCAAACCATGCCGCATAATAATGCGTCAAGCAAATGTCACCCGAATTTAGACAAAAAACGCCATGCGACATTCCTTTCGGATGCCGAAATCGCGGGACCTCGCCACCACCCGGGGCGATTTGACCGCACCCATCGACGCACGGGATGAGGTCACACCAAGGGATTGCGGAACGCACGAAGAAGAATTACACGACTGCGAAAGTTTTTTGAGATGGGCACCAGAACCCCTGTTTTCCGGAATTGTTGGGTGAATATCCCCAACACGTTCCATTCAAGATTCGGTGGATTCCCTCGATATTCACCGCCCTTTAAAAAGCCGTCGCCAATTCCCGAGAGCGGCGACGGCTTTTCGTTTTCGTCGTTGGAGTACAGGCTGCGGATCGAATCAAACAGGAAGGTCATCGTCCGGGTCGTGAATGGCAAACCGTGACTCAACCCATTGCAGGGATCGGACGCGAGGCCAGTCGTCCGGGCCAGGCTTAAAATCTGGGGCGCCGGTCAGGAGGGACGGGGATAGACCATGCGACGGCGGCGTTCCGCGGTTCTTGATTATATATATTATAAATCGATCCGGAGCCCGGAACTCTGGACCTATTTTCAAGTCACCCCCGGGCCACGG
>DATJII010000085.1:0-7019 GCA_035493435.1 Candidatus Limnocylindria bacterium | reverse complement strand
CCATGGTCGGTGGGGTCATGCTGTTCGCCGTTTCGCGAGGTGGCCGTCAGCTTTTCGAGGTACTCACCTTGTTGGCGTTTATCGCCTCGGCTGCTTCCGGGATCTTCCTCACCTCCGATTCACTGCGCTCCGAGAAGCGGGAAGGGACGCTGGGATTGCTCTTCCTCACGGATCTGCGGGGATATGATATCGTCCTGGCGAAACTGGCATCGACCAGCCTCAGCACGTTCCTGGCGTTGTTCGCCTTGTTCCCGGTCTTCAGCCTGGGATGGCTGCTGGGCGGCGTGACGGCGCCCGAGTTTTGGCGGACCTGCCTATCGTTGACCGTTACATTGCTGTTTTCCCTAAGTATTGGCCTGGCCTTTTCCGCGCAGGGTAAACGTCACGGTGAAGGTCTCATGGTGACGTCGGTGACGTTGGTTCTGTTTACCGTCGGCTGGCCTTTGGTTTCCCAATGGCTGACCGCTATGCCCCGGTGGGCTCCATTGGCCGCGTTCTTTGACGTCAATCCTTGGACCTGCTTCATACGGTCTCGCGACACGGGTGTGGCTGTTAATGCCCAACTCTACTGGAATACCATCTGGGGCACTCTGCTCTGGAGCGCAGTGGCCATTGCCTACGCCTCCTGGGTGTTACCTCGGCGTTGGATGGACGACGTATCCGGTTCGCCAGGATGGTGGTCCACACTCATCAACAGCAATCCGGGTCCGGCCCCGGCCCGTCGGGTCCTGGTCTATAGTCTCCTGTCGCGAAATCCTGTGGCCGCACTCCAAGGCCGCGCACCCGTGGTCGTGGCATCCGCCTGGGCTATTGTCATCGTGTGTTCCATGGGCAGCATCCTGCAAGCCGTCTATTCGCAATTGGGACTGATTCAATTCCCGTTGTTCACCGTGGGGGGGGCGGGCGCCGTGTTGATGCTTTTTGTTTGGCAATCGTGCGGTTTTTTTCGCGAGGCCAAATCTTCCGGCTTGCTGGAGTTGCTCGCCACCACCCCGATCACCGACTCGGCCATTCTCCAGGGCCAGTGGATCGCCTTGCTGCGCCTGTTTGCCGGGCCTTTCTTCATTCTCCTGGCCACCGGTTGGATCTGTTCCTTCATCCAGAATCCTGGCAGCCATGCCTGGCTGCTCTGGGGGGTGCTGACCATCGACCTTCCCTTGAACGCGATGGTGGCTGCCTGGGCCGGCGCGTGGTTCAGTCTGAACGATGACCGGCGGCAGTTGTCCTTCCTCAAGACCGTGGCCATGATTTTGCTGCCCAAGGCGCTGTGCTTTTGTCCCTTGATGGAACCTTTCATCATGCTGGGAATGTTCTTTTACGTGCGCCAACGCTTCGTCCTGGGAATCCGGCGGATTCTCATTGGCCCCCGCCAGATGGGCGAGAGAAGCTGGCGGCCGATGATTGAGGAATAGGGTCCCATGAATCGTTTGCGACTGTTTCCATGAACCTGCTGCCCGTCGTTCAACGGGAGTTGATCGAAGCCTCGCGGAGGCGGTCCAATTTCTATGGCCGGGTGGGGGTGGCTCTCCTGGGGGCGATTATTGGCACCCTCCTGCTCGCCATCGCCACGGACAGCGGTCGCGACTTGTTCCAGGCGGTCACCTTCCTGGCCTTTGGCGCCGCCCTCCTTTCGGGTGTCTTCCTGACGGCCGATACCCTCCGCTTCGAACGCCGGGAAGGCACGCTGGGATTGCTTTTCCTAACCGATTTGAAGGGTTATGACGTCATCCTGGGCAAGCTTTCTTCGGCCGGAATCAATTCCCTGGTGGGCCTTTTCGCGTTGTTTCCGGTCCTGTCCATTAGCTGGTTATTGGGCGGCGTTTCCTGGCAGGAATTCTGGTGTACCTGCGCCGCCTTGGTGGCCACCTTGCTGGTATCCCTTAGTTGGGGGTTGGCGGTTTCCTCCCGGGGCCGGAATGCCGGCGAGGCATTGCTCCAAACCGCGGTGGGGCTGGCCGTTTATGCGGCGGGTTTTCCCGTGTTGTCCGCGTTGGCTGCCCTTTCTCCTTATACCGACCTCCTGGTGCCCTTGCTGGATGCCAATCCGTGGCACGGTCTTAGATCCGCCCAGAACTACAGTGGGGGCGCGGTGTTCGGTGACTTTCTCGGCGGCATGGCGGGCATGTCGTTTTGGACCTTGGTGGCGATGGCCTTCGCGTCCCGGACCTTGTTGGGCAATTGGCGGGATGACTACTCGGTCCGAATGGGGAGCACGTCGCCGCTCTTAAGGCCGATCATCCGCCGTTTCGGGGCTTCCATCAATCGCCGCTTGCTGGATCGGAGTCCCGTGGCGGCCCTGGCCGGGTATTCCCTCGCGGTCAAGCGCCTGGTCTGGTGGTCGACGGGCTTGATATTGTTACCGACCTGGGTCCTTCTCGCCTTTCCGGATTTTGGAACGGCCATGGGAGGTGTGGACGAAGCCCTCTTTGTGGCGCTGGTCGCGCTTCTCGTGGGTTTCATCTTGTTGGTCGCCTGGCAGGCCACCGGTTTCTTGTGTGACGCCTCGCGGTCGGGCTGGCTGGAACTGCTTTTGACCACGCCGTTGAAGGATGAGGATTTTCTTTCCGGGCAGTGGATCGTGATGCGCCAAATCTTTGTCATCCCAGTATCATTGATTTTCCTCACGTTGATTTGGGCCGTGACCAAGGCTGACCATTCCAGCCACGCCATGGCGCCCTTATTGATCGGTCTTGCCGAAGCCTTCGTTCACATGATGGCGGCGGCTTGGATTGGAATGTCGTTTGGCTTGCGCAACTCCCGGCGTCATATTGCGTTCCTCAAGACGTTGGGGGTCCTGTTGCTTCCCAAGTTGGCTTGCATCTGTCCAGTCTGTGAGCCCATTGCCATGGTTATTTTATTGGCGTCCTTCCGCGCTCGTTTCGAACCCGGTCTTCGAACCCTGCTGGACAAACCCCAGGCCGCGCGAACTCCCCTGCCTTCCTCCGATGTTATCGACCCGAATCTCAATGTGCCCGCAGCGTAATGCCTGAGCAGGGCCCGGGCTTCTCTATTAGCTCCATGAACTTCCTGCCTATTGTCCACAGGGAATTGCTTCAAGCCTCACGCCGGAAGGCTCATTTCTGGGGGCGGGTGGCCGTGGCATTGATTGGTGTGTTGGTGGGAGCGGTTGTTATGGCCTCGGCTACTCTAAACGGTCACGACTTGTTCCAGGTACTAACCTTCCTGGCGTTTGGTGCCGCCTCGCTTTCGGGTGTTTTTCTGACGGCGGATACCGTCCGGTTTGAACGAAGGGAAGGCACTTTGGGTTTGCTCTTTCTGACTGATCTGCGGGGTTACGATATTGTTCTTGGCAAACTTGCTTCGGCTGGCCTCAATGTTTTGCTGGGGCTGCTGGCTTTATGCCCGGTATTTTCCATCACTTGGCTGTTGGGCGGGGTCTCATGGCAGGAATTTTGGTGTACCTGCGGCGCTTTGCTCGCGACGCTGGTTTTCTCCCTCAGTGTAGGAATGGCGGTTTCCTCCTGGGGCCGGGAGACCGGTCCGGCGCTGGTTGTAGCGGTTCTTATAGTCGGTGCTTTTACCTTGGTATGTCCCGTGCTGGTGGACCACGCCCAGAACCTGGGTTTTGCGCGTCGGTTGGTTTCGGTGTTGCGAGCCAACCCCTGGAATTGCCTGCAGGCTGCGCAGGATTTTGCATCTCCGAATTCCCTGAACGGGTTCTATTTTGATTTCCTTGGATTGGTGTTCTGGACTTTTGCGGCATTGGTATTTGCGACGTGGATGTTGGCGCGCCATTGGCAGGATGATGTTTCGGGCCGCCCGACGGACGGAATGCGATCGCGGCCGTTGCTTTTGCGAGTTCGCCCCTCCCGATCAATGAATCGAGCACTGCTCGACCGAAATCCCGTCGCGGCCCTGGTGGGCTACTCGTCAGCGGTGAAAGGGCTCCTCTGGGGAGTGGGGGTGACCGTGATCACTATTGCCGCGTTTTCCATGCTCCCTCCCGGCGTCTCGTCGGGCGCTCCCGCCTGGGGAGCGATTCTCGGGATCCTGTTCGTATTGTGGCAAATGCTATTGGTTTTACTGATTAGTTGGCAAGCCACAGGATTCTTCTCCGATGGCATGCGATCGGGCTGGCTGGAACTTCTCGTGAGCAGTCCCATGGGAGACAAGGCGATCGTCTCCGGCCAATGGATTATACTCCGGCGCGTTTTTGGGCTTCCCGTCTTGGGCTTTGTCCTCGCGGGGATTGCCGGGAGTTTGGGCACGGGATCGGCAGAGTCCGAGGACGGCAAGATTATGTGTTTTTTCGAGGTTAGCGCGTTCCTAAACATGGTGGCCGCCGCGTGCGTGGGGCTTGTGATGGGCTTGAGAAACGCGCGCCGCGAAATCGCGTTTCTGAAAACCATTGGAGTTCTGTTGTTGTCGAAATTGACCTGCTTTTATGCCCCTTTTGAGCCGGTGGCTATGATCCTGATCTCAGGTTCATTCATGATGGCGCTGAAACCCGGCGTACGTGAAATCATAGATCGGGGTAAGATTGCCCACTACGGTGAAAAACCCCTTCGCGCCTCTGCCCAAAATCCTGGGGAAGCGATCACCCCATAGGTGAACGCGAGGTCTCGCCCCACTTTCCACCTCATGAGTTTTCTACCGGTCGTCGAAAGAGAATTGCTCGTCGCCTCGCGCCGAAGATCCACCTTTCGCGCGCGCGTGTGGACCGCAGTGGCCGGTGCTTTGGTCGGCGCAAGTATGCTCGGCACATCTTTGCAGAACGGGCGGGAATTGTTTGCCCTGCTATCGTATCTTACCTGGGCAATGGCCCTGTTGTCAGGCATCTTTCTGACTGCGGATGCGCTGACCTTTGAAAGGCGTGAGGGAACCCTGGGGTTGCTCTTTCTTACCGATTTGCGTGGATTCGACGTGGTTATAGGCAAACTGGCCTCCGCGGGTTTAAGTTCCTTTTTCGGTTTGATTTCGCTCTTCCCCGTGTTCGCCATTAGTTGGTTGTGGGGTGGTGTTTCTAGGCCGGAATTTTGGTGTACCTGTCTGGCCTTGTTGATCACGTTGCTGTTCTCGCTCAGTGTGGGTCTGGCAGTTTCCTCCACGCGCAGCACAAATGCCAGCCGCGCTATGTTTACCACGGGTGTGATTTTGGCACTCTTCACTCTGGTCTTGCCCTGGCTGGCGTCTCAGGTGGCCAAGTCGTCTTCATGGGCGCCGTGGGCTACAGTGCTGCGGGCCAATCCGTGGAGTTGTATCTTTTTTGCTTCCAATACCGACACCGCCGCCGGAATGGCACGATTTCTCTGGACTGCCGGTGGATTGTCTGTCTGTAGCGTGGTCGCCCTGGGTTGCGCTTCCTGGATCTTGCCCGTGTCATGGAGGATCGGATATTCCGGTGGGGATTCGCGAACGCTGGCTCTGGCACACCACCGCTCGGGCACGTTCTCAAAACCCTTGCTTGATGGAAATCCCCTTGCCAGCTTGGTCGAGGCGAGCCAAAGGAAGAAATGCGTGGTGTGGGGAATGGCTATACTTGTGACACTTCCAGCGTGGCTGGAGTGGCCGTTGCCCGGCATATGTGGGTTGGGTGTGGACATTGAGGTTTTCCTGATAGTCCTCTTAACACTAGGATCTCTTGGTTTTATTTTGATGGTGGCCTGGGAAGCGACCGGCTTTTTCTGCGAAGCCTTGCGTTCCGGTTGGCTCGCAATCTTGCTCACCACCCCGCTCGCCGATCGCGAAGTTTTGCGAGGTCAATGGGTCGCCATGCGTCGCTTGTTTCTGCTGCCAATCGCGTGGATATTCGTAACCTTATGGCAAATATTGCTGCGATACGGAGGGCTCGCAGGTTGGGATTCCTGCTTGTTGTTGGGAGCGATTCAGGGCGTTTTGGTAGTACACTTCCTGACGGCTGCCTGGGCGGGCGCCAGCTGCGCCCTGGCAGGCCGTCGCCGGCCTGTGGCGTTTCTAAAAACCATCGGGATCCTGATCCTTCCTCAGTTGAGCTTGGTCTATCCCATTCTGGAACCCCTGGTCATGATGGCCGTACTCTTTTATATACGTGAAGATACGGCTAACGGCATCCGGTACCGAATCGAAGAGTCTCTGTCGGGACAATCAGACGAATCGACTCGGGCAGTTTCCGGGGCACCATCGTCGTCGTCTCCGGCCGGATTTCGCATTCGGGCCGATTGAAGCTACTCTAACGGTGAGTGTGGGGACAAATATGCTCACACCATCCGCTCAGCTTTGGACGGGTCGTGTCGCGGGTCTATCTTACTGCTCGTCTTTCGGTTTCACTTGTCCTGGCACAAACGTGTTCCAGGTCATCCCGGACTGTGGATTGAATTCCTCCGCAGCCGCTCCCGGGGCGGCGGGAATCCTGATCAGGTGCTGGCATCCCGGGCATTGGATCTGGCGTCCCGCATTCTTAGTGTCCACTTGCATCCGTTGCTGGCACAGGGGGCATTCGAATTTGAAGGTGCTCACGGGATGCTTTTATGACTCAGGCGCCAGTGCTTGGCAATGGAGGCTTTTGGGATAAAAACGTCGCCTTATCCAGGAGCCAGGGCCGTTCCGCCGCCGCGATTTCCTCCCAATCAGGGGCACGCCAAAGATATCCAAACACCCGTGCGCTGAGAGGTCAAAGACAATGGGAGCGTGCGGCAATCAGGCCAGAGGGTGCAGTAGTACCCTCCAGGACCCATTGATCATCCCGCTTCTTTTCCAGGGAAAAAGGGGACGCCATCCCTCTTTCGCCCCGATTTCTCGGGCGAGGGGGATGCGTAACGCGATTTACCAGATCTTCGCCCGCAACTCCGGTGCGCGATACATCGGCGCTGCCGGCTTGATGTCGAAGGCGGTATAGAATTCAGGCAGGTTCACGTGGGCGCCGATCGCGCGGAACTGGCCGGGGGAATGAGGATCCACCACCAACCGCCGCCGCAATTCGGCTTCCCGCCAATTGGTGCGCCAGACCTGGCTCATCGAAAGGAAGAAGCGCTGTTCGGGAGTAAAGCCATCGATGTTTTTGCGCTTGGAGGGATCCTTGG
>DATJII010000084.1:0-11306 GCA_035493435.1 Candidatus Limnocylindria bacterium | reverse complement strand
CGGCTCGCCAACCGTAGCCCGCCAGTAATAAAGGGCGCCATCTGAGGCCCGAGTGAGCGCCACCACTGGCCTCCCTGCTTGTACCATATCCAGCCCCGGGTATCGGCCTCTATTTCGTCCGTGCGGTCCTGGGCGGGAATGGCAGCGAGATCGGTCTTTACGAAAGCACCGCTTGCCGTTTCGCTATACAGGCTGCCTCCAGGACTTTCCTCCACGACGTCCAAATATCCCTCAGGCGACTCCGCGACGATAGACAACGGCCCATTGGGCAATCCCTTATAGCCATTTTGGCGCGTAAATCGCCCGTCTTGCATTACCAAAAAATCGCCGCCTTCCATGATGAGGCATAGGCGCCCGTCTTTCGCCAGATGCATCGCATATACCGCGCTGCTTCCCATCTCCGGAGTATTGCTGGTGTCAAACACCGTGAATTTCACTCCGTCGAAACGAACCAATCCATTGTAAGTGGCAAACCAAAGATAACCGTCAGGCGTCTGGGTGATTCCAAGAACGGAATTTTGCGGCAAGCCGTCGTCAACCGTCCAATTCTGGACGACGAAATCGCGACTGTAATCTGACAGTTCAATCGAAGCGGCGCTTCCGTTGCCTCCGCCAATTAGCAGGCCCACCACACCCCATAGGAAGAGAATCCGGCTAAGGGCAAAAATCGCCTTAACTCGGTTGGACAAGGTTGGATTTGGAACTGGCACATCAACCACGCTTAGACCTCCATCAGCGTTGGGGACCGTATCAAAGGGCATGGAACGGGAAAAGAACCGGCTGAGAAAATCGGGCGATCTGCACGGCAAGCCCGGTTCGAATACGATTTCCGGGTGAACTTTTGATTCCAATCTGTTTTGCTTGGCCGATGGATTTGCTTCCGTACGAGACGTTCATGCGGGAACTGGCCGAAGCCAGCGCCGCGGTCATCCTGCAATACTTCGGCAAGAAACACCTTGGCACGGAATTCAAGGCCGATGAATCACCGGTTACCGTCGCCGACCGGGAGGCGGAACGTGTCATGCGGGAACTCATCGAAGCCCGCTTCCCTGCTCACGGAATCCTGGGGGAAGAATGGGGTAACACTCGTCCCGACGCGGAATTCGTGTGGGTCCTGGATCCAATCGATGGCACCAAGAGTTTTATTACCGCAGTGCCCCTTTTTGGCACCTTGATCGGGCTGCTTCACCGTGGAAAACCAATCTTGGGCTGCATCAATCAACCGGTACTCAAGCAACTGGTCATCGGGAACGGAAAGGAGACGACACTGAATGGCGAAGTCTTCCGTGTGCGGCCCTGCCCTTCGTTGGCGCAAGCGACCCTGCTCACGTGCGACCCGCTGTACCCCGCCAAATACCAAAATGGGGCGGCTTGGGGCGCCTTGTGCCAAAAGGTACGCATCGTCCGCACGTGGGGCGATTGCTACGGCTACCTGTTGGTCGCGACTGGCTGGGCGGATATCATGGCCGATCCGATCATGAATCCTTGGGATTACCTGCCGGTAGTCCCAATCATCGAAGGAGCCGGGGGTAAGATCACGGATTGGCACGGAGCGCCCGTGAATCACGTCCACGCCAAGTCAATCATTGCTTGTGCCCCGGAAGTCCACGTGGAAGTGCTCCGAATCCTCAACCCGTGACCTTCGGCACAGGCCGCTTGCGTACCCAAAAGTTTAAACGATAGTCGCGCCCGTGAGTATGTCACCGAACCTGGGAATCTCCGACCAAGACCGCGCCGCCATCATCGCCTCGCTCCAGGCCCTGCTGGCTGACGAATACGTGTTGTACACCAAAACGCGTAATGCCCACTGGAACGTCTCCGGACCGCATTTTGACCACCTCCACAAATTCTTTGAGGATCAGTACGACGCCCTGGCGGAATCCGTGGACGAAGTGGCTGAACGGATCAAGCAACTCGGCGGCCACGCCACGGGAACCTTGGCGGAGTACCTGAAGCTCACACGCTTGGAGGAAGCACCGGGCAAGGTGTTTTCCGCAGACGAATACGTTTCGGGATTATTGAAAGATCACGAATCGCTCGTCCGCCAGTTGCGCAAGGATATAGATACCATCGGCTCGAAGCACAAGGACACCGGCACCAGCGACTTCCTGACGGGACTCATGGAGTCCCACGAAAAGCACGCCTGGATGCTGCGGGCTTCGCTGGATTGAATCGCGTTTTCAACCTCATTCGAAGGCCGTCGGGAAAAGCCAGGCCGCCAATATACTAACGTGCCTATGGCCCTTGCAGTTCCACTTCTGAAACACGCCCAGCCTCCAATTGGGATTCACCCATATGATGAATCAAACCACTTTGGTCGGTGCGTGAGAACATAATCCGCGAATCACCGGGCAGATATCTCCAATGGAAAGAACCCTCTGCGGAAATCCTCATGTCAATGGGATCAATATGAGTTACCGGGCCTATATCTTCCAGCCCCGTAATAGTGATTGCGTCTACCCGCCGGTGAGCAGGATTGTCAACAAACCGTCCAGTGAGGGAGGCCCACGGTTCCAGAAAGAGTGCGGTCGGCAGTCTTTGATTGCGATATCGGCTATCAATGACAGCGAAACCGCTGGGTTGACTGACATATAGTACAAGCCCCTCGCCAGGCGTTGTCACCGCGAAATTACCATTTTCATCGGTTTGAAACTCCGCGGCGACCGCCTCGAAACTGAACACTCCAGTCTGAGGGTCCAAATAGGGATTGCTTGTTGAAAACGAGCCACGCGCACCTCTGGCTGGCTTGCCATCAGGGGCCAGCACCTGTCCCAACCAGCGAGGCCTTTTCCTTAGCCGAACCGTCAAAGACTGGGATTCCCGTGACACTTCTTCCGGATTGGCGCGGTATGCTGAGTAACCTTCAGCAGTAAAAGTCAAAGACGGCCACTGGTCAGGAGGCACCATTATCGTCCACTTGAACCGTCCGGCCTGTCCACGGCCCAAAAGGGCCATCGAAACGTAGGCCCCGGATTGGAGAACCTCAAAAACAGGTAATGGATCACCAGTTTTGGCATCGACGACGGTGCCTGCAACCGTTATCGGGTCTGAAACTGGCGCTGTGGCAATGGCCGTGGAAGCCTCTGGTTCATCGTCGCGAAGCTCGATCATGACCTCGTCGTTATCTTCAGACACTCGAGTCAGGAAACGACTGGCAGTGAAGCCAGGCGCCTTGATTTCGAGGATTTTGGAGCCCACCGGAAACCAGCCTAGAGTGAATCGTCCCAATGAATCTGTTTGGGTGACATTGGTGGTGCCACCTTCAACGGCAGACACTCTCGCCGCAGGCACAGGTTTGCCCGTAGTACGTGAAATCACTTTTCCTCTGACAACAAGCCCGGGAGCCAGTTCCCAGGTGAGGTCATTGGCATCTCCCGCCCATGAAGACAAATAGGACTCACTGCCGATATAGCCCTCAGCCGCAACGACGGACCGGACGATTCCCTGCTGATGCCAGCGGACAGGGAGGACGGGAAACACAAATGCTCCCTTCGAATCTGTAATCGCCTCCCAACCATGCCGGCTCCCCTCTTGGATACGCCCCTCTGTCCACGGGTGGAAATAGTACAAATGCACTTTCGCTTTCGAAACTCCCAAGAACCCATCCTCTCCGGCCGAGTTCGTACTGGGCTCTTTCACCGGGCTTGAGCGAGCCAGAATCCTGCCACGGACGGATACGCCTTTTTTAAGACGCACGATCTCAGTCAGTATGGGCTCAATAAACTCGTGACGCGACCAGGTCGCGATAACAGGAATACGAGCTGGAGCTTCGATTTCCACCTCCAGTCGCTGGAAATCAACCGTTTTCAGGGGGATTTCAATCACACCGCTGGAGTCCCCCGCTATATTTCTCACTTCGATCTCGGCTCCGTTTTCCCCGATCGCAACTAGGCGTGAGAGCGCCCCGGGAACGGGATGCTCATCCTCCGCCGCGCGCAAGGATATGAGAATAGTGTTGCGGTGGCGCCCAAAGCCGGGGATTCCAACTTGTGTGATTTTATCGAGGAGCCTTCCAGGCTGTTTGAGGTCAGCCGCATCCCGTCCCTCCCGGTAAGTACGGGATTTCGATTGCAGGCCGACCATCGTCACGCTGGTAAGCAGAAGCAACAAGACGACCGCCACCACCGGCCATACCCGTGACTCACGCAGGGCCGCACGGATTAGTGCCGATGCCGATACCTCTCGGGCACGAAAAGCGGACCCGGACACACTGGCGGCTAGGCCAGCCGGGACAGCACTCACAGGCAGATTCGCCAGCAGCAAGCCCAAGGCTGTCATTCCGATGGCAATGCCTTTTCGGGTTAGGAACTGACGAACCTTGTCGAGCGCCCGCTGGAGACGTTTCTTGGCAGCTTCTTCTCCCATACCCAGGCGAATTCCTACCTCCCGAATCGGTTGCTTATCAAAATAGCGCAACAACACTGCGTTGCGGTCCGTTTCGGACAGCGAGTTGAGAGCGGCATCGATATGCGGCGCCACGTCTTCCCATCCCGTTTCATTTTCCGGCGTCGGTCGTCGTAATTGGGCCATGGCATAAGCCTCCTGATCGCGGCGGCGTTGCCTCGCCCGATCCCGGAGTGCCCGCATCGCCACAAAGCGCGTGGTACGAAACAACCACCCCGGAAGGATCAAATCCGAATCGAGACGAGACGCCTTGCGAGCCAGCACCACAAACACGACATGGGCAATCTCACGCGCCAGATCGTCCTCCCCGACCTGTCGTCGCGCGGCGTTGTAGACCAACGGCAGATGGCGTTCGACCAATCCGGAAAAGGCGGGCTCTGAACGTTCGGCCACCCAGGCTCTCAGCAGGCTGGAATCGTTTTGGTTCATACAGACACTCCACCTGCTCATTCCCGCCGTTCGGGACGGGGGACAACGAATTTTGGGTGCCCGGCCAAACTAACCCAGGCGGGCGTGTCGCAACTGCTCCAGTTCTCGCTTCAACGGCAGCCAATACGCTCGGTCTGCCGCCCGTTCGGCAAGTTCCTCCTTCGCCAAAGCCTCCACCAAACCTTCCTCTTCACCCGCCAAGGCGAGCGTTAACAAAGAGCGTTTTCCGACTTCACTACAGGTTTTTGAGGGGTGCTTTTGGACCAACTCCAAAAGCAGTTCACTGGTCCGGAGTTCTTGCAGCCAAAACGATAGTTGCTGATCAGTGGGACTTGACCGGTGGTCAAGATAGGAAGCTTCCACCAGACGCCTTAGCATCGGCCAATCCTTGTCACGCTGGGTTTTTTTTGCCTGCACCAAGTCGGGCAGGCTCATGACTTCATGCCTTTCGCCATCGCCTGCTTCGACGGTGGTTCGACGCTCCCAAATTGCCGCAAAGTCGTCCACGCCACGAAGTTTGGACATCACATCGACACGCATGCCCTCGGCGTCAGGATGGAGACAGCGAAAATGAATAGCGTGGCCGCGTTCGAGATACTCCGCAGCAAATGGAGGCACAGCCACCACCTCGGCTGCGAGTTCCGCCAACGCTGTCCTGAGCAGGGAAAGGTTGTCGGGGCTCGCGAGAATTGCAAAATCAGTGTCCCGGCTAAACTCCGCTGCGCCGTATAATACGCAGGCCTGGCCGCCCATGAGCAGGGCCTTGACGCGGTTCCGCCGGATCGTAGAAAGGACTTTGAGTGTCGGGCTCGGGATCAAAGGAACCTCCTAACGCCAGAAACGTGGGCCACATGGCCTGGCTACGCTTCCACCGTTCCTGCGGTGTAAGTCGATACCACTCGGCCCACTCGGGACCCACCAGATCCTCGGCGTTTATCACAAGCCGAAGATGGCGTAGGACCGAGTGGGCGGCAAGCGGTGGTTTGATGACGCAAGGTGCGCTCTAGTTTCAGCGGCGGGCCGTCACAACTACCTTACTTCTTCATTCCCACGGTGCTGGCGCGCTTTGCCACCTTGCGGCTGGTTTGAATCTTTTCGACGGTACCCACCTTCAGGTACTTCGACTTAACGGTTTCCAGGATGGGATCGCGCTGGTCGTAGAGCCGTTTAAGCTTGCGGGTCGGCACGCGGCTAAGCATGTAGGCACTAAGCAACGGCAGCGCGATGGTACTATCGGTATAGCAGACGACGGCGGATGGCAGTTTTTCGGGATCCACCTTGCCCCAGCTCACAGCTTCGGCTGGAGTGGCACCACTGAGGCCGCCCGTATCGGGCCGGGCGTCGGTGATTTGGAGGAAATAGTCGTGACCCTTCTCCGCGATGCCCATCACTTCCTGAATCTGGGGCTCGGTCTGAAGTATAAAATTCTTGGGTGATCCTCCGCCCAAAATGAAGACGCTGCTGGTGTGGCCAGTAGACTTGGCGTGATAGACGATGCCTGCGGTCTGGTTCACATCCCGATTTACGTCAAGCAGCAGCTTAGAACCGCGCAACGCCATCGCAGCCACGTTCATGCCGATGCTGGAGTCCCCCGGACTGCTGGTGAAAATGGGGATGCCGCACTCGTAGGCGGTGGCCAGCACGGAACTATCCTTGAGCCCGAGCTTTTTGCCACGTTCCGACACGTATTTGCCGAGCAAGTAGTGGAATTCATCGGTGCCCATTGTCCGCTGAAATTCCGGCGACTGGATCACTTCCCGGACGAAAGCGTCGGTATCGAGGAGAACGTTGTAGTCGAAGATGACGTCGTAAATCCGGATCACGCCTTCTTCACGAAGGTCCACGTCGTCCAGGAAAGGTGACCCCTGAAAAAGCTGGAGATCGAGCCCGTAATGGAGGTCGTGGTAAAGGTTGGCACCCGTGGAAATGATCCAATCGACGTACCCACCACGCATCAGCGGAATGAGGCAACTCTTTCCCAAGCCGGCGGGGGTGAGGGCGCCAGTCATGCTGACACCGATGTACCCGTCGTCCGGCAACATCTTGCGCGCCAATAACTGGGCCGCTTCCCGCAAGCGTCCACCATTGTAGGCCAGCATGCACTGGTCAACCAAGTCCGCGGCCGAAATGTCTTTGCCGACCGCCAACGGATTGAGGCGCGGATAGGAGCCAAACTTCTTGGACAGGGTTCGTCCCTTCGTACTGCTGCTCATTTCCCAAAGAATGCCCGAGGACGACCCGGTTGAAAACCTCGAACCGCAAATTTCCAACGCCTTCGACACCGGCCAGGTTTTCCAATCCATGCCCGTGGAACAGGGGGCATTCGTCCGAAGCAACTACCTCCACCACCGGAATCTGAACCCACTCCTATCAACCATCCCAGGCACCGCCAGATTCTTTGACAATTCCCTCAAAAGCATCCCGATGGGAACCGATTCTGATCAAAAGTCACCCGGTCAGCCGGTATAGCATGCAACATTGTCGCGTTTATGCCATTTATCGTAACAATTCCGTCGTGGAATCAGCCTGCATTTCAGTTGATTGCCCGCCAAGCTATGCAATCCTATGCCATCCGTGAACCTTAGACCGGGCACTACGGTTGTGCAGACGGTATAGCAAAACTTCATGTTGAAAATTTTGAATACAATTGACATGTCGCAACGTAAGTGGATTAAACTCTCACTCGCACTTGGGTTCATTTTGGCCGGTGAAACATTCGCACAAGATCCCCGGCCTGTGGTCGACGATCCGGTACAGGCATTCAAGCGCCAGTTGGGAGCAGAAAGGCATGTCGTGCTGCTTGTATATACCGACTATGCACCCGGCACAAACCCCAGACATTTTGCCGCCGCTTGCAAAGGGGCCGATTTTTGCATTCGGGAGCTTCCCGGACTTGATGGAATCAATGCCGGCAATCCCCTGGATACCAAATCCTCAACTCCAGGCATGTTGCTTGCGGGACGGTCAGGCAACATTTGTTGGCAGATCAACGGTAATAATGTGGGGCAGGTCGAAGCCACGCCAACGCACCCCTATGCCTTGCATGCAGAGGCCATGAAAATGCTGCTGAACGGTGCCCTGAATTTCGGACCTCAATCGATCATTCCCGGTTCGTTTCACTGGAATGATAACAAATTCGAAGCCCAAACAGCGGATGCGCTGGCAAAAACAGCTCCGCAATTTGCCACCAATACCGGTGCCATTCGCATGGAAAAAGGCCGGGTGGCCGAACTCGCCACCAGATATTCCGGAACGTTTCGATACAAATACGACTCCAATTCACGCCTGCCCGCAGGTTTCCCGTCGGAAGTACTCACGCAGACGTCCTTCAATCATTGGGACACGAGAATCAAATACCATCGTTTCGAAGCTTTTGATGAATCGCCGGTGGCAACCAGCGAGTTCCTGCCTGACCGTTTCATCGATCCGGAGAAAAGTGTGCCAACGCTGGTCTCCAATGGGGTTGTGGTGTTAGAGGCGGATTCGACAAATCCGGAAATAGTGCGGCGGGTGGCGGCGGATGTCGCCGGACGTTCCGTTAGTATCACGAACCGCCCTCCTTGGCTGGCCATAATTGCGGGAGTGGCCACGGCGGCGGTGGGAATAGCCTGCGTCGTCGCAAAGTTTAGGCGAACGTAGACAGAGTCAACCACCGCTGCGCCGGAGCATGCAGGGTTTCCCGCGTGGCAGGCGGTGTGCCTTCCTCCCTCGGCGCCGACTGGGGCGGAAAGCAGCCATCATTCCCGGAAGGGCTCCAAACCAGCCTGGCAAGGGCCTTTGAAGCATTTCCCCCTCCCACTAAACGGCAGTCACCGCCCATCAACCCGGTCCCGCCTCGTGGCGCCATCTTCACGTCTCTTCCCGCAACTGGGAAGACGCCCCGCCGGGGCCATGCTGATCCTTCATTTGTAATCGCCAGGCATGCCGGGGAGCATGTCCCGATAAATTCACCAGTGCCGCATGGATGATCGGGCACGTTATTCGGTCATAACTGTAATTGACAAATATACTTTTAATGCATTTAAAAATGTTTCTCCTTGCCATTTGAAAACTTCACACTACAAATCGATTAATCAAATCACCCCCGTTTCACGCACCTTACCGCGAAACAGTTTCATATGCGAATATCACAACCCATCAGCAGGTCTCCATGGACGGTTCTCGGGCTGCTGTTCCTTATCTCCGCCCCGCAGCCTGCGGCTCTGGCGGATTCGCAGTCCGTCAACGGAGCCCTTTCGTTGAAGACCTACCTTTCGTCCAGGCCCCGGATCGAGCGAATGGTCTATACGCTGTTCAGGCCGGACAGCCCGCCCGCGAAATATGTGCTGTCATGTCACGACGACGATTTTTTCCTCCGCCAGGTAAAGGAAGGCGAGGATTTCGTGCATCCCATCAGCATCACCAACAAGATGCGGGGATCCTTTTTCGCCGGCCGGAGCGGCAGCGTCCGCTGGCAGATCAACGGCTTTGGCGTGGGAGAATCGTTCAATGGCGACGGCAAAGATGCTTACACCATTTTTTCGGAGACGACCAAGAGTGTTGCCAACGGGATTCTCAACCTTGGACCCCAAATGATTGAGCCGGGGACATTCGTGTGGGATGGAGAATCATTTGAAGCCCGGCCATCGCTCACGGCGCAACAGCTTGCCCCGCAAATTTCAAGCTTCAGCGGCAAGATCAGGGTCGAAGACGGAAGAATTGTGGAGCTGGCCTCCCCCAAAGGAGGCACTTATCGCTATGAATATGACGCCCACGATCAACTTCCGGCTGGATTCCCGTCGAGAATACTCTCCATGCGCACAGGCGACTGGAAGCCCGCGGTCCAGTTCCACGAAGTGAAGTTTGAGCAGGAGGACTCCCCTCTGCGGCCGTTTGTTCCCGAATCGTTCATACAGCCGGATCTGATGCTTCTGACTGTCTATTCGAACAACGTACAATTGCGGGCACCCGACAGCAACAATCCGGAAGTCGTGAGACTCGTGAGCGATGAGCACGCCGGCCTGAAGCGAGCGGGGCGCGGCGCCCGCCAACGCATCCTCATGTTCGCGATTGCAGTTTCAAGCTTGATTCCCATTTGGTGGTTCACAAGGCGACTGATGCGACCCGAACCTGTCACGGTGAAATGACCCCGGAGCAAAACGGCTTCCCTCGCAGTCAAACAATAACAAAAACACATGAAAAAAATAGCGTCAATGCTGCTGGCCATCGCAGGCTCAACCAGCATCGTCATCGGGAGTTGTTACACCTATCATCCTTATCTGTGCCATAGCAAGACGAGTGGCACAATGAGTTTGTCGTGCAGCTTCTTTTCCGCCGTATGCTGCCCCCCCAACACATTGGGCTGCACAATAACCTATTCGGGTCTGCCCACCAGCACCACTGATGGCAATCGCGGATTGATGTGCGACAGCGGAGGGTCGGCCTCCTATTGCAATCCCGATACCATACCTGACGGTTGTACCTGGTCCGAGTCCTCCTGGAGGTGCCCCGGCATATTCGAGGGATGCTTTCCGATAGCCGACCCGAAATCCCACACCGCCACCTTGAATACAGTGGTGTCGGGCGGCACCTGCATCACCACCGCAAAATAACCTGAAGCTAAGAGAAAGGGTGGCCGGTCTTTCACGAGGATGGCCGGCCACCTCAAAATAATTCGCCAAAAACAGCATGAGCATTCCTTCCCCTGAAAACAAAACACGGCATTTCTTTCTGGTTTCCTCCGGCGTCCTGCTGGGGTTGACCGGTGCGATAAAGCTAATTTCGACGATATCACCGGCAAAACTGCTGGCGACTCCGGACGCCGTTTTCTATTTACCACGGTGGGAACTTCTGGCTGCCGCGGGGATTGTCGAAGTGGCGGTCGCAGCGTACATTTTTGTGGGGAGGCAAGGCATGTTGAAAGTGCAGATGATTGCGTGGCTGGCAGGGATTCTTTCAATTTACCGCCTGGGCATGCTATGGGTGGAGTCCCCCGTGCCGTGCTCATGCCTGGGCAATGCCACCGACTGGTTTCCGTTTCTCGCCCCATACGAAAATCCGGCGATGATCGGCCTCCTGATTTATTTGTTTTCGGGCTCGCTACTTTGCCTGATCGGCAACCGCTGGCCCAGGATTCAGATTACGATACCTCTGGGTTGATGCTTTTTTCAATCACCGATCCCCATGAGTTCCCTCGAAAAAACTGCCGGTTTCAATCATTCCATTGCATGGATGGCCGGACGCATTCGAAGGTGGAGGGAGGAGGATCTGCTTCTCAATGTCACCTTTTGGTATCCTGTTGTATTATGGGGAATATTGCTAGCATCGTGGCGTCTGGAAGATGCCCATAACATCCTGGGAATCGGCGAATGGACTTTGATTGCGGGTGCAGGTTTTGAAACACTGGCGGTGGTGGTGGTCCTGGCAGGGCTCGAAGCGTGGTTCTGGAAAAGGAAGCTTCGTGCAGCCCTCATGATGTTCACACTCCTCGCTTC